>NZ_JAGIQE010000005.1:0-362375 GCF_017815075.1 Burkholderia sp. AcTa6-5 | reverse complement strand
GTCAAGCGCGACGCGAAGCGCGGGCTGGCGTCGCTGTGCATCGGCGGCGGGATGGGCGTCGCGCTCGCGGTCGAGCGTCCGTAACCGGCCCTCCGTCACCGGCCGTTCGCCACTGGCGAACCGAATTCGTGCGCCGGCCGATTGCGGCTTCGGCCGGCGTCACGTGAAGTCAGAGGGGGCTCCGGCAGCTCTCGAAACCAAAAAATGGAGTGAGATTTATGTCTCAGCGAATTGCGTACGTAACGGGCGGGATGGGCGGCATCGGCACCAGCATCTGCCAGCGCCTGTCGAAAGACGGCTTCAAGGTGGTCGCAGGTTGTGGCCCGAACTCGCCGCGCCGGGTGAAATGGCTCGAGGACCAGAAGGCGCTCGGGTACGACTTCATCGCGTCGGAAGGCAACGTCGGCGACTGGGACTCGACCAAGGAAGCGTTCGACAAGGTCAAGGCCGAGGTCGGCGAGATCGACGTGCTGGTCAACAATGCGGGCATCACGCGCGACGTCGTGTTCCGCAAGATGACGCATGAAGACTGGACGGCCGTGATCGACACCAACCTGACGAGCCTGTTCAACGTGACGAAGCAGGTGATCGACGGGATGGTCGAACGTGGCTGGGGCCGCATCATCAACATTTCGTCGGTGAACGGCCAGAAGGGGCAATTCGGCCAGACCAACTACTCGACCGCGAAGGCCGGTATTCACGGCTTCACGATGTCGCTCGCGCAGGAAGTCGCGACGAAGGGCGTGACGGTCAACACCGTGTCGCCGGGCTACATCGGCACCGACATGGTGAAGGCGATCCGTCCGGACGTGCTGGAGAAGATCGTCGCGACGATTCCGGTGCGGCGTCTCGGCGGGCCGGAGGAAATCGGCTCGATCGTCGCGTGGCTCGCGTCGAACGATTCCGGCTTCGCGACGGGCGCCGACTTCTCGCTGAACGGCGGCCTGCACATGGGCTGAGCGTCCGGGCTGCGCGAGCCGGACGGCCGCGCAGCCGGGCGTTTTCCGAAGGCCCCCGCCTCCCGGATTCGGGCGGCGGGGATTCGTCACTTGCGCTACGCTGCACTCAAAGGCGTTACATGACTACTACAAAGAAGACGGCCGAACGGCTCATCAAGAAATACCCGAACCGCCGGCTCTACGATACCGAGACAAGCACGTACATTACGCTGACCGACGTGAAGCAGCTCGTGCTGGAGCAGGAGGATTTCAAGGTCGTCGATGCGAAATCCAATGAAGACCTGACGCGCAGCATCCTCTTGCAGATCATCCTCGAAGAGGAAAGCGGTGGCGTGCCGATGTTCTCGTCGTCGATGCTGTCGCAGATCATCCGTTTCTACGGTCATGCGATGCAGGGCATGATGGGCACGTACCTGGAAAAGAACATCCAGGCATTCATCGACATCCAGAACAAGCTCGCGGATCAATCGAAGAACCTCTACGAAGGTAACGCGATGAATCCGGAAGTCTGGTCGCAGTTCATGAACATGCAGGCGCCGATGATGCAAGGGATGATGACGAGCTACATCGAGCAGTCGAAGAACATGTTCGTGCAGATGCAGGAGCAGATGCAGAACCAGGCGAAGTCGATGTTCAGCACGTTCCCGTTCAAGCAGCCGGGCGCGCCGGAGCCCGAAAAGAAGTAAGCGGCGAGCCGGCGTGGACGCGCAAAGTGTCGCGCCGGCATCGTGCGGGACGGCCGTTTGGGACGACCCATTCGGGACGGCAACGGGCCGCGTCGCGGAACGATTGTTCGCACGGCGGCATCGCACGCGCGTGCATGGGCGTCGTCGTGCCGTAGCGCCTCAGTGCAAATAAAACGCACAAGGCCGACCGGCAAAGCCCGGTCGGCCGAATATCAGATAAAGCGCTGATTGTAGAAGATGCCGATGGCCGGATTTTCGGCCGGCTTATCGAACCGCGAAGCGGCTTGCCGCCGATCCGTTCGCGCAGTTATTTCCGTAAATAAAGAGATTTCTGTTTTCGGAAAATGCCGAGTAGATGATCGGAAAAACTTCCTTGGCGCTGAACGAGTAAATGCCATCGTTGATGGATACGAGGAGGTTGCCGCTCGTATCGGTTTCGATCTTGTCGATCTTGCCTGCCTTGCAAAGCGATTCCGCGGACGCGTACGAGGATGCTGCAAGCGTCATGGCGCAAACGAGGGTGGCCGCGAGTTTTCTCATGGTCTTTCCTTGGTGAATGAGTGGATTGCTGGGGCTGTGATGCGGGTCATGCACGGTTCAGTATTGGCTGGCCGAATAGGTGCCGATGTCTGATCGATGTGAAATGTATCGGAGATTAATCGGGTGTTGAATGGGGGTGGCGGATTTGGAAATGATTTTTGTGGATTGTTGAGCGTTTAAAACTATTCTTGTGAATTGTGTGTTGTGAGGTCGAATAAGGGCCGGTGGTAATTGGATGGTTGCAACAAAATAAATTTATCGACGATTTTTGGTTGTGGTTTGGTTTGTGGTTTTTTTAATTTATTTCTCTATTTTTTATTTGCGCGGCCGGATTTTTTGAATGATCACCGCTGAAATGCGCAAGGCCATCGGCGAGCGTGTCGCCGTGCGGGCCGATCGGTCGGGCAAAGGGCTGATCGCGCTGGCGCTGGCGCGGGCCGAGCGCCAGTGCTCGCGGAATAGACGGGCGGCCCGTTGGCGGGCTTCGAAGCGAGCTGCGATTTCGTTCCGGGCGATGCGCGGGGCGCACACGTTTCGTATCCGTGTTTCGGTGCGCTACACGTGCAGCATCGTGCGCGTGTCTGCAGCCGGAGCGAGGATTGGGCCACCGGTGCGTTTGTCAGTATCGCGCGATGATTGTGGCCGATGGCGGGAAGATTCGCCCGATGGCGCTCTGCGAGGCGCTGGCGCCGGGTGCGATGACGATGGCGCGCAGGCTGGGTGAGGTGCGTGGGGGGGCGGCGATAGCGATAGTCACGCGCCTGCGCCGACAACCGGTCGGCCGCAACTCCGTACGGAGCTGTGGCCGATCGGCGATGGCGACGATGCGGTCCGGTTCAAACGGTGCCCGACGGCAGCGACGTATCCGGATTAAGCGTCGGATCGAGTCAGTCTTCGCTATCCGACGGGGGTAGATCGAGAACGAGCTTGACCGCGCTGTAGTTGGCCTTGAGCGAAAACACGCGGCCGATCACGAGAAACGTCTGCCGCGAATTTTCGAGCTCGACGAAGTCGCCCGGCTGCGGGACATGCGCGCCCTGGTCGTAGGAGAAGCTGGTGTTGGTCTGCTCACCGATGGCTTCTGCGGCGTGTTCGGTGAATTCGATCGTGAGGTGGGTGGTCATGCGAGTCCCGTTGGGTAATGGAAGAGATGGAAGAGAGTGGACGCTGCGATTTTCGCATAGCGACAGGGCGGATCCGGCGGAATTGTCGGGAAGCGACGCGTGCGGCTGGATCCCCGTCACTTCATCCGGTTGCCGAGAAAGGGGCCGCACTGGCGCTTGCCTCGGCGCGCGCCGGTGATCGAGTTGCGGCTCGGGCCGTTTGGCGAAGTGTTGAGGCGCTGGCTGTATGCTGGCATCGGCTGCTCATGGCGGTCGAGCGGGGCTTGGAATAACCGACCGCATTTAGCCCGTTCTCGATTTCATGGGCTTCGATACTGGTTCCCTCCCACAACCGTACCTCGCGACATGAAGGTTGTCCTTGGCTCGGGTAAAATTGAGCAAGTATTAATCAGACGCTATCCGAGAGCGCTGTAATAATAATGAAAGGCTAACAATGAACGTGCAGAACTTGGCTGCTGCATTGCGCGGTGGCCTGATTCAGCAGGACCGGTTGTTGAAACTCGATACGCCTCTGGGACCGAACTCCCTTGTGGTGCAGCGGGCCATCGGTCATTCGACGGTCGGCCGGGACTACATTTTTACGCTGGACGTGGTGTCGACTGACAGCGCGATCGAGCTGAAGAGGCTCATCGCCCAGCCGGTTACCCTGTGGATCCAGCAAGCGAGTGGCGACTATCGCCCAATCAACGGTTATGTTTATACCGCGCGCCGGCTGGGCGCCGACGGTGGTCTCACAACGTATCAAATCACGCTGCAAGCGTGGATGCACATACTGAAGTTCCGGCGGGACCAAAGGATCTGGATCGACAAGACGGTCGAGGACATCGTTTCCGATGTCCTGAAACAGCACCCCGAGGCTCGTGGCCGGTTTCGATTCACGCTATCCCAGTCGTTCCCAAACCGCTCATACACCCGGCAGAGCGAGACCGACTGGAACTTCGTGCACCGTCTGCTCGAGAGCGAGGGGCTGTTCGGCTACTGGGAGCAGGCCGACGACGGAAAATCGCACACCTTGGTGATCACCGATAGACCGGATACGTTTCCGGACCTGTCGCCCAAGAGCATTTCGTTTTACCGCGGGGGCGCAAAGACCGAGGTCGACGCGTTCACGCAGTGGGCCGGTACGCGCACGCTCCAAAGCGTCACCCTTACTACTCGAACCTTCGACTACAAGAACCCGTCCGATCCCTCGAACCCCAAGGGCACGACGGTGCCGACAATCGAGAGCCAAGGCAATGTCCCGGACCAACTCGAAGTCTACGAATACACGGGTGCATACACGTACCTGCAACAGCAGCGCGGAGACGCACAATCTCGCTTTCGGATGGAGGAATGGGAGTCGCGCGCGAAGCGCTTTCACGGTATAGGAGGACTCCGTGCAATTGAAGCGGGCCGGCGTTTCGTGCTGACAGACCATCCGGTGCACGACACCGATCCTGTCGATCAGCGCGAGTTCGCGACGATCAAGTCATCCTGGTGGATCGAGAACAACCTGCCGATCACTCTTGAGTCGAATTTTCCGTATAGCCTGCATGACGATATCGCCGACGCACGAGCTAGTCACCCGGGCGATGCGTCGTTGCAGGTGCCACATGCCGACGGCTCCGTCGGCTTTTACCTCGTCGAGGTCGAAGCGCAACGCGCGAGTGTGCCGTACCGCAGCCTGTTTGAGCACGAGAAGCCGAAGATGCATCTGGAGACGGCCGTCGTCGTTGGCCCATCGGGCGAGGAGGTTTACACCGACGAGTTGAACCGGATCCGCGTTCACTTCGTCTGGGATCGCGTGAACGAGGGTGACGAGAGCGCGTCGTGCTGGGTGCGCGTCGTTCAGTCCGACACCGGGGGCGGTTACGGGGGTGTCCATGTCCCACGGATCGGCGAAGAAGTGCTGATCGATCACGTCGGCGGTGATTGCGATCGGCCCCTGGTCGTGGGCCGCGTTTACAACGGGGTGACCCAGCCGCAGTGGCACAGCAACGGGCTTCTGTCCGGGTACCGCTCGAAGGAGTATGCCGGCAGCGGTTTCAACGAACTGGCGCTGGACGATGCCACTTCGCAGAATCGTGTGCGGTTGATGAGCAGTTCTAGCAACAGCATTCTGCACCTGGGTTACCTAATCGATCAGGAGGGCAACACGCGCGGGGCCTACCTCGGCAGTGGCTTCGACTTGCGCACGGACGCGTATGGTGCGGTGCGCGCGACCCGTGGCCTATACGTGACCACGCATCCGAAATCGCCGACGAGCCAGCCGCTCGACGTGTGTGAGACGCAGCAGCAACTTGTGAACGCGGAAAGCCTGCTCGAATCGCTGTCGGGCATCAGCGAGCTGCACCAGGCGGAATCGCTTAAACCGGGCCGCGATGCCATGCGTGCGTTCACCGATGCGACTCAGGACAGTGTGTCGGGCCCAACGTCGGGCGGGCGCACGGCGGGCGGTGGCACTGGCTCGGCGAGTGCATTCAAAGAGTCGGTGATGTTGTTCGGCAGCCCGGCCAGCATCGGCCTCTCGACACATCAATCCGTTCACGTGAGTGCGGACCAGCATGTCAACTTGGTTAGCGGGCAGAGTACCCACATCGCCATAGGCAAATCGCTACTGGCGAGCGTCGGGCAAAAACTGAGCCTCTTCGTGCAGAACGCGGGAATAAAACTGTTTGCGGGCAAGGGCAAGGTCGAGATCCAGGCGCAGTCGGACAACATCGAGGTGACCGCGCAGAAAGCAGTGAAGGTTGTATCGGCGACGGACCGGATCGAGATCGCGGCCGACCAAGGAATTCTGCTGACGAGCGGTGGCGCCTACATCCTGATCAAAGATGGAAATGTCGAAATTCATGCTCCCGGAAAAATCGATATCAAGGGCGCGTCACATACGTTCGCGGGGCCAGCGAGCACAAATTTCGTCATGCCGCACTTGCCCCAGGGCGTAGCGGCCCCGACCGACTTGGAATTCCGCCTGGTCGATCCCTACGGGCGCCCCAGTCCCGGCGTGGAATACAAAACGACGCTCAGTGACGGCTCTGTCAAACACGGCGTACTGGATGCGGATGGTTACGCGAAGATCAGTGGCGTACCTGCCGGCACCAGCGCGAAAGTCCAATACCTGACGGACAAGAGTCCACCCAAGTCGGAGGTCGGTATCAAGACTGATTCCGACTGGAGTCTGTTTCAGTCGATAAAGGTCACGGCCAAGCCTGTGGCCGACGCAGGCAATTCCAACGATCCTGATCGGAGCGGGACAGTATGAGCGAATCGTCAAGCAGCGGCCTGTTGGACGCAATCTGGAAGGAAGTGCTCGGCGACGCGGCGGCCACCTTCAACTGGCTGAAGGATTTCCTGCTGGGCGAGTTCGTTCCAGACCGACCGTTCTCCGTGATCGTTGCCGAAATGCTCGCGAACTTCGTGCCGGGCGTCATTATCGTCACGAGCGCGCGCGATGCGGTCGCCATCATAGTCCGTCTTTCCACGCACCCTGAGCGGCGCAAGGAAGTGTCCGAGTGGATTCTGCTGTGCGCGTGCTTAATCGCCCTGGCCTTGCCGCTGGTGATGGCCGCCGCCGGTGCGGTCGCCGCGGGCGTCGGCGCGGTGGTCACCGGCATCATGGGTGACGAACTCGCGGCTGCGCTGCGCGCCGTGATGCTGATGCTGATCGAAAAGTCGGGAAAGCTAGCCGAAATGATCCGCTTTCTCAACAAATTCATCAAAGGCAACATTCTTGAGTTTCTGAAGGGAGTGAAGTTTGCCAACTATGAAAAGTCGCTGCTCGAAATTCTTCAGCAGACTACGGGCAAGCTGATCGGCATCGTGCAGGAAGTACGCGGCAAGCTTCTGGAAGCCCGAGTGTTTCATGTCAAGATCGCGGATCATTTCGAGTCGGTCCAGAATCTGGTCCAGAAGCTGTCGACGTGGGAACAGCGGTTCTACGCGGTACAGCAGGAAGGCATCCAGCAGATTCCGAGGGCCGTGGCAGAGTTGCAGCAGCGCCTCGACCGGTTGCTGGCGCAGGAGGCACCAAAGGACAGCCACGTGGTCTCCGCAGGGGTGACAGCGACGAAGCCACAAGCCGTCGCGCCGCCCAAGCAGGAGATCCACGACACGCCAGGGGCGACGCTTCGTGATCCGGCGGCGCACGGTGCCGACGGCACCAATGGAAGCGCGAGGACGGGTTCCGCGCCGGCCCGCAAAGAGAAGCCGGACGTGCCGCCGCCGCCGACTGGTCAGCCGAATGTGAAGATCGAGGAGGTGCATACGCCGGGTGAGCAGTATGCAGTGGTAAACGGTGTCAAGATCAAGCCTCTGCTTTACGACAAGTTGTATCACGGGGCCGACCGAGCCACGCTCGGCGTCGATACGCAGCTGTCGGCCAAGGAGGTCGCGGCAAAGATATATACGGAAGGTCTGCCGGGACGAGGCAACAATATCGATCTGGTTGAACACGCGGGCGGCGCACACGATCGCGCGTTTCGCGGCACAACGGTCATGATGATGACGCCCGACGGTCAGGCCGGCGCGATCTTGTGGGCCGACGAAGGCGGATTTGTGATCGAACTGAAGAACGTGAAGGGCTACGACGTGAATGCCGTACTCGAGGGGCGGGTGCGTAAGCCCGACGGCAGTTTCGGCGGTAACGCCGTGCACGGCGAGGTGGAAATTGCAGTGCCGGGAAGAGTCAAGCCGGAACAGGTGGAGGCGGTGTATGAAGTGGTGATGAGCCGAAGCGGAAGATTGATGGCGCGTAAACTGCCACGGTAATCACATATTTGCCCGGAGAAATTGCATGTTGACGAACGACACCGACGTGCGGGAATTGCGCGATCGATGGAAAATCGGGAAGTACAAAGAACTGCTCGACGCAATCAAGGAAGCGTTGCCAGAGGATGAATGGGTGCCTTTGTGCGACTCCCTGCCACATATGCTGGATGGCTCGCCGACGATCGACCTGCGCGGGGCGCCGTTGCCGGGCGGCAAACTCGAGAACCTGGACCTGAGCTACAGCCATCTCGGCTTTGCTGTGTTCGATGCCTCGCAGTTCGACGAAGTAGGGTTTCAACACGCGATCCTGGACGGTGTCTCTTTCAAGGAATGCGGGTTTCATTTGGCACAGATGCTGCCGGTCTACGGAAACGGTGCTGATTTTCGCCATGCTCGATTCCGGCAATCGTTCATCGAGTATGCCAAGCTGAGCAATAGCGATCTCTCCGGCGTGACGCTGTCCGACAGCAGTTTGAATTTTTCGGAGCTCATCGAATGCAATTTTTCCGGCATGCTCGCTGAGCAGAGCGAATGGCGCTGGAACGCGACGACGCGATGCGCTTTCGTGGCGGCCCGTTTCGTCGAGTGCAGACTGACGGCAACCCGGCTCGATGGCGCACGGCTGATCGATGCCACGTTCGAGAATTGCGATCTGAGCGGTGTTGACTTCAGGGGCGCGGACCTGACGGGTGTGCGCTTTCTTGGTGGCACATTCGGTGACGTGCTGCAGGGTGAGACGACCTACCGGACTCGGTTCGACGATATACCGGAAGCCCGCCGTGCGGTTGCCGCGGGCAGTGCGGAGAATGGGCGCGCCATCGAATGGTGTCCCGTTGTGATCGGTTCGAGCGAGCCTGCCCAGAAGGTCGCCTCGTCGAGACTGAAGGGCCGGCCCGGCGACGTGGTACCGCAGAGTGGATGGTGGACTAGCCCGGCACTCGGGAGTGAACAGGGGCGGCGCTATTTTAAGGAGGGGGAGAAATTTCCCGACATCAAGTCGACGAATTGGGGACTCGTGATCTGGAGTTACAATCCCGCTGATCAGGGTTGAGCCCTGACGCGTGGCCTGACGCGAGCGGAGCAGCCGCGCACGAAAGATCTTGTCGATTTCGCGCGGAGCCATGCCCTGACGACTGCACCGACACCCATAGACATCAAACCGCTGAAGGTTCGGTTAGGTTGCGGTCTCCCTGCTCGTACTGCTGGAACGTGCGCAACCCCACGCCGAGCAGCTTCGCGAAAGGCCCAGGCCGGATTTCGCGCGCGCGACCGACGCCACTGTCGGCTCTACCCCATGCGGATCTCGTCTGACGCGGATCGGCGCGCGCCACGTCTCCGCGATCCAGCTCTGGCACTGCCGGCGGATCGCCGCCTTCACGCGCTTGCTCTTCGTGTCCGATTCCCCGAAGTGATAGGGTCATATAAAACTCCATCTCGTTGTCGGCCCCCAGCGGGCAGCGTGCTCGAACTGCCGATGGGTGCTGCCGCCAACCGCTCATTTTGGCTCGCTGGACCCTAAATCGCTGTAAACTCACGCTTTTGCTGCCACGCCCCCATTCCAGATGTCCCAATCCCCCAAAGTAGGGTTCGTATCCCTCGGGTGCCCGAAGGCGCTCGTCGATTCCGAACAAATCATCACGCAGCTGCGCGCCGAAGGTTATGAAATCTCCGGCAGCTACGACGGCGCCGACCTCGTCGTCGTGAACACCTGCGGCTTCATCGACGAAGCCGTGCAGGAAAGCCTCGACGCGATCGGCGAAGCGCTGACCGAGAACGGCAAGGTGATCGTCACCGGCTGCCTCGGCGCGAAGTCGAGCGCGAGCGGCTCGAACCTGATCGAGGAAGTCCACCCGAAGGTGCTCGCCGTCACCGGCCCCCACGCGGTGGGCGAGGTGATGCAGGCCGTGCATTCGCACCTGCCGAAGCCGCACGACCCGTTCGTCGATCTCGTGCCCGCGGCCGGCATCAAGCTCACGCCGCGTCACTACGCGTACCTGAAGATCTCCGAAGGCTGCAACCACCGTTGCACGTTCTGCATCATCCCGTCGATGCGCGGCGACCTCGTGTCGCGGCCGGTCGCCGAAGTGATGCTGGAAGCCGAGAACCTGTTCAAGTCGGGCGTGAAGGAACTGCTCGTGATCTCGCAGGACACGAGCGCATACGGCGTCGACGTGAAGTACCGCACCGGCTTCTGGAACGGCAAGCCGATCAAGACGCGGATGACCGACCTGGTCGCCGCGCTCGGCGAACTCGCCGCGCAGTACGGCGCGTGGGTGCGCCTGCACTACGTGTATCCGTATCCGAGCGTCGACGAAGTGATCCCGCTGATGGCCGAAGGCCCGTTCAAGGGCCACGTGCTGCCGTATCTCGACGTGCCGTTCCAGCACGCGCATCCGGACGTGCTGAAGCGCATGAAGCGGCCGGCGAACGCTGAGAAGGTGCTCGAGCGCGTGCAGAAGTGGCGCGAGATCTGCCCGGACCTGACGATCCGCAGCACCTTCATCGCCGGCTTCCCCGGCGAGACGGAAGCACAGTTCGAAACGCTGCTCGACTTCATCCGCGAAGCGGAACTCGATCGCGTCGGCTGTTTCGCGTATTCGCCGGTCGAAGGCGCGACCGCGAACGACCTGGATGGCGCGCTGCCGGACGAGGTTCGCGAGGAGCGTCGCGCGCGTTTCATGGAAGTGGCGGAGGAAGTGTCGGCGAAGCGCATGCAGCGCAAGGTCGGCAAGACGCTCAAGGTGTTGATCGACGAAGTCAGCGCGGAAGGCGGCATCGGCCGTACGGCAGCCGATGCGCCGGAGATCGACGGCGTCGTCTACGTCGAGCCGGCGGCGAAGGCATCGAAGCGCTACAAGGTCGGCGATTTCGTGTCCGTGAAGATCACGGGCGCCGACGGCCACGATCTGTGGGGCGAGGTGTAAGCGATGGCCGCCGCATTCCCGGAGATCCTCGCGCTCGGCGAGGCGATGATCGAATTCAACCAGTCGCAGCCGGGGCGTCCTGAATTCCTGCAGGGCTTCGGCGGCGACACGTCGAACTTCTGCATCGCGGCGGCGCGCCAGCGCGCATCGACGGGCTTCGTGTCGGCGATCGGCGACGATCCGTTCGGCCGCCTGCTGGCCGACATGTGGGCGTCGGAGCAGGTCGACACGACGTACGTGCGGATCGACCGCTCGGCACCGACCGGCGTGTATTTCGTCACGCACGGCGCCGACGGCCATCAGTTCGACTATCTGCGCGCGGGGTCGGCGGCGAGCCGCTACGCGACGGCCGACCTGCCGCTCGACGCGCTCGCGGCCGCGAAGGCCGTGCACCTGTCGGGCATCAGTCTCGCGATCAGCACGGCCGCGTGCGACGCGGCGTTCGCGGCGATCGACCATGCGCGTCGCAGCGGCGCGAAGGTCAGCTTCGACACGAACCTGCGCCTGAAGCTGTGGCCGCTGCCGCGTGCCCGTGCGGTGATGCGCGAGGCGCTGCGGCAGACGGACATCTGCCTGCCGAGCTGGGACGACGTCACGGCGCTCACGGGCGCGAACGATCGCGACGCGATCGTCGACGCGATGCTCGAACACGGGCCGCAGGTCGTCGCGTTGAAACTCGGCAAGGAAGGCGCGTATGTCGCGACGCCGCACGAACGGCGCGTCGTGCCGGGCTTCGCGGTCGAGGCCGTCGACGCGACCGGCGCGGGCGACTGTTTCGGCGGCGCGTTCGTCGCGCGGATCGTCGCGGGCGACGATCCGTTCGCGGCCGCGCGTTATGCGAACGCGGCGGCGGCGCTGTCGACGACCGGTTACGGTGCGGTCGCGCCGATTCCGCATCGCGACGCGGTGGAACGCCTGATGCAGGGCTGACGCGACACGCGCCCGCCCGCGCATTCGCGGCGCGGGTTTGCGCGGTCATGCAGGAACCGGGTCGCGGCCCGGCGCGGTCCGCGATGGTCGGGCGAATCTGAAGCAAGGAGCAACACAAGGTGGGTCGATATTCGGAATGGCAACGGGCGCTCGTCGTCGCGGGTGCGCTGGCAGCGGGCATCGCGATGCCGACGGTGGTCGCCGCGCAGGCGGTCGCACCGGCCGTGCAGCAGGATGAACCGGCGCCCGCGCGGCCGCTGAAGCCGAATCCCGAGTTCGCCGGCCTGCCGCGCTACGAAGGCACGCTCGGCGATCGGCCGATCGTCGTGCATCTCGGCCCGAAGACGGACGAGGAAGGCGTGCACGGCGAATACCAGTTCGCCGACACGGGCGAAGTCGTGCTGCTCGCGGGCGACCGGGACGGCGATACGCTCGAGATCGAAGAGTCGAACGACGGCACGAACATCACCGGCGTGTGGATCGGCCGCTTCGACGCGACGGGCGACCTGAAGGCCGACCGGATGAACTCGGACGAATCGGACCCGCAGCCGGTCGTGCTGCATCTGGCGCCGGGCAAGCGCGCGGCGCTGCAGGTGCGCGACGGCCGGGTGCAGGAAATCGAGACGGTGGGCGGCGTCGTCAACCTGCGTACCGACGACTGAGCACGTGCTGGCTCGGTGCGCGCGGCGCGCATTGTACCGGGCCAAGCGCGCCGATTTTGGCTACTCTAACGACATATTCCGCAACCGAACGGCCTCGTGCCCGGCCCCCAGTCATGACTGCATCCACTCCCAAGCGCGCGCTGCAAACCCGCATCGTTCAACCCGACGACGTCATTCCGGAAGGCTTCCGTTCGTTCGTGCCGCCGGTCGCGCGCGCGTCGACGGTCGTGTTCCCCGATCTCGCGACGATGCGCGCGCTGGTCTGGCACGACGACAACCAGTGGCGCTACGGGCTGCACGCGACGCCGACGTCGCTCGCGCTCGCGCAGCGGCTCGCCGAGATCGAAGGCGGCACGCATGCGCTGCTGCAACCGTCGGGCCTCGCGGCGATCATGAACGTCTACTTCGGGATCGTGAAAGCGGGCGACGACGTGCTGATTCCGCATAACGTGTACGGCCCGAACGCCGATTTCGGCAACTGGCTCGCGAACGATTTCGGCATCACCGTGCGCGGTTACGATCCGTTGATCGGCGCCGGCATCGCCGAGCTGATCCAGCCGAACACGCGGTTGATCTGGCTCGAGGCGCCGGGCTCGGTGACGATGGAGGTGCCCGACGTGCAGGCGATCGCGGCCGCCGCGAAGGCGCGCGGCATCGTCACCGCGATCGACAACACCTTTTCGGCGGGGCTCGCGTTCAAGCCGTTCGCGCATGGCGTCGACATTTCGGTGCAGGCGCTGACCAAGTATCAGTCGGGCGGCAGCGACGTGCTGATGGGCGCGACGATCACCGCGAATGCGGAACTGCACGCGAAGCTGAAGCTCGCGCGGATGCGCTGCGGGATCGGCGTATCGGTCGACGATTGCTCGCTCGTGCTGCGCAGCCTGCCGAGCATGCAGGTGCGCTTCGATGCGCACAGCAAGAGCGCGCTCGCGCTCGCGCAGTGGCTGAAGGCGCGGCCGGAGATCGCGACGGTGCTGCACCCGCAGATCGCCGACTGCCCGGGGCATGCGTCGTTCATGCGCGATTTCGCGGGCGCGGGCGGGCTGTTCTCGGTGGTGTTCGACGCACGCTACAGCGCGGAGCAGATCGACCGTTTCGTCGAGTCGCTCGAGCTGTTCGCGATCGGCTGGAGCTGGGGCGGCGCGTGCAGCCTCGCGATGCCTTACGACGTCGCGTCGATGCGCCCGGACTGGCCGCATCGCGGCACGCTGGTGCGTTTCTACGTGGGTCTGGAAGACGAAGCGGATTTGCGCGCCGACATCGAGCGGGCGATGCAGGCCACGCTCGGCTGATTGCGCGCCGGCAACGTCCGGCAGAAAAGCGAAACGCCGGCGCGATATCGCATCGCGCCGGCGTTTTTCATTGACGGTGCCGCGGGATCAGAACAGGCGCAGCAGCCCGTCGAGGCCGACATGGTCGAATGCGACGGTGGCCGCATCGCGCACGACGGGCTTCGCGTGGAACGCGACCGACAGCCCGGCTTCGGCCATCATCTTCAGGTCGTTCGACCCGTCGCCCATCGCGATCGCGCGGCTCGGCTCGAGGCCGAGCGACGCGCACGTGTCGCGCAGCAGGCGCGCCTTCACGTCGGCGTTGACGATCTCGCCGAGCACCTTGCCGGTCAGCTTGCCGTCGACGATCTCGAGCGTGTTCGCATGCGCGTAGTCGAGGCCGAGGCGGGCTTTCAGCCGCTCGGTGAAGAACGTGAAGCCGCCCGACACGAGCAGCGTCTTCAGGCCGGCGGCCTTCACGCCGGCCAGCATCGTCTCGGCGCCCGGCGACAGTTGCAGCCGTTCTTCGTACACGCGCTCGAGTGCGTGCGCGTCGAGCCCGGCCAGCAGCGCGACGCGGCGCGTGAGGCTTTCGTTGAAATCGCGGATCTCGCCGCGCATCGCCGCTTCGGTGATCTCCGCGACCTGCGTTTTCAGCCCGCAGAAATCGGCGATCTCGTCGATGCATTCGATCGTGATCAGCGTCGAATCCATGTCCATCACCGCGAGCCCGAAATCGCCGAGCGTGCGGCCGGCCTCGACGAAGCCGAAGTCGAGCGCATGCGTGCCGCAGTACGCGTCGATGTCGAGGCGTTGCGCCGGGCTCGCGTTTTCGATGCGCAGCGCGTGATCGTCGGTCTGCACGACGCGGGTGCCGCGCGACAGCGCGAGCAGCGGTTTGTGATGGGCGTCCGACAGCGGCGCAAGACTCTGGATGACGAGATTGTGGGTCATGACGAGTGGTTGGGAAGCGAATGAATGACGTGCGCGGCCCACGGGTGGCCGCCTGCGCGCGCGGGCCCCGTACGGCTGCGGGCCAGTGCGTCGCGAACGCGCCATTGTAGCCGGTTGGTCGCGCGTGGCGGCCGGTGCCGGCGCGAAACCGGGCGCGGTACGGCGGCGGTCACCCGTTTGCGCGATCCCAGTACGGCGGATCGCCGAAATGCTCGGCCAGGAACGCGATGAACGCGAGCGTTTTCAGCGGCACGTGCGCGCGGCTCGGATAGACGGCCCAGATCGCGACGTCGTCCGCGAACGGATAGTCGTCGAGCACGGTGACGAGCGCGCCGCTCGCGAGCAGCGGGCCGACGTCCCAGGTCGATTTGATCGCGATCCCGAAGCCGTCGACGAGCGCTTCGCGGATCGCCTCGCCGTTGCTCGCGACGAGCCGGCCGCCGACCCGCACCGTGAGCGGGCCCTGCGGCGTCGCGAACGACCAGTCGCGCTGGTCGCCGAGGATCACGCACTCGTGCTGCGTCAGATCGGCCGGGTGCCGCGGCATGCCGCGTTCGGCGAGATAGGCGGGCGAGCAGCACAGTACGCGGCGGTTGGTGGCGAGCTTGCGGGCGACGAGCGTCGAATCCTTCAGTGCGCCGAGGCGGATCGCGACGTCGTAGCCGTCGTCGACCAGATCGACGATCTCGTCGGACAGGCGCAAATCGAGCGACACGGACGGGTAGCGGCGCAGGAACGCCGGGATCACCGGCGCGACGTGCTGGCGGCCGAACGACGACGACATCGACACCTTCAGCCGCCCGTACGGCTCGCTGCGGCCGCGGCCGACCGACGCGCGCGCGGCGTCGGCCGCCGCGAGCAGCGCGTCGGCGCGCGCCATGAAGATTTCGCCGTCCTGCGTGAGGCTGATGCGGCGCGTGGTGCGGTGCAGCAGCCGCGCGCCGAGCTGGCGTTCGAGCTGGGCGATGCGCGCGCTCGCGACCGCGGCCGACACGCCGAATTCGCGCCCGGCCGCGCTGACGTTCGCGAGCAGCGCCGCGCGCACGAACAGCGCGACGTCGAGCAGGTCGAGCGGCTTGTCGGGCGCGGGAATGGGAGCAGGCGTCGGATCAGACGACATTATTCTGAAATTCCTGAAAATGTTTCAGGAAATATAGCGGTTTTCTCGAATGATCGGGTTGCCTACGATGGCACGCATGGAGGTTGCGCCGCAGCCTGCCGGATCCCCTGAAAGGAGTATCGAGATGAAAGCCGTTGGATTGACCCGTTATCTGCCGATCGACGACCCGCAAGCGTTGCTCGACGTCGAACTGCCGCAGCCCGTGCCGGGCCCGCGCGACCTGCTCGTGAAAGTCGATGCGATTTCCGTGAACCCGGTCGACACCAAGGTGCGTGCGCCGAAGCCGCAGGTCGAGGAGACGCCGCGCGTGCTCGGCTGGGATGCGGCCGGCACGGTCGTCGCGGTCGGCGCCGACGTCACGCTGTTCCGGCCCGGCGACGAAGTGTTCTACGCGGGCAGCATCACGCGGCCCGGCGCGAACAGCGAATTCCACGCGGTCGACGAGCGGATCGCCGCGCTGAAGCCGCGCACGCTTGACTTCGCGGCGGCGGCCGCGCTGCCGCTCACCGCGCTGACCGCGTGGGAAGCACTGTTCGACCGGTTGCGCGTGTCGCCGCAGGGCGCGGACGCCGGCAAGTCCGTGTTGATCATCGGCGGCGCGGGCGGCGTGGGCTCGATCGCGATCCAGCTCGCGAAGACGCTCGGCAAGCTGCACGTGATCGCGACCGCGTCGCGGCCGGCATCGGCCGAATGGGTACGCACGCTCGGCGCGGATGCGGTGGTCGACCATTTCGGCGATTTGCCGGCGCAATTGCGCGAGGCCGGGCATCCGAGCGTCGACTATGTGCTGATCTTCAACGATACCGACCATCATTTCCCGGCCGCGGCGGAAGTCATCCGGCCGCAGGGCGGCATTTGCACGATCGTCGAGAACGCGAAGCCGGTGCCGGTCGAATTGCTGAAGGCGAAGAGCGCCGCGTTTCACTGGGAGTTCATGTTCACGCGCGCGATGTTCGAGACGCCGGACATGATCGAGCAGCACAAGATCCTGAGCGAGGTCGCGCGGCTCGTCGACGGCGGCACGCTGCGCACGACGCTCGGCGAACGGCTCGGCGCGATCAATGCCGAGAACGTGCGGCGCGCGCACCGGATGCTCGAGGGCGGGCGCGCGATCGGCAAGCTCGTGCTGAGCGGCTTCTGAGCCGGCAGCGCGCGTAAGGTGGCGGCGCCGCGAACGCAAGCGGGGTAACACCCGATGCGTTCGCGGCGCATTGCGCCCCGCTTGGCGGTAGACTGGCAACGCATCATGCATCTAAAACCGCGCGGCACGCGCGTGCCGCCGCATGACAAGGAGGTCAGCATGAGCCAACGCAGCTTGTCGGTCGCCGCATCGTGGTCGGTCGTGTTCGCGGCGGTGTGCGCCAGCGCGAGCGTATTCGCGGCGCCGCCGGTCAAGGGCAGCCTGAAGGGCGGCGGGACGGGGCAACTCGAATACACCGTCAAGGTCGACTCGAAGACCTTCGGCA
This sequence comes from Burkholderia sp. AcTa6-5, assembly GCF_017815075.1. Classification (NCBI taxonomy): domain Bacteria; kingdom Pseudomonadati; phylum Pseudomonadota; class Betaproteobacteria; order Burkholderiales; family Burkholderiaceae; genus Burkholderia; species Burkholderia sp. AcTa6-5. Next base: position 344,987 of record NZ_JAGIQE010000005.1, on the reverse strand, counting down.
ATACGCAGGAGACCCGCAAGATCCGCTCGGGCGAGACGGACGATTTCAACTGGAAGTCGGTGCCGCCGAGCGGCGCGGTCGCGATGCCGGACGGCTGCCCGAACGCCGACAACCTGCCGCGCGACGCGAACGGCGCGATGGTGCGGCAGACCCAGGTGCGGCTCGCGCCGTCGGTCGACGCGAAGGGTGTCGCGAACGTGCAGTTGAGCTTCCAGGCAGCCGCGCCGAAGGGCATGCGCAGCGTGACGGCCGGCGGCAAGTCGCTGCAGTGTCCGGATGTCGTGTCGGTGAGCCAGGTGAAGTGGGTGTCGCTGCCGACCAACGGCGGGTCGAAGACCGTGACGATGAGCGACGGCACCAAGGTGACGGTGTCGATCAAGCATTGAGCGGCGCGCGTGGGCCGGCGTTTCGTCCGGTGCGCGCGCAACCGGTTCGATTGGCGGAACGAGCAGGGCGGCACGCGAGCAGATCGCGCCGCGTCGCCGTTGCCATGCGTTTCCGCAACCTGCTTCGCGGTACGGCGCGCCGACCGTGCAACGGCGATGCGTGACGTCATGCGGATGTCACGTTATGCTCGCCCGCATTCTTTCCTTTCCGTCACGACACCCCGATGAAACTTCGAATGCGTGCGCTGCTGTCCGCCATTGCGTTCGTCGCCGCGCACGCTCATGCGGCCGACGAGTGCAGTTTCGTGAAGAAGGTCGAGCTGCCGTCGCGACAGCAGGTGGCGGTGGTATCCAGCGGCGCACTCGAACCGTGCTCGACCGGCAGCTACGCGGTGCGCGTGTATTCGACCGCGCATGCCGCCCCGGGCTTCGATACCGACGATTACGTGACCGGCACGTTGCAGGCGCGCGACGGTACCGTCGCCGATGCGTACACGGCCGACCTCGGCGCACGCGCGCCGCAGGCGCTCGTCGTGACCACGCGCTCGGCCGGCAGCGGCGGCTACGTCGGCGCGCAGGCGTATGTGACGACGCCGCGTGCGGTGCGGCTCGTCGCATCGGTCGACGGGCTCGCGCCCGACGCGGATATCGCGGCCGCCCTTCGGCAGGCAATCGGCAAGCGACGCGGCGCGCATTGATCGCGCCGATCGCCCGATGTGCCGCCGCCGCGCGTCAGTGCGTTCGCTCTTCGAGCCGCGACGCGAGAAAGCGGTGATCGGCCGAGAACAGCCGGCGATAGGTCATCAGCACCGCGCCGACGGTGCCGAGCGCGGACGCCGCGGCAATCAGGAACATGATCACGATCTGGTAGCGCACGGCCTGCAGCGGCGACTGGCCGGCCAGCACCTGGCCCGTCATCATCCCCGGCAGGCTCACGACGCCGACCACCGCCATCTGGTTCAGCGTCGGCAGCATGCCGGCGCGCACGGCCTGGCGCGCGGCGTGCTGCGCGGCTTCCCAGCGCGTCGCGCCCAGCGCGAGCGCGGTCTCGACGCGATCGCGGCGCGCGGTGAGTTCTTCCATCATCCGCTCGACGCCGAGCGACACGCCCGTCAGCGTATTGCCGAGAATCATCCCGAGAATCGGGATCGCGTATTGCGGCGCGAACCACGGATGGATGCGGATCACGACGAACAGCCCGACCGCCGCGACGAACCAGCTGCTGAACCAGATCGACGCGATGCTGTCGATCCGCTGGCCGCGGTATGTGCGCTTGCCGCGCCCCGCGCCGGCGAACCCGGCGATCAGCGTCATCAGCGCGGTGAGCGGCAGCACGACGTACCAGTGCGGATGGCCGAACACCCAGCCGAGCACGTAGCCGATCGCGAGCAACTGCACGACGGTGCGTACCGCCGCGAGCGCGAGCTTGCGGCCGAGGCCAAGCGACAGCGCCGCCGAGATCGCGCCGTTGACGGCGACGAGCGCGGCCGCGATGCCGACGTCGACGAGGCTCAAGTCCTGCAAGGTCGGGCTCATTGCGCGGCCTCCGTCGGGTCGGCCGCGTGCAGCACGCCCGCCTGCATCACGAGCCGCATCGTGCCGATCCGCGCGGCCTGGGCCGGATCGTGCGAGATCCACATGTACGCGCGGGCGTCGGGCGCCGCGTCGAACCACGCGCCGACGAGCGCTTCGATCGCGCGCGCCGATTCGGGATCGAGCGCGGAGGTCGGCTCGTCGAGCAGCAGCACGTCGGGATCGAGCTGGAGCACGCGCAGCAGCGCGGTGATCTGCGCTTCGCCGCCGGACAGGTCGCTCGCGCGCTGGTCGAGAAAATCGGCGCCGCGGCCGGCCTGCGCGGCGAGCGCTTCTGCGCGGGCACGATCGAACGCGACGTCGCGATAGATCGCGAGCGAGTACGGGTAGCGCAACTGCGATTCGACGGTGCCGTCCATCTGCGCGGGGCGCTGGCGGACATAGGCGATGCTGCGCCGATAGCGCGGAATCGCGCTGCGCCGGATCCGGCGGCTGCGCCACAGGAGGTGGCCGCCGTCGAGCGGATCGAGCAGCGCGAGCGCGCGCAGCAGCACGCTCTTGCCCGACCCGGATGGTCCGGTGATAGCAATTCGCGATCCCGCGGCGAGGCTGAAATCGGTCGGAGCGAGCAGCGTCTTGCCGCTGCGGGCGTCGCGCCGCGTGATGTGCTGCGCGTCGATGAGGCCGGTGGGGGAGGTCATGTCACAAATGAAAAAAAGCGTTAATGGCGCCGAAAGGCCGCCATGTCGTGCGCCATAATACCTATTGAAAAACCGCCGTTGTCGTGCGCCGTTCGTCCACGCAAGCGGCCCGGCATCGTGCGGCAACGCTTCAGAACAACAACGGAACCGCCATGACGCTAGCCCGAACCATCGGCAAATCGGCTGCATGGATCGTCGGTATCGTCGCGGTGCTCATCGCGGCGGCCGGCATCTTTATTTTCACGTTCGACTGGAACCGCGCGAAACCGTGGGTCAACGAACACGTGAGTACCGCGCTCGGCCGCCCGTTTGCGATCAACGGCGACATCAAGGTCGGCTGGCGTCGTCCCGATGGCGAGACCGGCTGGCGTGCATGGATACCCTGGCCGAGCTTCTCGGCCACGCAACTCGAGATCGGCAATCCCGACTGGGCGCAGGCGCCCAAGTTCGTCACGCTCGATGCCGCGCACTTCGATCTCGCGCTCTTGCCGCTGCTGGCGCATGAAATCGTCATCCCTTCGATCGACGTCGTCAATCCTGCCGTCGATCTCGAACGGCGCGCGGACGGCAGCAATACGTGGACCTTCCAGTTCAAGCAATCGGGGCAACCGAACAAGTGGAAAGTGCGGCTCGACAGCTTCGGGTTCGCGAAGGGTACCGTCGTCTATCGCGATGCGATCACCCAGGCCGATCTGACGATCGGGATCGATACGCTCGGCCAGCCGATCCCGCTCGGCGACGTGCTGAAGGAGCAGGAACAGAAGTCGCGCGCGGCGTCCGCCCAGCGCGTCGGCAAGCGCGGCGCCGCGCAATTGAGCGCGAAGGCGAACGCCGAGGCTGCGTCGGATGCATCCCGCGCATCGGCGGCGCAGGTCCCGAGCGCGGCATCGACGTCCGGGTCCGCATCGGGTGTGCTGCCTGCGTCCGTGGTGAATACGGCTTCGTCCGCATCGACGGTTGCGTCCGCATCCGGCGCGAGCGGCGCATCGGCCACCTCCGGCGCCACCGTGCCCGCGAAGCCGTCCGGGCCGACCTATGCGTTCGGCCTGAAGTTCGACGGCCGCTACAAGAACGTGCCGGTCACCGGCACCGGCAAGGTGGGCGGCGTGCTGGCGATCGAGAACGCGACGCAGCCGTTCCCGCTGCAGGCCGACGTGAAGGCCGGCGACACGCGGCTCGCGATCGTCGGCACGCTGACCGATCCGATGCATCTGGCGGCGCTCGACCTGCGACTGTGGCTGCAGGGCACGTCGATGTCGCATCTCTACCAGCTCACCGGGATCACGCTGCCCGACACGCCGCCGTATGCGACCGAGGGGCACCTCATCGGCAACATCAAGCAGGACGCGAGCACGTTCCGCTACGAGAACTTCAACGGGCGCGTCGGCGGCAGCGATCTGCACGGCACGCTGACGTGGGCGCAGCGCGAGCCGCGTCCGAAGCTGTCGGGTGAGCTCGTGTCGAACCTGCTGCAGTTCTCCGACCTCGCGCCGGTGATCGGCGCCGACTCGGCTGCCAGCAAGAAGAAGCGCGGCGACACGACGCGCCAGCCGCCGGACCGCGTGCTGCCGGTCGCGGCGTTCCGCACCGAACGGTGGAGCGCGATCGATGCGGACGTGAAGTTCACCGGCCGCAAGCTGATCAAGAGCCCGCAGTTGCCGATCACCGACCTGTACACGCATATCCTGCTGCAGGACGGCGTGCTGACGCTCGAGCCGTTGCAGTTCGGCGTCGCGGGCGGCACGCTCGCGACGAATGCGCATCTCGACGGCAGCCGTACGCCGCTGAAGGGCCGCTTCACGCTGGCTGCGCGGCATCTGAAGCTCAAGCAGCTGTTCCCGACGCAGAAGGTGATGCAGACGGCCCTCGGCGAAATCAACGGCGATGCGTCGCTGTCGGCAACGGGCAATTCGCCGGCCGCGCTCGCGGCGACATCGACCGGCGAAGTGAAGGCGCTGATCACCAACGGCCGCATCAGTCGCTTGCTGATGGAGGCCGCAGGGTTGAACGTCGCGAACGTGGTCTACGAGAAGCTGTTCGGCAACCGCGACGTCAACATCAACTGCGCGGCGATCGACTTCGTGGCGACCGACGGCATGCTCGACCCGAAGGTGTTCGCGCTCGATACCGACGATGCGCTGATCAACGTCGACGGCCCGATCAACCTGCGCGACGAATCGATCGACCTGAAGATCCATCCGCACACGAAGGGCTTCCGGATCTTCTCGCTGCGCTCGCCGTTGTATGCGAAGGGCACGTTCAAGAACCCGAAGGTCGGCGTCGATGCGGGCGCGCTCGCGCTGCGCGCCGGTGCGATGGTCGGGCTCGGGCTGCTCAACCCGTTCGCGGCGCTGATCCCGCTGATCGCGCCGAGCAACAATCGCGACGTGCCGTGCTCGGAACTGTTCGGGCAGCTGAAGGCCAAGGCGGCGCAGAAGGGGGCGGCGAAGGCCGGCAAGTGACGCGCGGCCACGGGCGCGGCATGCGCCGCCGTGCGGCCTCGGCGTCGTTGCCGCGCCTGGCTGAGCGCCGACCGTGCTGCGCGGCCAGCGCGCTCAACGGCGGGCGCGTGCCCAGACGAGCACCGGGTCGACCTCCCGGCCGCGGATCCGCACCGGTCCGGCGGTGCCGAGCTGCAGCCGGTCGCCGTCCAGGCTCACGACACGCTGCTGGACGTTGCCGATCCAGTTCGGATACAGGCTGACGTCCATTTCATGGGTCAACGTGCCGTCGTCGTCGACGCTAAAGGGGCCTGAATACGCGATGTAGCCGTGCGCCGCGGCCGCGCGCTCCTCGACGCTCCCGCCTTGCAGGTCGCCGTCCGCGTAGGGCGGGCGGCCGGCCGCCATCAGTTGCGCGGACATGTAGCCGTCGGGCGTGTACAGGATCCAGCCGCGCGCGTCGCGGCCGAGCGGATAGGTAACGGTGCTCCCGTCGCGCGGGCGGATTTCGTACGACACGAGGCGCCATGCGCCGACGAGTTGTTCGCGAAGCTGGCTGGCGAGCATGCGGGATTCCGGTGAGACGGCGGTGACGCGCGTGCCGTCATGTTGACGGGCCGGCGGGCGGCCGGCGGGAGGGCCGGGAATACGCTGCCGGGGCGGGGCGGTCGGCAGTTTCTCCGACACCTGCTAAAATACACGGTTTTCCGTCGATTTCTCTCTTAACGGGACCTGCCGTGCTTTCTACTGCCAACATCACGATGCAATTCGGGCCGAAGCCCTTGTTCGAGAATATCTCGGTCAAATTCGGCGAGGGCAACCGCTACGGTCTGATCGGCGCGAACGGCTGTGGCAAGTCGACCTTCATGAAGATCCTCGGCGGCGACCTCGAGCCGAGCGCCGGCAACGTCGCGCTGGAGCCGAACGTCCGCCTCGGCAAGCTGCGCCAGGACCAGTTCGCGTACGAAGACGTGCGCGTGCTCGACGTCGTGATGATGGGCCATACCGAGATGTGGGCCGCGATGACCGAGCGTGACGCGATCTACGCGAACCCGGACGCCACCGACGACGACTACATGCACGCGGCCGAGCTCGAAGGCAAGTTCGCCGAATACGGCGGCTACGACGCCGAAGCACGCGCGGGTGCGCTGCTGCTCGGCATCGGCATCGAGGAGAAGTTCCACAACGGCACGATGGCCGACGTCGCACCGGGCTGGAAGCTGCGCGTGCTGCTCGCGCAGGCGCTGTTCTCGAAGCCGGACGTGCTGTTGCTCGACGAACCGACCAACAACCTCGACATCAACTCGATTCGTTGGCTCGAGCAGACGCTCAACGAGTACAACTCGACGATGATCATCATCTCGCACGATCGTCACTTCCTGAATTCGGTATGCACGCACATGGCCGACATGGACTTCGGCACGCTGAAGGTCTGGCCGGGCAACTACGACGACTACATGCTCGCATCGGCACAGGCGCGCGAGCGCCAGGCCGCGGCGAATACGCGTGCGAAGGAACGCGTGGCCGAACTGCAGGACTTCGTGCGCCGCTTCTCGGCGAACAAGTCGAAGGCGCGCCAGGCCACCAGCCGCGCGAAGCAAATCGACAAGATCAAGATCGAGGAATTCAAGCCGTCGTCGCGCCAGAATCCGTTCATCCGTTTCGAGTTCGAGAAGAAGCTGCACAACGTCGCGGTGGTCGCCGAAGAGATCACGAAGAAGTACGAGCGCACGATCTTCCAGAACTTCAACCTGTCGGTGCAGCCGGGCGAGCGCATCGCGATCATCGGCGAGAACGGCGCGGGCAAGACGACGCTGCTGCGTTCGCTGCTCGGCGCGCTGCCGCTCGATCACGGCACGGTGAAGTGGTCCGAGAACGCGAACGTCGGCTACATGCCGCAGGACACGTACGAGGAATTCCCGAACGACATCACGCTGATGGACTGGATCGACCAGTACCGCAAGGACGGCGACGACGAAACAATGGTGCGCGGCACGCTGGGCCGCCTGCTGTTCTCGTCGGACGACATCAGGAAGTCGGTGAAGGTGCTGTCGGGCGGCGAGAAGGGCCGCATGATCTGGGGCAAGCTGATGCTCGGCCGCCACAACGTGCTGCTGATGGACGAGCCGACCAACCACATGGACATGGAGTCGATCGAGTCGCTGCAGATCGCGCTCGAGCAGTTCGAAGGCACGCTGATTTTCGTGTCGCACGACCGTGAGTTCGTGAGCGGGCTGGCGAACCGGATCATCGAAGTGAAGACGGACGGGACGCTGTTCGACTTCGGTGGGAATTACGAGGAGTTCCTGACGAGTCAGGGGCAGGAGTAAGTGTCCTGAGGTTTCCTCCGGTCGTGAGTCGAGCTTAAGCATCACCACACGGAGCGAGCCGCCAGAAGCGCTACAGGCCCGCATCGACAGCAATGTCGATGCGGGCTTTTTCATTTCCCCGCGGCCAAACCCCGCCACGCGGCGCTTTCCAGTTTCCTCCGCGTAATCGACTTCAGGTAAATTACCCACCCAACGCCCCCATCATTCCCCATTTCACCCCGGAGCCGCCCTCGATGCAGGACCATCCTCTCCCGCTCGACCTGTCCGGCCTTGCGCCCAGCCTGTACGCACAGGGCGCCGAGGAGGGCATCCTGTCGCGCCTGATGGAGCGCCTCACACCGACCAACCGCTTCTGCGTCGATATCGGCGCAAGCGACGGCCTGCGCAACAGCAACACCGCGCGGCTGCTGCGCGAACAGGATTGGGCCGGCGTACTCGTGGAAGGCAGCGCATACCGGTTCGGCAAGCTTGCCGCGCACTACGCGGGCGCGGAGCGCGTCCGCCTGCACCACGATCGCGTGCAGCCCGATACGGTCGATCAACTGCTCGCCGATGCGAACGTACCGACCGATTTCGATCTGCTGTCGATCGACATCGACGGCAACGACTACTGGGTGTGGCGCGGCATGCAAGCGTTCCAGCCGCGCATCGTCGTGATCGAATACAACCCGTACTACACGCCGCCCGAGCGCTGGGTCATGTGCTTCAATCCGGACCACGAATGGGACGGCTCGACCTATTACGGCGCGAGCCTCGAATCGCTCGTGCACCTCGGCCGCCAGAAAGGCTATGAACTCGTCTGCTGCGACGACATGGGCAACAACGCGTTCTTCGTACGGCACGACCTCTACCCGCTGCTCGGCATCGCGAACAACGATCCGTCGGTGTTGTTCCGGCCGGCGATGTACAAGCTGCGCTACGTCGGACACAACACGTTCCTGACCGGTCATCCGTATCGGCACGGGCCGGCCGAGCATATCTGAATGGATTCGCTCGCCGTCACCTTCGACGAGATTCGCGACGCCTACGGGCTCGATCGCGGCGGGCCGCCGACGCAAGTCAGTGAGCGGGTGTGGCATCTGCCGGCTGACAGCGGCGCGGGCGTGGCGGTCAAGCTCTATGCGCTCGAACACCATGCGCGTGCGGTCAAGGAAACCGCTGTCCTCACGCATCTCGAAACGCACGGCGATACTCGCTTCCACGTGCAGACGCTGAAGCGCACGACGTCCGGCGAATCGCTTTGGTCAGGACAACATTCCCATGCGATGCTGACGCGCTGGGAAGCCGGGCAATTCAAAACCTACGATACGTTTTCGCCAGCCGAATGGGGTGCGCTCGGCGCGAGCCTGGCCGCGTTGCACGTGAGCCTCGAACGACTGCACCTGCCGTCGCTCGATACGATCCGCGCACGGTTGACCTCGATCGACGCGGACGCGGTGCGCCGCAGTCTGCTGGATGCACTTGATCGAGCCGATGCGAACGCCGCCGACGCCACGAACCTGCGCCGCTACGTCGATCTCGCGCTACGCATGCTCGACCGCTACTATCCCGGCAGCATCGATGCGTTTCCGGCCGACGATCCGCAGCACCCGATCCACAACGACTACAACCAGTTCAACTATCTGTTCACGGGCACGCTGCCGCCGTTGATCGTCGACTGGGAAGCGTCGATCGGCGCGCCGCGCGAATACGAACTGGTGCGCTGCCTGAATCATTTGCCGCTGGAGGCACCGCACCTCGCGCAAGCGTTCGTGCGTGCGTACCTGCGCGTGCGGCCGGCAAACCCGGCGTACATCGCGTGGGCGGTCGATGCCGCATGCGTGCAGCACGCGCTCAAGCTGTGGATCGTACAAGGCTGGCTCGACGATCCGTCGCGCTTCGCGTCGCACCTGAACGGCGCGATGACGATGGCGTCCGCGATGGTGGACGCGCGTGACCGTCTGATCGATTTCTTTTCCCGCTGCATGGAAACAGGAAGCTGATGTGAGTGCGAATCCGAACGAGATCCCGAATCCGCTGCGCGCCGGCGAGCGGCAGCATGTGTTTCCGCCGCCGCTGGATCGCGATTACCGCGTCGAGGACGGGCGCGTCCAGACGCGCTCGTTGGAAGCACATATCGTCGATCACTGCAACCTGACCTGTGCGGAATGCTGCTCGCTGTCGCCGCTGCTGCCCGAGTGGTACGCGAGTCCCGAATCGATCGAAGCCGATCTGCGCAAGGCCGCGAAGGTGTTGCGCCCGCGCATGTTCAAGCTGGTCGGCGGCGAACCGTTGCTGCATCCGGCGCTCGTCGAACTCGTCGAGCGCGTGCGCGGCACCGGCATCGCGCCCGTGATCTCGGTCACGACGAACGGCCTGAAGCTCGGCGAGATGCCCGACGCGTTCTGGCAGGCAGTGGATGCGCTGACGATCTCGCGCTATCCGAAACCCGCGCTTTCCGCCGACCTGATCGCGCATGTCGAGCATCAGGCCGCGCGCTTCGACGTGCGGCTGAACTGGAAGGTGCAGAACGTGTTCACGACGATGAACCGTGCGCGGCCCGGCACGGATCGCGATGAAGTCCGACGCCTGTATCACGATTGCTGGATCCGCGAGCGCTGCCATATGATTCGCGACGGCATGTTCTACACGTGCACGCGTCCCGCGCACTTCCACACGCTGTACAAGGGCGAGAAGGATTTTCAGGCCGACGGCCTGGCACTGCGCGACGACGCGGGCATGCTCGACGCGATGCTTGCCTATCTGCAACGCGAGACGCCGCTCGAAGCCTGTCTGCATTGCCAGGGCGGCAGCGCGCCGGTGGCGCCGCATCGCATCCTGAAACGCATTGAAGTGAACACCTTGAAGGCTCGTTATCCATGATCGTCGGCACGCGCGACCCGTTCGGTTTCGATCGTCTGCACTACCATCCGCGCAGCGGCGTGTCGGCGTCCGGCATCCGCGCGGTATTGCGGGCGTCGGGGCAACCGGCCGGCGCGCCGGACACGGCGGCCATCGCTGGCTACCTGAGCGGCGAGCGCCTCATCGGCCGCACGGTGCTGCGCGACGTGCTCGCGGTGCCGCCCGGCCACCAACTGATCCGGTCGCCACAAGGGCTGACGGTACAGCCGGCGCCCGAGCGGCCGCAGCCAGCCGATCTCGACACCGCGCTGCGCGCGTCGCTGCACCGCGCGCTCGACAGCGGCAAGCGCGTCGCGCTGGCGCTGAGCGGCGGGCTCGATTCGGCGCTGCTGCTCGCGTTGCTGCGCGAACTCGGCGCGCTGCGGCACGTGACGGCCTACATCCTCGCGACCGACATGCCCGATTACTGCGAACGCGACGCGGCGCTCGAACTCGCCGCGCAGATGCAGGCGAACGTGAAGATCGTGCGCGCGAACGAGGCCGATTTCATCGCGGCGCTGCCGAGGACGACGCACGCGGTCGAGGAGCCGATGTTCAACCTGCATCCGGTCGCGAAGCTGCTGCTGGCCGACGCGATGGCGGCGGACGGCGTCGAGGTGGCGATCACCGGCGACGGCGCGGACCAGGTGTTGCGCCGCGACCGGTCGGCCAACTATCTGCCGCTGTGCCATGCGTTGTTCGACGCCGCGTCGGTCGATCTGCATCCGCCGTTCATCGACGCCGCCGTCGTCGCGCATCTGACGAGCATCGCGCCCGACCCGGACAAGCAGTGCCTGCGCGATCTCGGCGCGCGCCTGAACCTGCCGGAGCGTCTCGTGCACGGCCCGAAGCGCGGGCGGCTCGCGCCGGCGATGAATCTGGCGCCGCTGCTCGATCGCGACCGCACGCATGCGCTGGCCGACACGCTCGGCCTTGCCACACCCACTTTGCAGACGGATACCGAACGCGTGCTGTGGACGACGCTGACACTGATCCTCGATCATCTCGGTCGCCTTCATCCCGATGCCGCGCATCGCCCAACCTGAGCCGCTGATGAAACGCATCCTGTTCTGCGTGGTGCCCGAGAAGGGCCACGTCAATCCGTGCATCGGCCCGGCCCAGCATTTGCGCGCGGCCGGCTGCGACGTCGCGTTCTATGCGCCGGCCGACATCAGCGCACAGCTCGACGGCGCCGGCGACTTCGCGTTCGTCGGGCCGCGCGAGACGCCCGAGCGCCACGACCTGTCGCGCGGCGCGAGCTTCGCCGCGAACATTCGCGACGCCGACTGGCTGCGGCACTGGATCCGCACGCTGCTGATCGATCTGGCGCCCGCGCAGGTGGACGGCATCCGCGCGGTGCTGCGCGACTGGCGGCCCGACGTGGTCGTGATCGACCCGCTGCTCTATGCGGCGGCGATTGCCGCCGAGCTGGAAGGGCTGCCGTGGGTGTCGATGTCCAATTCGCTGAATCCGGTGCTGCCCGACGATCTCGATTCGGAACTGCTGCGCACGGTGCGATGGCTCGCACCGGAACGCACGCGCCTGTTCGCGCGCTACGGCCTCGACGCACGCTTTCGCGGTTGCGACGTGCTGTCGCCGCACCTGACGCTCGCGTTCACGACCGACGCGCTGGTCGGCACGCCGCCGCGCGGTGTCGATCTGGTCGGCCCCGCGATGCCGTCGGGCCCGCGCGGCGACGAGACGGCATTTCCATGGGAGCGCCTGGACGCGGATCGTCCGCTCGTCTACATGTCGCTCGGCAGCCAGCTTTACTACCACCCGGAGGTGTTCGCGAAGGTCATCGACGCGACGCGCGCGAGCGCCGCGCAACTGGTGCTGTCGGTCGGCGAACTGGTCGATTCGGATCTGCTGCCGGCCGGCGACGAACGCGTGATCGCGGTGCGTTACGCACCGCAACTGGCGCTGCTGCGGCGCACGCATGCGTTCGTCAGCCACGGCGGCGCGAATTCGGTGATGGAGTCGCTCGCGTGCGGCGTGCCGATGCTGCTGTCGCCGTTCTGCAACGACCAGTTCCATTCGGCGCACTTCGTCGAGCGGGCCGGCGCGGGTTGCGTGCTCGATCTGCGGCAGGCCGGTATCGCGGCCATTACCGGCGCGCTCGAACGCCTGTTGCGTGCGGGATCGTTGCGCGAACAGGCGGCGCGGATCCGCGACAGCTATGCCGCGTGCGACGGCTCCGCGCAAGCGGCCCGCCTGGTCAGCGCACTCGCTTCAGGAAGCCGCCTGGCGACAGCGTCATGAGCACGCGGTCCTCGATGTCGTGATCGATTTCGAACCGGTCGTCGCGGGCGAGAAATTCGCGTGTGGCGGTGGCCGGGTTGTTGCCGCGGCCGTACGGCTTGCCGTCGAACATCGACTCGGGCAGGTACTCCATGATGGTGTCCATCACGATCGCGTAGCTGCCGGGCGTCACGAACGGCGCATAGCATTCGAGTTCGCGCAGCACGTGCGCGTGCGTATGCGTGAGATCGAGGATCGCCATCACGCGCGCGCCGTCGTGGATCTGCGCCCGCACCGAGGCGAGCGTGTCGGCCGCGCACGATTCGCCTTCGATCAGCATCATGCGATGGGCGAGCCGGTGCGATTGCAGGCGCTGGCGAACCTCGTCGCGCAGGCGCGGTTCGATCGCGACGACGCGGCCCTCGGTGCCCGCCAGTTCCAGCATCGACGCGGTGAACACCACGCCGCCGCCCGCCGCGATGCCGGTCTGCACGATGCAGTCGGGGCGCTCGCGCCAGATCAGTTCCTGGAGCGCGAGCATGTCGCCGGGTAGATGGAAGAAGCGCTCGCCGAGCCAGCGGGTCTGGAACAGATGGCCGAATTCGCCGGCGCGCGTCAGCCATTCGATGTTGATGTCCCGCATGCGGGCCGAAGGACGCTCTGACATGGTCGATGCAACGAGTAGGAGTGACGTGAAAACGCTGGAACCGTGGCTTCACCGGTACTGGGACATCGGCCCGGCGCGCCTGCACGCGCTGGCGTCGGGCCATACTAACAAAACCTATCTCGTCGAGTGCGATGCGGGGCGGACGGTGTTGCGCGTGTCGTGGGCCGGGAAGCCGGTCGCGCAGATGCGGCGCGAGGCGTCGATACTCGCGCGTCTCGGCGAGGCGCGCATGGCGTCGACGCTGCCCGCGCTGCCGCGGCTGCGGCCGACCGTCGACGCGCAAACCGGCGTGCAGACGTCCGACGGAAGCTGGTTGCATCTGTTCGAGCATATCGACGGCCGTCCCGGTTTGCCGGACGACCGGCACGCGGGAGCGATCGATGCGATGCGCACGCTCGCGCATCTGCATACGGCGCTGGCCGCGATCCCCGCGAGCGAAGCGGCGCCGCTCGCATGGCTGTCCGCACGTCATGCACGCGTGGCGGCGCGCGCGATGCCGTCGCTGCCAGCCGACTTGCACGACGACTACGACACGGTGATCCGGCGCATCGGCACGCATCTCGACGCGGCGGCGGCGTGGCTCACGGGGCCCGTGCAGTGGCTGCACGGCGACTATCACGCGGGCAACCTGCTGTATGTGGACAACGCGGTGAACGGCGTGCTGGATTTCGACGATGTGGGGCAGGGCGCGCAATGGCTCGAGGCGGCCTTCGCGTCGTTCGCGCTGTCGCGCGATGCGGGTCGGGACGACGGCTTCGTATTCGACCGCGGGCGATGGACGGCCTGCTTGCACATTTATATGGCGACGCGGCCGGATGCGGCGCCCGATTGGCTGCGCGACAACCACGACACGCTGACGACGCTGTTCTGCGCGGACCAGTCGCTGATCCATCTCGAAGCCGCGCAGCGCGGGCTGTGGATGCCGGGGCCCGGCATCGGTTTCCTCGGCGGCTGGCGCCGGTTGCTGGACGGGGCGGTGCCGGCGGGTTAGCGGGGCGGCGCGTCGGCGCGCTGCCGGTTCAGGAACAGCCGCACGGCTTCGACCGTGTTGGGCCGCGCGTCGCCGTGCCGCGATCCGTCGTGCAGGCAGAACAGTACGTCGCGATGCTGCGCCGTGCACGCGTCGACATGCGCGCACATCGCGTCGAACAGCGCTTGCGACGAGGGCGCCGGCCGTTGCCAGTCGTCCAGTATCGCGGTCCAGCTCGTGTGTTCGCGTTGCAGGCGCGCGAGCACGGCGGCGCGATCGTCGTGCGGCATCAACCCGTACGGCAGCCGCAGCGGGATCGCGTCCGGCGCGGCAACGCCGGCGCGGCGATACACATCGCGAATCAGCGCATCGGTCATGTCGATTTCGTCGATCAGTGCGGCGTCCGCGAGCGCGCCCGGCTTCGCGTGCGAATAGGTGTGGTTGCCGAGCCGGTGGCCTTCGCGCGCGATGCTCGTTGCGACGCCGAGCGCGCCCGCCAGATGCTTGCCGAGCACGAAGAAGGTCGCCGTGCACGACGCATCGCGCAGGACGTCGAGCAGCGCGGGCGTCGAGGGCCCGGGGCCGTCGTCGAAACTGAAATGAATGGATGTCATCGGTTGCCCGGGCCGCTCACTGAACTGGCTCGATGGCCAGTGGGCACGTGCCGACCGGACGCAGCCGGGTGCCGGTCCATTCGTAGAAGAATCGGGCCGCTTTCGCATTGCCGTCGCCGCAATCGTCGTTGAAGCAGCCGGCGACGATCAGCAGCCTGCTGCCGGCACGGAAGTCGACGCGCTCGTCGTCGTTGCCCATCACGCCCGAGACGGCCGTCACGCCGGGCATCGTGTACGTCGCGCCCGTGTCCTTGTCGACGATCGCGAAATTTCGGCAATCCGTTCCGCAACCCCAGATCGCGACGCGGTAGTGACCGGCAAAGTTGGCCGGTTGCGCGAACGCGTCACGAATAACGGTGCGATAGAGGCGCGCTTCGTGGCTGGTGAGCCGAGGCGCGGCAGCCGGTTTGCGCGGCGCGCGGGCGGCGGCGGCCGGTGCCGGGTAACGGTCGAACGCAGGCGATGCACAGGCCGCGGCCGCCGTGGCTGCGGGCGCAGCACCGGCGGCGCCGGCCGTCAGTGCGGCCGATGCGCCGGCGATCAGCAGAAGTCGATGGGCGAGCGCCACGCGAGTGTCTTTCATGGTCGAGATCGAGGTCGGGCCGCGGCGGCCGAATGGCCGGCGGCGACGATTGTATGACGCTTCGCGCGTGCGGGCGCCGGGGCAGCGCGCATGCACCGTACCCCGACAATCGTTCCGGCCGTGACGGTCGTCACGGCGAAAGGGCGTCGCGCCCGGCGACACCGCGACTCGCGCACCGGGCGGCGCCGGCGCCGCTCAATCGGCCAGCCGCTTGTCGGCGAGCGCCTTGCAGCAGTCCTCGTACACCCACTGCACGAGTTTGGCCCGATAGTCGAGATCGTCGGTATCGACGATTTCCTCGACCGCGTCGCGCGCCCACGACGCGTCGACGAAGCCCGCATGCCGCTTCGCGATGTCCTGCGCGAGCGCCGCGAGCCGCGCGACCGAGAGCCAGTCGGCCTGGCGGTGATGGCGGTCGAGCCAGCGGTGCGCGGCCTGGACCTGGAACGCGGCGTCCGGCCAGGATTCGTTCAGGTAAAACGCGCCGAGGTTGCCGCAGGTGAGCCAGCAAAGCAGCTCCAGGCGGTCTTGCGAGCCGAGGGTATGGGATGCGTCGGACATGGCAGCGCTCACGAAGTGCGTCGATTCCGGGCGGCGCCGGCCGCAACGGGCCGATGCCGATACTAAAAACATAGCACGATGCGGGCCCGGCCGCGCACCCGGGCGGATGCCGACGTGACGGCGGCCCGAAGCGTGCGGCGCCGGCCGTGCGCGGCGCGCGGCGGAGCACCGGCGCTAGGGCGCGCCGGTCCTTTCGAATGGCTGTCATTCGTCACACCAGCCACCGAAACGCTCGCTAGAATGGCGGCTTCCCTGGAGGCGGAACACGATGAAAATCTACGACCAGTTCTACATCGACGGCGCGTGGCGCAAACCGGCCGGCGCCGGCGCGATCGACGTGATCGATTCGGGCACCGAAGCCGTGATCGGCCGGATTCCCGAGGGCGTCGCGTCCGACGCGCAGGACGCGATCCGCGCGGCGCGCGCGGCCTTCGACGCGTGGGCGGCCACGCCGGCCGCGACGCGCGCGGGCTATCTGCGCAAGATCGTCGAGCATCTGCAGGCGCGCAGCGAGGAACTCGCGCAGTCGATCACCGGCGAAGTCGGCATGCCGATCAAGCTGTCGCGCGCGATCCAGGTCGGCGGCCCGGTCTACAACTGGAAGGCGTACGCGAAGCTCGCCGAATCGTTCGAATTCGAGGCGCGGGTCGGCAATTCGCTGGTGGTGCGCGAGCCGGTCGGCGTCGTCGCGGCGATCACGCCGTGGAACTATCCGCTCAACCAGATCACGCTGAAGGTCGCGCCGGCGCTCGCGGCCGGCTGCACGGTGGTGCTGAAGCCGTCTGAAGTCGCGCCGCTCAACGCGTTCATGCTCGCCGAAGCGATCCACGAAGCCGGGCTGCCGGCCGGCGTGTTCAACCTCGTGTGCGGGTATGGCCCGGTCGTCGGCGAGGTGCTGGTCACCGATCCGGACGTCGACATGGTGTCGTTCACCGGCTCGACGCGCGCGGGCAAGCGCGTGGCCGAGCTGGCGGCCGCGGGCGTCAAGCGCGTCGCGCTGGAGCTGGGCGGCAAGTCGGCGTCGGTGATCCTTGACGATGCCGATTTCGCGACGGCGGTGAAGGGCACGGTCAACGCGTGCTACCTGAACGCGGGCCAGACCTGCTCCGCGCATACGCGGATGCTGGTGCCTGAAGCCCGCTACGACGAAGCGCGCGAGATCGCGAAGGCCGCGGCCGAAACGTACGTCGCGGGCGACCCGCGGCAGGACACGACGCGCCTCGGCGCGCTGGCGTCGGCCGCGCAGCAGCAGCGCGTGCAGGCGTACATCCAGCGAGGCATCGACGAAGGCGCGGAACTCGTGACGGGCGGCACCGGTTTGCCGGAAGGGCTCGCGAAGGGCTTCTTCGTGAAACCGACCGTGTTCGGCCGCGTCGATCCGAAAGCGACGATCGCGCAGGAAGAGATCTTCGGGCCGGTGCTGTCGATCATCACGTATCGCGACGAAGACGAGGCCGTGCGGATCGCGAACGATTCGCCGTACGGGCTCGGCGGCGCGGTGTGGGCCGGCAGCGACGAACGCGCGATGCGCGTCGCGCGCCGCATCCGCACGGGGCAGGTCGACATCAACGGCGGCACGTGGAACGCCGCCGCGCCGTTCGGCGGCTTCAAGCAGTCGGGGCACGGCCGCGAGAACGGCGTGTACGGGCTCGAGGAATACCTCGAATACAAGTCGATGCAACTGAGGCCGGCGAAGCCGGCCTGAGCGTTTCATCCCGCATGACCGCGCAACGGCACGCTCGCGTGCCGTTTTTTATTGACGGCCGTCAAGGTGCGCGGCGGTGGATCGTCGATCATCGCGATTTCGATGTTCCGACGAGGTTTCAGATGACCGTACGCACTTCCTTTCCGCCGCTGACGATCCGCGGCCGCACCTTGCTGCCGGTCGTGCAGGGCGGCATGGGCGTCGGCATCTCCGCGCACCGGCTGGCGGGCAGCGTCGCGCGCGAAGGCGCGGTCGGCACGATCGCGAGCATCGACCTGCGTCACCATCATGCGGACCTGCTCGCGCGTTGCCGCGCGCACCCCGATCGCGCGACGCTCGAGGCGGCGAACCTCGACGCGCTCGCGCGCGAGATCCGTCTCGCGAAGACGTACAGCGAAGGGCGCGGGATGATCGCGGTCAACGTGATGAAGGCGGTGAGCGCGCATGCGGACTACGTGCGGGTCGCGTGCGACGAGGGCGCGGACGCGATCGTGATGGGCGCGGGCCTGCCGCTCGATCTGCCCGATCTCACCCAAGGGCACGACATCGCGCTGATTCCGATCCTGTCGGACAGCCGCGGGATCGCGCTGGTGCTGAAGAAGTGGATGAAGAAGGGGCGGCTGCCCGATGCGATCGTGATCGAGCATCCGGCGCACGCGGGCGGCCACCTCGGCGTCACGCAGATCGACGACATGCACGACGGTCGTTTCGATTTCGCGCGCGTGCTCGACGAGACCGCGCAGGTGATGGCGTCGCTCGGCCTCGCCCGCGACACGATCCCGTTGATCGTGGCCGGCGGGATCAACAGTCACGACACGGTGCGCGCGGCGCTCGCGGCCGGCGCGAACGGTGTGCAGGTGGGCACGCCGTTCGCGGTGACGGAAGAAGGCGACGCGCATCCGCACTTCAAGCGTGTGCTCGCCGATGCGACGCCCGACGACATCGTCGAATTCGTCAGCGTGACGGGGCTGCCGGCACGCGCGGTGAAGACGCCGTGGCTCGATCGTTACCTGCGCAACGAGACGCGCATTCGCAACAAGCTCGGCGCGTTCAAGCAGCGCTGCCCGACCGCGCTCGAATGCCTGAGCGTATGCGGGCTGCGCGACGGCATCGAGAAATTCGGCCACTTCTGCATCGACACGCGGCTTGCGGCCGCGCTGCGCGGCGACGTCTCGAACGGGCTGTTCTTCCGCGGCCGCGAAGCATTGCCGTTCGGCCGCGCGATCCGCAGCGTGCGCGATCTGCTCGACCTGCTGCTGACGGGCAGTGCGACCGAGCCTGCGGCAAACCGTCCCACGTTTACGCTGGCTTGACCAATATCAAGATGACGAAAAGACCCTACAGGGAGAATGGAAACCATTCTTTGGGGGTCCGTACCATGCATAAAACGATTCGAACATGTGTCACCGCAGCCGCCGTCGCGGCCAGCTTCGTCGCGATGCCGTCGCTGTCGCACGCGGCGTCGCCCGGCGACGGCATCAATCAGGGTGACGTACTGGTCCGGCTTCGCGCGATCAGCATCCAGCCGAACGAGCGCGCGAGCGACACGCTCGGCGCGATCAACACCGGCGTGAACAACGCGATCGTGCCCGAGCTCGACTTCACGTACATGATCCGCGACTACCTCGGCGTCGAACTGATCCTCGGCACGTCGCGGCATCAAATGACGTCGAGCCTCGGCAATCTCGGCGGCGTGGGCGTGCTGCCGCCGACGCTGCTGCTGCAGTATCACTTCAACCATGCGGGCAAGGTGCGTCCGTACGTCGGCGCCGGGTTGAACTACACGTACTTCTACAACAACGGGCTCAACGTCGGCGGCGAGGGCGTGTCGATCAACAAGAGCAGCTTCGGTCCGGCACTGCAGTTCGGCGTGGACGTGCAGTTGACGAAGAAGGTGTTCATGAACGTCGACGTGAAGAAGATCTGGATGAGCACCGATGCGACGCTCGGCGACAAGGGCATCGGCACGCTGCACATCGATCCGCTGATCGTCGGCATCGGCGTCGGGATGAAGTTCTAGACACGACGCGCTCGCGCGAAAGGAACAGAGTTGGGGTTGGCGGCATGGCGGTCGGCATGCCGCTCTTTTTTTGTGCAGTGGATTTACAGCTTGTCGTACTGGAAACGCATCGCGGTGCCTTCGCGCGTGATGCGCTCCCACACCGCGCGCTTTTCGTCGTCGCTCAGGAACACCCAGTTCGACACTTCGGCGGCCGTGCGGCCGCAGCCCTTGCAGACTTCGTCGAAGAGCGTCGAGCACACGCCGATGCAGGGGCTGTCGGGGAGGTCGTGAAGATTGGAGGCCATCGGGAGGGTTCGCGCAGTTGAATCGTCAGCCGCCATTTTAATGCATCGCGACGGCCCGGCCGGCCGCCGGCGCCGGGCGGACCCGCGCGCCATCCGAACGCCGCTTCGCCGCTGCCCGTTTTTCCCGGTGGACAGCCGCCGATTACCCGATAGAATTCCCCCGGAACGCCCCGCCGCACGGGCGGTTCGACCGACCGGCGGCGGGAATCTGTTCCGTTTGCGCGACACCGGCATGATTTTTTTGTGACGGGGCGCGAATGATGGTAGTTTTCGGGGTTTTCGAGGGGCGGCGCGCCAGAATGCGCCGCCATGACGAGGCAGACGGCAGCCGGGCAACGCGTCCGGCCGAAGGGAGAACGGGATGAAAGCAAAGGTAGTGGGCCGGTTCGCAGCGCTCGCGCTGTGCGTGGGGGCGTCGGCGGCAGCGGCGAAGGATACGCAGCTCAATGTCTATAACTGGTCGGACTACATTGCGAAGGACACGATCCCGAACTTCGAGAAGCAGGCGGGCGTCAAGGTTCGCTACGACAACTACGACAGCGACGACACGCTGCAGGCGAAGCTGCTGACCGGCAGCTCGGGCTACGACATCGTCGTGCCCACCAGCAACTACGCGGGCAAGCAGATCGCCGCCGGCATCTTCGCGCCGCTCGACAAGTCGAAGCTGCCGAACCTCAAGTACCTCGATCCGCAACTGATGGCGCTCGTCGCCGGCGCGGACCCGGGCAACAAGTATTCGGTGCCCTGGGCATATGGCACGACCGGCCTCGCATACAACCTGACGAAGGCGCAGCAGGCGCTCGGCAAGGTGCCGCTCGACAACTGGGACATCCTGTTCAAGCCGGAAAACCTCGCGAAGCTGAAGACCTGCGGCGTGTCGGTGCTCGACGCACCCGACCAGATGTTCGCGGCGACGCTGCACTACATCGGCAAGGATCCGATGAGCACGAACCCGGCCGACTACAAGGCCGCGATGGACGTGCTGAAGAAGATCCGTCCGTACATCACGCAATTCAACTCGTCGGGCTACATCAACGACCTGGTCGGCGGCGACATCTGCTTCGCGTTCGGCTGGTCGGGCGACGTCGTGATCGCGAAGCATCGTGCGATCGAGGCGAAGAAGCCGTACAAGGTCGAGTACTACATTCCGAAGGGCGGCGCGCCGGTGTGGTTCGACGTGATGGCGATCCCGAAGGATGCGAAGAACAAGGAAGCCGCGCTGCAGTGGATCAACTACATCGAGGATCCGAAGGTGCATGCGGCGATCACGAACGCGGTGTACTACCCGAGCGCGAACGCCGAGGCACGCAAGTACGTGCGGCCCGACGTCGCGAACGACCCGGCCGTGTATCCGCCGGCCGACGTCGTGAAGACGCTGTTCCTGCTCAAGCCGCTGCCGCCTGAAATCCAGCGTCTGCAGACGCGTCTGTGGACCGAGCTGAAGTCGGGCCGCTGACGCGAGCCGAAGTGAACCCGCAGTCATGAAGCCCCTGGTGCCCCCGGGGGCTTTGTTCGTCTAACGCAGGAGAGAAGCAGCACATCATGAATAGCCAGTCGGGCGCGCCGGTCGCGGGCGCGCCGTTCTCCGTTTCCTCCTCCGGCGCCGATGCGCGCGCCGAGAACTTTGTCCAGATCGTCGACGTCGTCAAGAAATTCGGCGACACCGAAGCCGTGCGCAGCGTCAACCTGACCGTGCGCCAGGGCGAGCTGTTCGCGCTGCTCGGCAGCTCGGGCTGCGGCAAGTCGACGTTGCTGCGGATGCTCGCGGGCCTCGAGACGGTCACGTCGGGCAAGATCCTGATCGACGGCGAGGACCTCGCGCAGATGCCGCCGTACAAGCGGCCCGTGAACATGATGTTCCAGTCGTATGCGCTGTTCCCGCACATGTCGGTCGAGTCGAACGTCGCGTTCGGGCTGAAGCAGGAAGGCACGCCGAAGGCCGAGCTGAAGGCGCGCGTCGCTTCCGCGCTCGAACTCGTGCAGATGGGCAAGTATGCGAAGCGCAAGCCACATCAGTTGTCCGGCGGCCAGCAGCAGCGCGTCGCGCTCGCGCGCTCGCTGGTCAAGCGCCCGAAGTTGCTGCTGCTCGACGAGCCGATGTCCGCGCTCGACAAGCAGATCCGCCAGCGCACGCAGATCGAACTCGTCAACATCCTGAACAAGGTCGGCGTCACCTGCATCATGGTCACGCACGACCAGGAAGAGGCGATGACGATGGCGAACCGCCTCGCGGTGATGAGCGAAGGGCAGATCGTGCAGATCGGCTCGCCGAACGAAGTGTACGAATACCCGAACAGCCGCTTCTCGGCCGAATTCATCGGCTCGACGAACCTGTTCGACGGCGTGACGGTCGAGGACGAACCCGATCACGTGTACATCGAATCGCCGGAACTGCCGAGCCGGCTGTACGTGAGCCACGGGATCTCGGGCCCGCTCGGGATGCCGGTCACGGTGTCGGTGCGCCCCGAGCGGATCGCGCTCACGCGCAAGCCGCCCGAAGGCGCGTTCAACTGGGCGCGCGGCCGGATCAGCAACGTCGCGTACATGGGCGGCTATTCGCTGTATCACGTGAAGCTCGACGGGGGCAAGACGGTGATCGCGAACGTGTCGAGCCTCGCGATTTCCGAACTCGACACGCCGGTGCTCGCCGACGAGATCTACGTGCGCTGGAGCGCGACCGCCGGCGTGGTGCTGACGTCATGAACGCGTTCAAGTCCCTGCTCGAGTGGCCGGTGCGGCGCTTCAACCTGACGGGCGCCACGGCGGTCGTGGCCGGGCCGTTCACGTGGCTCGTGCTGTTCTTCCTCGTGCCGTTCGTGCTGGTCGTGAAGATCAGCTTCGCGGAGCTGCAGCTCGGCATCCCGCCGTATACGGAGCTCGCGTCGTACGCCGACGGCGTCGTGCACGTCGCGCTGAACCTGTCGCACTACGCGTTCCTGTTCACGGACAGCCTGTATTTCGCGACCTACGTGAACTCGGTGTGGGTCGCCGCGATCACGACGCTGCTGTGTTTGCTGCTCGGCTATCCGATGGCGTATTACATCGCGCGCTCGAACCCGGCCACCCGCAACCTGCTGATGATGGGCGTGATGCTGCCGTTCTGGACGTCGTTCCTGATCCGCGTGTATGCCTGGATCGGGATCCTGAAGAACAACGGGCTCCTGAACAACTTCCTGATGTGGATCGGGCTCACGCATACGCCGATCGAGCTGTACCGCACGAACTATGCGGTGTACATCGGGATGGTGTATTCGTACCTGCCGTTCCTCGTGATGCCGCTCTACGCGCACCTCGTGAAGATGGACCTGCGCCTGCTCGAAGCCGCGTACGACCTCGGCGCGAAGCCGTGGAAGGCGTTCGTGCAGATCACGCTGCCGCTGTCGAAGAACGGGATCATCGCGGGCTGCCTGCTGGTGTTCATCCCGGCGGTCGGCGAGTACGTGATTCCGGAGCTGCTCGGCGGCGCGAATACGCTGATGATCGGCCGCGTGATGTGGAACGAGTTCTTCAACAACGCGGACTGGCCGATGGCGTCTGCCGTGACCTGCGCGATGGTGCTGCTGCTGCTCGTGCCGATGGCGATGTTCCAGCACTTCCAGGCGAAGGAACAGGGAGGCCGTCGATGAAGCCGAATCGCTACCTGCAGTTCGCGGCGTTGTTCGTCGGCTTCGCGTTCCTGTACATCCCGATCATCAGCCTGATCGTCTATTCGTTCAACGAGTCGAAGCTCGTCACCGTGTGGTCGGGTTTCTCGTTCCGCTGGTATGAGGCGCTCGTCGAGGACGACGAGTTGCTGACGGCCGCGTGGCTGTCGCTGAAGATCGGCGTGCTGACCGCGTTCGCGTCGGTGTTCATCGGCACGTGGGCCGGCTTCGTGCTCGCGCGGATGGGCCGCTTTCGCGGCTTCGCGCTGTTCAGCGGGATGATCAACGCGCCGCTCGTGATCCCCGAGGTGATCCAGGGGATCTCGCTGCTGCTGCTGTTCATCGAGCTCGCGAAGTGGATC
This sequence comes from Burkholderia sp. AcTa6-5, assembly GCF_017815075.1. Classification (NCBI taxonomy): domain Bacteria; kingdom Pseudomonadati; phylum Pseudomonadota; class Betaproteobacteria; order Burkholderiales; family Burkholderiaceae; genus Burkholderia; species Burkholderia sp. AcTa6-5. The sequence goes on along the minus strand of NZ_JAGIQE010000005.1, from coordinate 321,062 downwards.
GGCTGGCCGGCCGAGCGCGGCGTGTTCACGATCTGGCTCGGCCACGTGATGCTGTGCATCTCGTACGTCGCGATCATCGTGCAGTCGCGCGTGCGCGAGCTGAATCCGTCGCTGGAAGAAGCCGCGCTCGATCTCGGCGCGACGCCGCTGAAGGTGTTCTTCACGATTACGCTGCCGCTGATCTCGCAGGCGCTGATCGCGGGCTGGCTGCTGTCGTTCACGCTGTCGATCGACGACCTCGTGCTGTCGGCGTTCCTGTCGGGCCCCGGCTCGACGACGCTGCCGCTCGTCGTGTTCTCGCGCGTGCGCCTCGGGCTGAACCCGGAGATGAACGCGCTCGCGACGCTGTTCATCATCGCGGTGACGGCCGGCGTCGTGATCGCGAACTTCGTGATGCTGCGTCAGGAACGCAAGCGGATGGCGGGGTTTGCGGCCTGATACGGCGGTTGTGGCCTTCAAGAAAAACGCCCGGTGCCGACGACGAGTCGGCCCGGGCGTTTTGTTTGGCGGCGCGTAACGATCGCCGGCCCATCGCCGGCGTTTATGCGCCGAGCGCCGCCTTCGCCAGCAATCCCAGCGCGACGCAGACGAGCACGGCCGCGAACCCGGCCTGCACGTGCCGCGCGGCGAGGTGGCGCGACGCGCCGCGGCCGGCGGCCATGCCGAGCGCGGTCGCGACGCTGAACCACAGCGTCACGTCGAGCGGCGCGCGCGTGCCCGACACGAGCGTCGCGAACACGCCGCCGGTACCGACCAGCGCGATCACCATCAGCGACGTCGCGACCACCCCATGCATCGACACGTTCGTGAACTTGCGCAGCATCGGCACGATCACGAAGCCGCCGCCGACACCGAGCAATCCCGTCATCAGGCCCGTGACCGCGCCGGTCGACGCCAGCGCGATGCCCACGGGCCACGACCACACGAGCCGGCCCGTATCGGGATTCACGCGGCCGACGCACAGCGGCGACGCGTCCGCGTCGGTCGTCTGCCGCCGCAGCGCCTGTCGTAGCAGGCGGCTGGCGACGACCAGCATCGTCAGCGCGAACAACGTGAGCAGCAGGCGCTGCGGCAGTACGTGCGCGAGTCGCACGCCGAGCGTGGTCAGCGGCACGCCGGCCACGGCCATCAGCAGCGCCGCGCGATAGCGCACGAGCCCGCGGCGGAAGCCTTCGAGCGCGCCGAGCGCGGCGCTGCCGGCTACCGCGACGAGCGCGACCGGCGTCGCTTGCTGCATCGGCCAGCTCATCCCGACGACGAGGGCCGGCACCGCGAGAATGCCGCCGCCGGCGCCGGTCAGGCCGAGCACGGCACCGACGAAGCCGCCGAGTACGAGGGAAATCAGCATGACGTCATCGCGCTCCGGTCAACGGGCGATCGCGGGCTTCGCGAGCCATTCGCGGCCCTTGAGCATCGCCTTCCAGTAGAGCGGCGGCAGCACGCGTTCCTTCAGCAGCCACGCGAGCCGCGATGGCCGTTTGCCGTCGATCAGCCAGGCGGGGAAGGTCGGCGCGACCTTGCCGCCGTACAGGAATTCGGCGAGCACGATCTTGCCGCGCTCGACGGTGAGCGGGCACGAACCGTAGCCGTCGTACGCGGCGTCGCCCTGTGCGCGGCCGAGCGACGCGAGCAGGTTGTGCGCGACGACGGGCGCCTGCTTGCGGGCGGCCGCGGCCGTTTTCGCATTGGTCGTGTTGGTGACGTCGCCGAGCGCGTAGATGTCCGGAAACTGCTTGTGGCGCAGCGTCGCCGGATCGACGTCGATCCAGCCGGCCGCGTCGGCGAGCGGGCTCGCGCGTACGAAATCGGGGGCCTTCTGCGGCGGCACGACGTGGATCATGTCGAACGAACGCTCGACGGTTTCCCTGCCGCCTTCCGGCAGCGCGCGCGAGAACGTCGCACGGCGCGCGGGCCCGTCGATCGCGACGAGGTTGTGGCCGAACGACAGCGCGATGTCATAGCTTTTCACGTACTCCATCAGCGCCGGCACGTAATCGGCGACGCCGAACAGCGCGCCGCCCGCATTCAGGAATTCGACGTTCGCGGCGTCGAGGCGCCCCGTGCGCCGCCAGTGGTCGCACGACAGGTACATCGCCTTTTGCGGCGCGCCCGCGCACTTGATCGGCATCGGCGGTTGCGTGAAGAGTGCATTGCCGCCGCGGAATGCGCGCACCAGCTCCCACGTATACGGCGCGAGATCGTAGCGGTAGTTCGACGTGACGCCGTTGCGGCCGAGCGTGTCGGCGAGGCCGTCGATCGCATGCCAGTCGAGCTTGAGCCCCGGACACACGACGAGCCTGCGATAGCCGATGCGCCGGCAACCGTCGAGCACCACCACGTGCGCGTCGGGCTCGAAGCCGGCGACCGCGGCCTGGATCCGCTGCACGCCGCGCGGCAGTACGTCGGTCATCCTGCGCGCGGTCGTCTCGGGGCAGAACACGCCCGCGCCGACCATCGTCCAGCCGGGCTGGTAGTAGTGAACGTCGGCGGGATCGATCACCGCGATGTCGAGCGACGCGTCGCGCGCGAGCAGGCTCGACGCGACCGCGATGCCGGCCGCGCCCGCGCCGACGATCACGATGTCGTGTCGCGCGTCCACGGCCGGCGCGCTCTGGCGGCCGTCCTGCGCGATACGCGAGGTGAGCGCGCTCAGGTCGTAGCCGGCCGCGCCGGCGGTGGCGACGAGGTCGTCCAGCGGGCGCAGCCCCGCCTGCGACAGCGCCCACAGCGTGGCCGACCGCGTGCCGCTGCGGCAGTACGCGAGCACGGGCCCATTCAGCGACGCGACGAGCGCGCCGAACTGCGCGGCCTGGTCGTCGGTCACCTTGCCGGTATCGACCGGCAGGTAGTGCACGTCGATGCCGAGCGGCGCGGCGGCCGCGCGGATCTCGGTGACGGTCGGCTGGTCGGCGCCTTCGCCGTCGGGCCGGTTGCAGATGATCGCGCGAATGCCCGCCGCGTGAAGCTCGGGCAGGTCGGTCGTCGCGATCTGCGGCGAGACCGACAGCGTGTCGGTCAGCTTGCGGATGGTCATATTGGGGGGCTCCGTTTGGGGGCGCGCGGCTCAGATCGCGTCGAGCGGGATCTTCAGGTAGCGCACGCCGTTGTTCTCGGGTTCGGGCAGGTGGCCGGCGCGCATGTTGACCTGCACCGACGGCAGCATCAGCACCGGCATGTCGAGCGTCGCGTCGCGCGCGGTGCGCATCGCGACGAAATCGTCCTCGCTCACGCCATCCCTCACGTGCACGTTCGCGCGGCGCTGCTCGGCGACGGTCGTCACGAACTGCACGTCGCGGCCGCCCGGCTGGTAGTCGTGGCACAGGTACAGGCGCGTGTCGGGCGGCAGCGCGAGCACGCGCATGATCGAGCGGTACAGCATGCGCGCATCGCCGCCGGGGAAGTCACAGCGGGCCGTGCCGTAGTCGGGCATGAACAGCGTGTCGCCGACGAACGCCGCGCGCTGCGTCGCGTCGTCCACGCAGTAGGTCATGCACGCGGGCGTGTGGCCCGGCGTGTGCAGCGCGCGGATCGTCAGCGCGCCGAGTGCGAGCGTGTCGCCGTCGTCGACGAGCCGGTCGAACTGGCGGCCGTCTTCCGCGAAGCCGGGGCCTGCGTTAAACAGCGTGCCGAACACGTGCTGCACGCGGCGCACGTGCGAACCGATCGCAATCTGGCCGCCGACCTGCGCTTTGAGGTAGGGCGCGGCCGACAGGTGGTCGGCGTGCACGTGCGTCTCCAGCAGCCAGTGCACGGTCGCGCCGAGTTCGGCGACGCGCGCGATCAGCCGGTCGGCGCTGGCGGTGCGCGTGCGGCCGGATTTCGGGTCGTAGTCGAGCACGCTGTCGATCAGCGCGCATGCGCGGCTCGCGGTATCGAGCAGGAGATAGCTGACGGTGTGGGTCGCCGGGTCGAAAAAGCCTTCGACCGACAGGGCGGGGGCGTTGCTCACGGGGTGTCCTCGATCGGGTGCTGCATCTGCAATCGCGATCTTTATCTCAAGAAGCATGCCAACCTGCGGCGCGGTACCGGCCGATGTGGCAGGGGCTTGATTCGGCTCGGGTTTTCGGGACGTCGGCGGCCCTGTGGAGATGTCAACGACATTCGGTGGCGGACGAGAACTGCCACATCTGGCAGTGTCGTGGCAGAATTGGCAGTCAGCCTGGCAGTCCATCCGGGCGCCCCTTCGCCGAGCGAGCCGCCGCATGAATCCGCACGACACCATTCCGATCGTCCCCTCCGCGCGTCACGACGCGATGCCCGACGTACGCGCGCTCGTCGCGTATCTCGAGCAGGACCCGCAGCCGATGATCGTGGTCGATCCCGACTACCGGATCCTCGCGGCGAACGATGCGTACCGGCGCCAGTTCGGCGTGGCCGGCGTCGAGCATGTGGGCCGGCACTGTTTCCAGGTGTCGCATCACTACAACGTGCCGTGCGACCAGGCCGGCGAGCATTGCCCGATGAAGCAGGCGCTCGAATCGCGCGGGCTCAACCGCGTGCTGCACATCCATCACACGCCGCGCGGCCCCGAGCATGTCGACGTCGAGCTGCGGCCGATCTTCGACGCGGACGGCAACGTGATCGCGTACGTCGAGCGGCTGACGACGGTGCGCAGCGCGTCCGCGCAGCCGAGCGCGGAAGGGCTCGTCGGCGGCTCGGACGCGTTCAACGCGGCGCTCGGCGCGCTGCAGCGCGTGGCGCCGTCGACGCTGCCGGTACTGCTGCTCGGCGAATCGGGCACCGGCAAGGAGCTGTTCGCCCGCGCGCTGCACGAGGCGAGCGATCGCGCGATGGGGCCGTTCGTCGTCGTCGATTGCTCGGGGATCGCCGAGACGCTGTTCGAGAGCGAACTGTTCGGCTACGAGAAAGGCGCGTTCACGGGCGCGAACCAGCGCAAGCCCGGCCTCGTCGAGACCGCGCAGGGCGGCACGCTGTTTCTCGACGAGATCGGCGACGTGCCGCTGCCGATGCAGGTGAAGCTGCTGCGGCTGATCGAATCGGGTACGTTCCGGCGCGTGGGCGGCGTCGAGGCGCTGCGCGCCGATTTCCGGCTCGTCGCGGCCACGCACAAGCCGCTGCGCGAGATGATCGACGACGGCCGGTTCCGGCAGGATCTTTACTACCGGATCAACGCGTTTCCGATTCCGCTGCCGGCGCTGCGCGAACGGCAGGGCGACGTCGCGCTGCTGGCCGAATCGATCCTGCGGCGGATCGCGAACGCGCGCGGCAACGCGGGCGACGCGAATGCGCGACCGTTCACGCTGACCGAGCGTGCGCGCGCGTGCCTCGATGCGTATGCGTGGCCCGGCAACATCCGCGAGCTGCGCAACGTGCTCGAACGCGCGTGCCTGTTCGCGGACGACGGGACGATCCGCGTCGAACATCTGCCGGCCGAGCTCGTCGCGGCCGCGGCGGCGCCGCATGCGCAGTCGGCGGATGCGGGCGGCGTGTCGGATGCGGAGCTCGTCCGGATCGCGCGCGCGTTCGACGGCACGCGCAAGGCGCTCGCCGCGCAGCTCGGATTGAGCGAACGGACGCTGTACCGCCGGATGAAGGCGCTCGGGCTCGGCACGCGCGAGCGCTGAACGGGCGTGGTGCGTGCCGCTGGCAGCGGCACGCGGCTTTGTCGATAATGGCGCGTTCGATTCCGGCTCTCTCTCCATCTCCGATGAAAAGACATGTTCTTTCGAGTTGTCTGTTGCTCACAGTCGCAGCGCTGGCCAGCCCGGCGCACGCCGCCGATTACACGTGGACCGATGCGGCCGGCGCGCACGCGGTGACGCTCGCCAGAACCGCGTCCGGCGACGACGTCGAACTCAAGGTGTCCGCGACGCTCGACGGCCGCCCCGACTGGGCAGTGCGCGACTACGTGAAGGCATGCCCGGTCGACGTGATTCTCGACGTCGTGCCGAAGTCGATCGAAATGCGCGACCTGCTCGGCAACGGCCGCAAGCAGTTCCTGTTCGCGTACAAGATCGGTTGCCGCGGCGACGTGAGCGCCGATCAGGTCAAGTACTTCCTGATCGACGCAGGGACGAAATACGTGCTTCGTGGCGAGGAGATCGTCACGGTCAACGGCAAGTTCGTCGACGGGGGCGCGGCGCCCGTGCCGAACGCAGAGCTGAAGGCGCAGCCCGCGTTTCTACGTTACATGATGAAGCGCTGGCGCGGGATCAGCATGCGCAACGACTAGGCGGGTGCTTGGCCGTCGGGCGTGAGATACCGGCTGCCAATGGTGAAACGGGCGGCACACGGGAACTCCGCTTGCCGCCCGCGAATCACGCGATCAGCGCGCCGGCGCCAGCTGCGCCATCGCCTCGCGCATGAAACCGAGCAGCGTGTCGTCGGTCCACGAATCCTTAGTCAGCGCCGGCTCGTTCATCAGCGCGTGACGGAATTTCGCGTGCGTGGCCGGATCGTGGCCCGCGTAGCTGCAGAACAGCTCGAGCCAGCGCTGCGCGAGCGCGCGGCCTTGCGGCGAATCGGGCCGCGTGCCCGCATCGATCGCGTCGCGCACGTCGGCCATCAGTTGCGGCCATTCCATCGCCCGTTGACGGTAGTGCGCGCGCATGAAGCGGCTCTCGTCCGGCGTGAGGTACTTCTCGAAGAGCCGCATCTTCGTCTCCGACGAGGCCCGGAGCACATAGTCGCGCAACGCCGTCGAGATGCCGATCTTCGACTGCATCGACGGCTCCTGCTCATGCATCAGATTCAGCTTCGCAAGCAGCCGCGGATCGTTGTTCGTGTCGCGTACCAGCAGCGCCATCCAGCGCGCGGCAAGCGCACGTACGCGCTCGTCCTCGGCGGGCACACCCGCCTCGTGCAGCGTACGGACCTCGTCGACGAGCGCGATCCATTCCGCGTCGCCGGCCTGGCTCTTCTGGTACATCGGCAGGCGCGCGAGTTCTTCCTCGGAGAAATATTTGTCGTACACGGTCATCAACTCCAGTGTGGTGAGCCAATCGGCCAGTTCCGGCTCGGTGCCCGCCGCGAGCTGCGCATGCAGGCTCGCGAGCCGCTCGCGCAACTGCGCGGTTTGCGCGAGCTGGCGGTCGAGCGACGCGATCTGCTTCGCGACGAGATCGACGAGCGGCGTGCCGGGCCGGTTCAGGTAATCGCCGATTTCGGCGAGCGACAGTCCGAAGCGACGCAGGGCCTGGATCTGGTGGAGCCGGGCGACGTCGTCGCGGTCGTACAGCCGGTAGCCGTTGTCGGCGCGCGCCGAAGGCTTCAGCAGACCGATTGCGTGATAGTGATGAAGCGTGCGGACGGTCAACCCGCTGCGTTTCGCCAGGTCTCCCACTTTCAGCCGCATTCGTTCCTCCGTTCGGTGCGCACACTGGAGTCTCGAACGTTACGCTACGTGAGGGTCAAGCGGAAGATCGGCGATCGAACGCGCGTGGCGGGGCGCCGCACGCACGTTCGATCGGAGGGGGGTATGGCGGTTATTGCGCCGAAGGAGCGGGGTCGGGCGCGGCGGCGCGTGCTTGCGTGCCGGTCGTGCCGTCGCCGGCGGCGTGGCCGCTTTTACCGGACGTGTCGCCGTTGTCGGCCGGCGGCGTGCCCATCGCCTGGTAAAGCCGCGCGGTATCCGCGAACCGTGCGCCGGTCGCGCGAATCTCGTCGAGCCGCGCATTGCGGTACTGCAACTCGCTCGCGCGCGCGGCCGACGGCGGCAGCGCGCCGAGCCGCACGCGGGCGGCCGCGTCGTCGTACGCGCCACGCGCGGACAGCGCGGCGCGCGACGTCGCATCGAGCGCCTCGGCGTCGTGCTCGAGCGCCGCGAGCGAATCGGCGACGTTCTGGAACGCGCCGAGCACCGCCTGCTTGTACTGGTCGACCGCGGCCTCGTAGGTTGCCTTCGCCGCGCGGCGCTGCGCGAGCAGCGCGCCGCCGTGGAAGATCGGCTGGCTCAGCGACGCGCCGACGTTCCAGATCGCGCCGGCGCCCGACAGCATCGCCGGCCAGCTGAAGCCACCTTTGCCCATCGCCGCCGACAGCGACAGTTGCGGAAACATTTGCGCGGTCGCGAGGCCCACTTCGGCGGCGGCGGCCTTCAGCCCCGCGTCGGCGGCCTGGATGTCCGGGCGGCTTTGCAGCAGGTCCGACGGCACGACGACGGGCACCTGCTCGGGCAGATGCAGATCGGCGAGCGCGAGATCGGCCGGCGGCCGGTCGGGCGTACGGCCGACCAGCACGGCGAGCGCGTGGCGCGCCGAGTCGCGCTGCTGGCGCAGCGCGGGCAGGCTTGCCGCGAACGTGTCGGCGCTTTGCCGGGCGTTCAGCGCGTCGCTGCGCGAGGCCGAACCGAGCGCATGGCGGCGCTCGGCGTCGTGCGCCTGGTCGTTCGCGAGCGCGACGAGTCGCTCGGTCGTGTCGATCTGCGCATTGAGCACCGATACGGTGATCGACGCGGTCACGATGTTCGCGGCCAGCGCGCGCCGCGCGGATTCGAGCTGGAACGCGCTGACGTCGACGCGTTTCGCGAGCGCGCGGTTCGCGAAGCGCGACACGCCGAACAGGTCGACCGTGTAGCTCGCCTGCAGTTGCCCGACGAACGTGTCGTACAGCAGCGTCGGTGCGCCGAGCGCGGGAATCGGCACGCCGAGCGCGCGCTGGCGCGTGGCCTGGCCGACCGCGTCGATCGACGGCAGCATCGAGCTGCCGATCTGTCCGCGCAACTGCTCGCGCGCCGCATTCAGCGAATGCGACGCCGCGCTCAGCGTCGGGCTGTTGCGCAGCCCTTCGTCGACGAGCGCGTTCAGCGCATCGGAACGGTACTGTTTCCACCAGTCCGGCACCGGCTGCGCGCCGACCTCGAACTGTTGCGCGACGCCTTGTGCGGACACCGTCTGCTGGACTTGCGGCGCGGCGCCGTAGTGCGCGGGCGACGGCATCGCGGGCGGCTCGCCGCTCGGCGCGAACCACGCGCAGCCCGCGAGCGGGCCGGCGACGCTCGCCGCGGCGAGCACCCGCACGGCTTTCTTTTTCAGGGTCATCGATCGATCCATGGTCAGGCTCCCGACGGCGCGGCAGGCGTGCCGTCTGGCGGCGGGCCGTCCTGCGGGTCGCGTTCGTCGCGCTTCACGCGGAACCACGTCGCGTACAGCGCAGGCAGGTAGAACAGCGTCAGCACGGTCGCGCTCGTGATGCCGCCCATCAGCGCGGTTGCCATCGGCCCGAAGAAGTTCGAGCGCAGCAGCGGGATCAGCGCGAGCACCGCGGCCGCGGCCGTCAGCGTGATCGGGCGGAAGCGCCGCACGGTCGCGCCGATGATCGCGTCGACGCGGCCGTGGCCGGCCGCGATGTCCTGCTCGATCTGGTCGACCAGGATCACCGAGTTGCGCATGATGATCCCGAACATCGCGATCACGCCGAGCATCGCGACGAAGCCGAACGGCTGGCCGAACAGCAGCAGCGTCGCGGCCACGCCGATCAGCCCGAGCGGCGCGGTCAGCACGACCATCAGCACGCGCGAGAAGCTCTGCAACTGGATCATCAGCAGCGTGAACACGGCGATCGCCATCAGCGGCATCTGCGCGTTGATCGACGCCTGCGCCTTCGCGCTTTCCTCGACCGAGCCGCCGATGTTGATCTGATAGCCGACCGGCAGTTGCGCGCGCAGCGGGTTCAGCTTCGCGTCGACCGCATGCGTGACGTCGATGCCCTGGGCGCCGGCGCGCACGTCCGACTGCACGGTGATGGTCGGCTGACGGTCGCGCTCCCACACGACGCCGTATTCGAGCGTCGGCGTGAAGCGGCCGAGCGAGCCGAGCGGCACGGGGCCGTTCGGCGTCGGCAGCGCGAGGCCCGCGAGCTTCGCCGGATCGACGCGGTCGGCGCGCGGCGCGCGCAGGTCGACGGCGATCAGCTTGTCGCGCTCGCGATACTGCGTGACGGTCGTGCCGGACAGCGTCATCGCGAGGAAGCTCGACACGTCCTGCGACGTGACGTTCAGCTCGCGCGCCTTCTTCTGGTCGAGCTCGAAGCGCACCGAGCGCTCGGCCGGCTCGTCCCAGTCGAACTGAACGTTGACCGTGCGCGCATCGCCGCGCATCGTCGCCGCGACCTTCTCGGCGATCGAGCGGACCGTCGCGATGCTGTCGCCGCTCACGCGGAACTGCACCGGATAGCCGACCGGCGGGCCGTTCTCGAGCCGCGACAGGCGCCAGCGCACGGCAGGAAATGTGTCGCGCAGCGTGGTTTCGAGCCAGGTCGCGAGCTTCTCGCGATCCTCGACCGATTTCGCGGTGATCACGAACTGCGCGAAGTTCGGCAGTTGCAACTGCTGGTCGAGCGGCAAATAGAAGCGCGGCGCGCCGCTGCCGACGAAGTTCACCGCATGGTCGATCTCGGGCCGCTTGTCGATCGCTTTCTCGAGGCGCTCCGTCTCGCGCAGCGTCGCCGCGAACGACGCGCCTTCGGGCAGCCGCAGGTCGACCAGCAGCTCGGGCCGGTCGGAGCTCGGGAAGAACTGCTGCGGCACGAGCGAGAAGCCCATCATCGCGACGACGAACAGCACGCCCGTGATCAGCAGCACGACGAAGCGCCGCTCGATGCACCAGTCGATCCAGCCGCGCAGCCGCCGGTAGAAGCGGGTATCGTAGATGTCGTGCTCGTGATCGTCGGGCAGGTGCGCCTCGTGCGCGTGCCGCTTGCGCTCGGGCAGCATGTGGAAGCCCAGCAGCGGGATCAGCACGACGGCCGCGAACCACGACGCGATCAGCGCGATCGCCGATACCTCGAAGATCGAGCGCGTGTATTCGCCGGTGCTCGATTTCGCGAGCGCGATCGGCAGGAAGCCCGACACCGTGACAAGCGTGCCGGTCAGCATCGGGAACGCGGTGCTGGTGTACGCGAACGCGGCGGCGCGCGCGCGGGTGTAGCCCTGTTCGAGCTTCACGGCCATCATCTCGACCGCGATGATCGCGTCGTCGACGAGCAGCCCGAGCGCGAGCACGAGCGTGCCGAGCGACACCTTGTGCAGCCCGATGTCGAACAGGTACATGAACAGCGCGGTGACCGCGAGCACGACCGGGATCGAGATCACGACGACCATCCCGGTGCGCAGCCCGAGCGACACGAGGCTCACGACCAGCACGATCGCGACCGCTTCGGCGACGGCTTCGAGGAAGTCGTCGACCGAATGCGAGACCGCGTGCGGCATGCTCGACACCTCGGTCAGCTTCAGTCCGGCCGGCAGTTGCGCCTGCAAATCCTTCGATTCGGCGTCGAGCGCCTTGCCGAGCCGGATCACGTCGCCGCCCGGCTGCATCGTCACGCCGATGCCGAGCACGGCGTGGCCGTTGGTGCCTGGACCGGCCGTACGCATTTGCGTGACTTGCGGATCGTCGTACCCGCGTTTCACAGTCGCGAGATCGCCGAGCCGGAACGTGCGGCCGTTGATGCGGATCAGCGTATTCGCGATCGCGTCGACGTTGTCGAACTGGCCGCTCGGCCGCACGAACACGCGATCGTCCGCGGTCGTCAGCACGCCGGTCGACGAGATGTCGTTCTGCGCGTTGATCGCCTGGCCGAGCTGCTGGGGCGAGATGCCGAGGCGCGTGAGCTGCGCGTTGTTGACCTCGATGAAGATCCGCTGGTCGGGGTCGCCGAAATAATCGACCTTGCCGACGCCCGGCACGCGCAGCAGCACGGTGCGCAACTGGTCCGCGTAGTCGTGCAGTTGCGCGGGCGTGAAGCCGTCGCCCTCGAGCGTCCAGATGTTGGTGTAGACGTCGCCGAATTCGTCGTTGAAGAACGGGCCCTGCACGCCGGGCGGCAGCGTGTAGCCGATGTCGCCGACTTTCTTGCGGATCTGGTACCAGGTTTCGGGCACGTCCTTCACGGGCGCCGAATCCTTCATCGTGAAGAAGATCAGCGACTCTCCGGGGCGCGAATAGCTGCGCAGGAAGTCGATGGCCGGCGTTTCCTGCAGCTTGCGGCCGATCCGGTCGGTCACCTGTTCCTGCACCTGCCGCGCGCTCGCGCCCGGCCAGAAGGTGCGGATCACCATCACGCGGAACGTGAACGGCGGGTCTTCGGATTGCGCGAGCCGCGTGTAAGCGAGGATGCCCGCGAGCGTCGCGAGCGCGATCAGGTAGACGACCAGCGCCTGGTGGCGCAGCGCCCATGCGGACAAGTTGAAGCGGCCTTCTTCGTGGGAGACGCTCACGATGCGAAGTCCTCCGGATGCAGCGGCGCGATCGCGCGCACCTTCTCGCCCGCGCTGACCGTATGCACGCCCTGCAGCACGACGCGCTCGCCCGGCTGCAGCCCGTGCGACACGGTGACCGTGCGCTCGTTGAAGCGCGCGACGTCGACGCGGCGCAGTTCGAGCGTGTCGTCCTTCGTGCGCACGACCCACACGGCCGGTTGCGCGCCGTCGTGGAACAGCGCGGTCGCGGGCAGCGTGATCGGCTGCGTATCGCCCGCGGCCGGCGCGCCGTCGAACGCGACGTCCGCGGTCATCCCGAGCCGGATCGCCGGATCGGGCGCGCCCAGCGTGAGCTTCACGCGGTAGGTGCGGCTTTGCGGATCGGCGGCCGGCGCGATTTCGCGCACCTTCGCGGCGAACTGGCGGCCCGGCAGCGACGGCAGCGTGACGGTGGCGGCATGACCGGGCGCGAGCGACGCGAGCGCGGCCTCGGGCACGTCGCTGACGACGTCGACGTCGCCCGACCACGCGAGCTGGTAGACCGGCTGGCCGGCCGACACGTTCTGGCCGGTGTCGGCCTGTTCGGCGGTGATGGTGCCCGCATGGTCGGCGACGAGCGTCGCGTAGCGGAGCTGGTTCTTCGCGAGCGCGAGCTGCTGCTGCGCCTGGTCGCGCTGCGCGAGCGCCGACGTGTAGCTGTTCTGCGTCTGCTCGAGCTGCGCGGTCGCGATCAGGTTTTCGCGGGCCTGCGCGCGATCGCGGTCGAGCTGCTGTTTCGCGAACGCGAGGCTGTGCGACGCGGCATCGAATTGCGCCTGCGCGCTCGCCGCGTTCTTCTCGACGTCGGACGGATCGAGCAGCGCGACGACCTGGCCGACCTTCACCGTATCGCCGAGCCGCACCCGGCGCTCGATGATCTTGCCGGCGATGCGGAACGACAGCGGGGTCGCATAGCGCGGCTGGATGTCGCCGGGCAGCGTGCGTGCGGCCGCGACGGTGTCGGCCCGCGCGGGCAGCGCGACGACGGGGCGCGGGGCGGGCGGCGCGGATTCTTTCGGATGACAGGCGGCAAGGACGAGCGCGGCGCCGATCAGCAGCGCGGCGCGGGAACCGGAGCGATTCACGAAACCCCCAGGTGAGGTGGAGCGGAACGAGGCCGGCAAGCGCGGCGGGCGCTTGCCCCAAGTGGCGCCGGCAGCGGCGCACACGGACAGACGAACGACATCTTCGGAAACTGTGGCGGATTCTAATACACACCTGTATCTGAATGCAAAGATGAATCCGAAAGGGAAGAGATGCTAGACTGCGCGGCATGAAACCACAGCGCTTAACTCGCGAGCAGAGCAGGGACCAGACGCGCGAGCGTCTGCTGAAAGCCGCGCATCGCATTTTTCTGAAGAAAGGCTATGTGGCCGCGAGCGTCGAGGACATCGCAGCGGCGGCCGGCTATACGCGCGGCGCGTTCTACTCGAATTTCCGCAGCAAGTCCGACCTGCTGCTGGAACTGCTGGAGCGCAATCACGAGGAGGTGCGGGCCGACTTCGAGGCGATTTTCGAAGGGGGCGGCACGCGCGAGCAGATGGAATCGATGGCGCTCGCGTATTACCGGACGCTGTTTCGCGACGACGAATACTCGCTGCTGTGGGGCGAGGCGAAGCTGCAGGCGGCGCGCGACGCGAAGTTCCGCGTGCGCTTCAACCAGTTCCTGCACGGCAAGCGCGTGCAGATGGCCGAATTCATCGAGCGCTTCGCCGAGCGTTCGGGCACGCCGCTGCTGCTGCCGGCCGACACGCTCGCGTTCGGGCTGATGTGCCTGTGCGACGGCGTGCAGTCGTACTACACGGCCGATCCGCAGCACGTATCGGTCGACGTGGCCGAATCGGTGCTCGCGGGGTTCTTCGCGCGGGTCGTGCTGGGGCGCGCGCCGGACTGAACACGGCAGGCGGCGCGGGCGGTGCGCGTCAGCGCTCGCCGGTCATCCGCCGGTACGCGTCGAGCAGCGACGTCTTGTAGACGACGCCCGCGAGCGTCGGCTCGGCTTCGCTCTCGATCACCGGCAGCCGCTCGCCCTGGAACGCCATGAAGCGCTCGAGCGCGGTCGCGAGCGGCATGTCGGGCGTGAGCAGCGGAAACGGCGTATGCGCGTAGTGCGCGGCTGTCTTGTCGGTCGTGTCGCGCTTGTCGAGCAAATCGGACGTGATGTCCTTCAGCGCGACCGCGCCGCGAAAGCGCCCGGCGTCGTCGGTCACGTACAGATATTTCACCGGATATTCGAGAAACACGCGCGTCATGTCGGCGACGCTGGCGGTGAGCGGCACGACGGTCTGCGCGGGCTGGATCAGCTCGCGCATCTGCGTGGTGCGCAGCCGCTGCCGCTCCTGCGCGTCCTGGTAGTGGTGCTGCGTGATGTCGTACATCGACGTCGTGCCCGTCGCGCGCGCGACGAAATACGCGAACACGCACGACACCAGCAGCGGCAGCACGACCTGATAACTCAGCGTCATTTCGAAGATCATCAGGATCGCCATCAGCGGCGCCTGCGTGGCGCCCGCCATGAACGCGCCCATCCCGACGATCGCGTACGCGAAATACGCGGACGTATGGCCCGGCCACAGCGCGTCCATCGCGAGCCCGAACAGCGAGCCGAACACCGCGCCGACGAACAGCGTCGGCGTGAACACGCCGCCGATCGCGCCCGAGCCGGCCGTCGCGGCGGTCGCGATCACCTTGAACACGAGGACCGCGACGAGCGCCTGCCAGGTCCACGGCGAATGGAGGATGTGGTTCACGACGCTGTAGCCGTTGCCCCACACGTCCGGAATCCACACCGAGATCACGCCGACCACGAGGCCGCCGAGCGCGAGCCGCACGGGCAGCGGCACCGGCAGTCGCTTGAACTGCGTCTTCGACGCGTCGAGCAGATGCAGGAACTGCGGCGCGAGCACGCCGCACAGCGCGCCGAGCACGACGAACGGCAGCACCTCGGCGCCCGTCACGGCCGGAAACACCGGCATCTCGTACGGCGGCCGGTAGCCGGCGAATTCGCGCATCACGATGTTCGCGACGACCGACGCGACGACCATCGGCCCGAAGCTCTCCATCGCGATCGTGCCGAGCACGATCTCCGACACGAAGAACGCGCCGGCGATCGGCGCGTTGTACGCGGACGTAATGCCGGCCGCGGCCCCGCACGCGACCAGCAGACGCAGGCGCGGCGGGTCGAAGTGCGCGAAGCGGCCGACGAGCGACGCGGCGAGCGCCGCGAGCTGCACCATCGGGCCTTCGCGGCCGATCGAGCCGCCGCTGCCGATCGTCAGCAGCGACGACACGCTGCGCCACAGGCTCTGCCGCACCGGCACGACGCCGTTGCCGAGCGCGACCGATTCCATGTAGTCGGTCTTGGCGGCCGCCTTGTCGCCGCGCGTCGCGAGCAGCAGCACGCAGCCGGCGAGGAAGCCGCCCGCGGCCGGCATCCAGAATCGCACGTACCACGGCAGGCTCTTCGCCATCTGCACGAAGCTGCCGCTGTGCCCCGAGATCAGGCGCTGCATCAGGTCGATGCCTTCGCGGAACGCCATCGTGGCAAAGGCGCCGCCGACGCCGACGATGGCCGACCAGATCAGCATCGTATGGGCGTCCGACAGGCGGAGCAGCGTTCGCGCGCGAGTGCGCAGCTTCAGCAGGAACGAGAGCACGGCTGAAAGGGGGCGATGGAAAACGACGCGAAGCATAGCACTGCGCCGCGCCCGCGGGACTTCCCCGTCGGGCTTCCCGTAGGGCGCGGCGCGCGAGCCGTCGCGGACGTGCGGCTCAGCCAAGCCAGTGCTGCACGGCCCAGGTGATCGCGTAGCCGCCGGCGATCAGCCACACGTACAGGATCAGGCCGGTCATCAGCGCGCGCGGGCCGGCCGCGCGGATCTGCGCGACGCGCGTCTCGATGCCGAGTGCGGTCATGGCCATCGTCAACGCGAAGGTGTCGAGCACGTTCAGCGTATGCGTGACGTCCGCGGGCAGCACGTTCAGCGAATTGACGATCACGAAGCCGAGGAAACCGAGCGCGAACCACGGCACCGCCACCTTGCGCTTGCCGTGCGTGCCGCCGGCCGCGTCGTGCGCCGAGCGCGCCGAACGGGCGAGCCACCAGCCGAGGGCCAGCAGCACCGGCACCAGCAGCATCACGCGCGTCATCTTCACGATCGTCGCGACGTGCGCGACCTGCGGGCTGATGTCGCTCGCCGCGCCGACCACCTGGGCGACTTCGTGGATCGTGCCGCCGAAGAACAGACCGAGGCCGGCCGGATCGAGGTTCAGCAGCCCGGCGTGATAGGCGAGCGGATACAGGAACATCGACAGCGTGCCGAACAGCACGACGCTGCCCACGGCCATCGCGCTCTGGTGCGGTTTCGACTGCAGCGTCGATTCGAACGCGAGCACGGCGGCCGCGCCGCAGATCGCGCTGCCGGCGGCGGTCAGCAGCGCGGCGTCGCGGTCGAGCTTCATCAGCTTCATGCCGACCCAGGTGCCGATCGCGAGCGTGCTGACGACGACCAGCACCGATACCGCGAGGCCCGGCAACCCGACCTGCGCGATTTCCTGCAGGCTCACGCGCAAGCCGAAGAACGCGACCGCGATGCGCAGCAGCTTGCGGGCGGAGAAATTGACGCCGGCCGCCCAGCTGGCCGGCATGCCGTCGCGCAGCGCGTTGCCGTACAACGCGCCGGCGACGATGCCGACGATCAGCGGCGACAGGCCGAGCCCCGCGATCGCGGGAAGCTCGGACAGGCTCGTGACGGCGGCGGCGAACAGCGCGACGAACAGCACGCCGTTCAACTGGCCGCGCATCGACGGCGCGGCGTGGCTGAGAGAGGGAGTCGGAGCAGTGGACATGGAAGCACCGTGATGGAGCGTGTGGCGATGGTGTAATCCTAATTTCGTTATATCGATATGAAAAATTGTGATTTGTGACGTAAACTATCCGGAAAGCCGATAATTCGTCCCCATGACCCCGGATCAACTGATAACGTTCGCCGCCGTCGCCGAGCATCTGAACATCAGCCGCGCCGCCGTGGCGCTGCATCTGTCGCAGCCGGCCGTATCGGGCCAGTTGCGGCTGCTGCAGGACGAGTTCGGCGAGCCGCTGTACC
Organism: Burkholderia sp. AcTa6-5; assembly: GCF_017815075.1. Taxonomy (NCBI): domain Bacteria; kingdom Pseudomonadati; phylum Pseudomonadota; class Betaproteobacteria; order Burkholderiales; family Burkholderiaceae; genus Burkholderia; species Burkholderia sp. AcTa6-5. The sequence goes on along the minus strand of NZ_JAGIQE010000005.1, from coordinate 303,761 downwards.
AGCGCGACGGCCGCGGCATCCGCCTGACGCCGGTCGGCGAACAGCTCGCGCAGTACGCGAACGCGCAGCGCGACACGTTCGCGCAGGCGCGTGCGTTTCGCGACGCGGTGCGCGGGTTGGAAGCCGGCACGCTGCGCATCGGCGCGAGCACGACGCCCGCGAGCTACCTGCTGCCGTACCTGATCGCGGCGTTCCAGCCGCGCGCGCCGCGCGTGGCGATCCAGACGATGAGCGGCAACACGGCCGACGTGGTCGCGGCGCTGCCGTCGCTCGACCTCGCGCTGATCGAAGGGCCGCCCGGCGAGGCGCTGCCGCCCGGTACGGCCGTGCACGCGTGGCACGAGGACGAGATCGTCGCGATCGTGCCGGCCGGCCATCCGCTCGCGGCGCCCGGCTACGACGCGGGCGTGACGCTCGACGCGCTCGCCGCGCATCCGCTCGTGCTGCGCGAGGCGGGCTCCGCCGTACGGCAGCTCGTCGAGCGCGCGTTCGCACATGGCGGCGCGCCGATGCGCGTCGCGTTCGAGATCGCCGGGGTCGAGGCCGTGAAGGAGGCCGTGCGCGCGGGGATGGGCGTCGGGTTCGTGTCCGCGATGTCGCTGCGTCACGACGATGCGGCGCTCGTGCTGCGCTCGCTGGCGCCCGCACCGCTCACGCGGCATTTCTCCATTCTCGTCCCGCATGGCGGCGCGCCGTCGCGGCTCGCCGCGCAATTCCTCGAAATGAGTCTCGCGCAGCGCCTCGCGTAGTCGACCGAAGTCGCGCCGGGAACATGCGTTGCACGCGGGCGCGGCGCGCATTCGTGCGATAACGGAGCGTTAGGGATTTCCTCTATGGCGTGCGTCCGAGGCGAAGCGCACCATCCGTCTCAAGCAAATGGAACCGGTTCCATTCCGGTGAAAAAGGGCAACATGGCAGACATCGTGATCGTGGCGAGCGCATTCGGGATGGACCGGGTGCGCCAGGAGGGCCACAGTGCATTCATCGCGACCGTGGCGGCATCCGGCGCGACCGGTTTCGAGGTACGGCGCGAACTGTTCGCGTCGGACGACGACACGGCGCCTGGCGCGCTGGCCGCGCTCGGCGCGCAGATCGCCGGCCACGGGCTGTGGTCGGTCTATTCGACGCCGGACTCGCTGTATACGGAAACGGGCGCGCTCGATGCCGACGCATTGCGCGACGGGCTCGCGCAAGCCGATGCGCTCGGCGCACGCTTCGTGAAATTCCAGCTCGGGGGCTTCGCCGGCGACGCGCACGCGGCCGAAATCGTCGCGCTGTCGCGCGGCGCGCAGGCCCGCGTGGTGGTCGAGAACGGCCAGCTCGAGGTCGGCGGCGCGTTCGCGCAGTTCCGTGGGCTGTTCGATGCGCTCGCCGATGCCGGCATGCGCGATGCGCTCGGCATGACGTTCGACATCGGCAACTGGCAGTGGCGCGGCGAAGCGCCGCTCGACTGCGCACAGGTGCTCGCGCCGCATGTGGAATACATTCATTGCAAGGCCACCGAAGGCGAGGGCGCGCGCCGGTTCGCCGTCGCGCCGGCGCCGAACGATCCGCTCGTGACCGGCGTGCTCGCGGCGCTGCCGCAGCATGCGCCGCGCGGCATCGAGTTTCCGTTCGACGCGGCCGACCTGGCCGGCGATGCGTGCCGGCGCGTCGCGTGGCTTGCAACCGCGTGACCGCGGAAGGATCCTGAGGAGTTCAGTCATGAAAGCAGCACTCGATGTCGTGACCTATGGCGAAGCGATGGCGATGTTCGTCGCGACGGAGCCCGGCCACCTCGCGCACGCCGGGCAATTCGCGAAGCGGATCGCCGGCGCCGATCTCAATGTCGCGATCGGGCTGTCGCGGCTCGGCTTCCGGGTCGGCTGGATGAGCCGGGTCGGTAGCGATTCGTTCGGCCGCTACGTGCTCGACACGCTGGCGCGCGAGGGCATCGACGCGTCGTGCGTGACCGTCGACCCGCGCTACCCGACCGGTTTCCAGCTGAAGTCGCGCAACGACGACGGCAGCGACCCGACCGTCGAATATTTCCGCAAGGGTTCGGCGGCCAGCCACCTGTCGTGCGACGACTACGTGGCCGACTACGTGCTCGGCGCGCGCCACCTGCACCTGACCGGCGTCGCGCCGGCGATCTCGGCGACGTCGTGCGAACTCGCGTTCCGGCTCGCGCGCGAAATGCGGGCGGCCGGCAAGACGATCTCGTTCGACCCGAACCTGCGCCCGACGCTGTGGCCGTCCGCCGACGTGATGGCGAAGACGCTGAATGCGCTCGCGACGCTCGCCGACTGGGTGCTGCCGGGCCTCGCCGAAGGGCGGCAGCTCACCGGGCACGATACGCCGGCCGACATCGCGGGCTTCTATCTCGCGCAGGGCGCGCGCGGCGTCGTGATCAAGCTCGGCGAACAAGGCGCGTATTTCCGCACGGCCGACGGCCGCGAAGGCACGGTCGCCGGCGAGCGCGTCGAGAAGGTCGTCGATACGGTCGGCGCCGGCGACGGCTTCGCGGTCGGCGTGGTCAGCGCGCTGCTCGAAGGGCGCAGCGTCGAGCAGGCGGTCGCGCGCGGCAACCGGATCGGTGCGCTCGCGATCCAGGTGATCGGCGATTCGGAAGGATTGCCGACGCGCGATGCGCTCGACCGGCTCGAAAAGGTCAGCAATCGCGCCGATCGCTTAGAGGAAACCGTCACCGCGCAATGAGAGGCCGGACACGGCACAATCCGCGGATCCATTTCGTGCTTCATGCACGGTTTTGCATGAGACCGGACGACGCAACGATGCGCCGATGCCGGTCTACTCAGGAGACACTCTGATGGCAGCCAATCTCGCAGCTCGACGCTGGTGGACGATCATGCCGATCGTCTTCATCACGTACAGCCTCGCCTACCTCGATCGCGCGAACTACGGGTTCGCGGCCGCAGCCGGCATCAACCAGGATCTCGGCATCAGCAAGGGCCTGTCGTCGCTGATCGGCGCGCTGTTCTTCCTCGGCTATTTCTTCTTCCAGATCCCCGGCGCGATCTACGCGGAACGCCGCAGCGTGAAGAAGCTCGTGTTCGTCAGCCTCGTGCTGTGGGGCGGCTGCGCGGCGCTGACCGGCGTGGTCAGCAACATTCCGTCGCTGATGGCGATCCGCTTCGTGCTCGGCATCGTCGAGGCGGCCGTGATGCCGGCGATGCTGATCTACATCAGCAACTGGTTCACGAAGAACGAACGCTCGCGCGCGAACACGTTCCTGATCCTCGGCAACCCGGTCACCGTGCTGTGGATGTCGATCGTGTCCGGTTATCTCGTGCATGAATTCGGCTGGCGCCACATGTTCATCGCCGAAGGCGTGCCGGCCATCATCTGGGCCGTGTGCTGGTGGGTGCTCGTGCAGGACAAGCCGGCCGATTCGCCGTGGCTCAGCGCCCAGGAAAAGCGCGATCTCGACGCCGCGCTCGCGGCCGAGCAGGCGGCGATCAAGCCGGTGCGCAACTATGGCGAGGCGTTCCGCTCGCCGGCCGTGATCAAGCTGTGCGCGCAGTATTTCTGCTGGAGCATCGGCGTGTACGGCTTCGTGCTGTGGCTGCCGTCGATCGTGAAGAACGGCTCCGACCTCGGGATGGTCGCGACCGGCTGGCTGTCCGCGCTGCCGTACCTCGCGGCGACGATCGCGATGCTCGCCGCGTCGTGGGCGTCCGACAAGGTCGGTTCGCGTCGTGGTTTCGTGTGGCCGTTCCTGCTGGTCGGCGCGGCCGCGTTCGCCGCGTCGTACGCGCTCGGCTCGTCGCATTTCTGGATCTCGTATGCGCTGCTGGTCGTCGCGGGCGCCGCGATGTATGCGCCGTACGGCCCGTTCTTCGCGATCGTGCCGGAACTGCTGCCGAGGAACGTCGCCGGCGGCGCGATGGCGCTGATCAACAGCATGGGCGCGCTCGGCTCGTTCGTCGGCTCGTATTTCGTCGGCTACCTGAACGGCGCGACCGGGTCGCCCGTCGCGTCGTACGCATTCATGAGCGCCGCGCTCGTCGCCGCGGTGATCCTCACGCTGTCCGTCAAACCCCAGGCGCGCGATGCGCATCCGCTCGCCGCGCCGCTGCAAGGAAAATGAAACGATGAAGCCCCGTATCGTCGCGTACAAGCCGCTGCCCGATGACGTTCTCGCGTACCTGCGCGAGCATGCGGACGTCGTGCAGGCCGACGGCGCCGACGCACTCGCCGCCGCGCTGGGCGACGCAGACGGCGCGATCGGCGCGAGCCTGAAGGTCACGCCGCAGATGCTCGATCGCGCGCCGCGGCTGAAGGCGTGGTCGACGATCTCGGTCGGCTACGACAACTTCGACGTCGCCGATCTCACGCGGCGCGGCATCGTGCTCGCGCATACGCCGGACGTGCTGACCGAGTCGACGGCCGATACGGTGTTTTCGCTGATCCTGGCCTCCGCTCGCCGCGTGGTCGAGCTGGCCGAGTGGGTGAAGGCCGGCCACTGGCATCGCAGCATCGGCCCGGACCTGTACGGCACCGACGTGCAGGGCAAGACGCTCGGCATCGTCGGGCTCGGGCGGATCGGCGGCGCGGTCGCGCGCCGCGCGGCGCTCGGCTTCCGGATGCAGGTGCTGTACGCGAACCGGTCCGCGCATGCGGAGGCCGAGACGCAGTACGGCGCGCGGCGCGTGACGCTCGACGAATTGCTCGCGCAGTCGGATTTCGTGTGCCTGCAGGTGCCGCTGTCGCCCGACACGCGCCACCTGATCGGCGCGCCCGAATTCGCGAAGATGAAGCGCGGCGCGATCCTGATCAACGCGTCGCGCGGGCCGGTCGTCGACGAAGCCGCGCTGGTCGACGCGCTGCGCGCGGGGACGATCCGCGGCGCGGGGCTCGACGTATTCGAGAAGGAGCCGCTGCCGGCGGATTCGCCGCTGCTGCAGATGAAGAACGTCGTCGCGCTGCCGCATATCGGCTCGGCGACGCACGAGACGCGCGATGCGATGGCGCGTTGCGCCGCGGAGAACCTGGTCGGCGCGCTGGCCGGCACGCTGCGCACGAATCTCGTCAATCCGGATGCGCTGGCGCATGCCTGAGCCGCCTGCGATAACCGCCCGGCGCCATTAGAGTCGATGATCTTGGTGCGAGAGGGCTGGCTGCGTTATGATCGCCCGCGCTCGTCGTATCGACGGCCGGCCACGCGGCCGGCGGTGTCGCGCGACGGGCATCCGCGCCAGGTCCGGTGCGGCCGACTGCCGTAGCACGCTGCTGGCGGGCGCGGCTCGACAGCGCACCGGGCCAGCGCAGGCGCCCACGCGCCACGACAGGGGAGGCCGCCGGTTGGCTTACGTTTCCAACAACAATGGTCCGTCTGCTCACGAAGCGGCGCGGATCGTACGTCGCGAGGCACGACAGTGACCGATTCGCAACCTTCCACGACGCGTCCGGCGACGATCAGCGACGTCGCGCGCGAGGCCGGCACGGGCAAGACCAGCGTTTCGCGCTATCTGAACGGCGAGACGCATGTGCTGTCCGTCGATCTGCGCCAGCGGATCGAGGCGGCCATCGCGCGGCTCAACTACCGGCCGAACCAGATGGCGCGCGGGCTCAAGCGCGGCCGTAACCGGCTGCTCGGCATGCTCGCCGCCGACCTGACCAATCCTTATACCGTCGAAGTGCTGCAGGGCGTCGAGGCCGCGTGCCATGCGCTCGGCTACATGCCGCTCATCTGTCACGCGGCGAACGAAGTCGAGATGGAGCGCCGCTTCCTGCAACTGCTCACGACTTACCGCGTCGAAGGGCTGATCGTCAACGCGCTCGGCGCCGACGAAGACGTGCTGCGCCCGCTGCGCGGCGCAGGCATTCCGGCCGTGCTCGTCGACCGCACGGTCGAGGGCTTCGAGGCCGACCTGATCGGCCTCGACAATACCGACGCGATCGAGACGGCGCTCGCGCACCTGGTCGAACACGGCTTCGACGCGATCCATTTCGTCGTGCAGCCGTTCGAGCGGGTCAGCTCGCGGCGCGTGCGCGAGACCGCGTTCCGCGCGGCGCTGGCGGCGCGCGGGTTGCCGGTGCCGCCGACGATCGTGCTCGACCTGAACGAACCCGACGCGGCCGCGGCGGCGCTCGCCGACGTCGATGCCCGCCTCGACGATGCGGCCCGGCGCGGCGTGCGCGCCGCACTGTTCGCCGCGAATGCACCGGTCGCGCTGGCGATCGCGCGCCATCTGCGCGCGCGTTTCGGCGCCGCGTGGCAGCAGCAGGCGGCGCTGCTGTCGATCGACGATCCGGAATGGGCCGAGCTGATCGGCATCACGACGATCCGTCAGCCGACCTACGAAATCGGCTACAAGGCCGTCGAATTCGTGCACGAGCGGATCGACGGCGCGGCGGGCGACGTGCGCGTCGCGATGCTGCCCGGCGAGCTGATCGCGCGCGCGTCGACCGCAAGCTGAGTATCATTCGGGGCACGCGGCGCGTCAGGTGCGCTGCCCCGAACCAAGGAAATACATGACTGTCGCTCCCGTCACGCTGGCGGCGCTGATCGCCGCCACGCTGATCATCGCGCTGCTGCCGCTCGTCCTTTACCGCATCCTGCGCAAGCCGCTTGCGCTCAACCGCCGCGACACGATCGTCGGCGTCGCCGTCTTCACGTTGTTCGCGATGATTCTCGAGCGCGCGTTCCACGGTCTCGTGCTGAGCCACACGCCCGAGGACGGCTGGCTGACGCAGCCGCTCGCATTCGTCGCATACGGCGCGCTCGCGACCGCCGTATTCGAGGAAGTCGGCCGCTATCTCGGGATGCGTTTTCTGGAGCGCCGCTACGGCGCATCGGCCGGCGACGGTCGCGGGATCGGCTACGGGATCGGTCACGGCGGGGCCGAAGCGTGGTTCGTCGGCGTGCTCGTGTGGGGCCAGTGGTCGTATCTCGCGTGGCTCGCGAGCCGCGGCCAGCTCGAGACGCAGCTGGCCGACCTGCCGGTGGACACCGTGGTGCGGCTGCACATGATGCTCGCGACGCTGTCGGCCCAGTCGATCCTGCTGTTGCTGCTCGAACGCTGCGCGGCATTCGCGGCGCAACTGGCGCTGTCGGTGCTGGTGTGGCGCGGCGTGCGGGCCGGCCGAATCGCCGTGTTGCCGCTCGCGATCGTGCTGCATGCGCTCGCGGCGACGCCGACGCTGCTGTACCAGGTGCGCGTGCTGCCGGCCGCGTGGGTCGAGGCCGCGTATTTCGTGCTGACCGCGGTGCTGGTGGTCGTGCTGGTGAAGACGTGCCGGCCGTCGCGTGCGGCGGCCTGACGGGAGAGACGGAATGGACGACTACCTGATCGAATGCCAGAGCGCGGAATTCGACGCGCTCGCGCGCGTGATCTGCGATCTGTTTCCGGAGCAGACGCGCTTCGCCGAAAGCAGCGACGCGCGCGGGCGCTTCCTGTCCGTGCACTGGCTGGCGATGCGGTTCGGCGCGACGCCGAAGCGGATGACGCTCGACATCCGGATCGTGCCGGCCGCGCTCGCGCGCTATCTGGCGCTCAAGCCGATGCAGCGCGCGCGCAGCCATGCGGTGCTGCATGCGTATACGGAAGCGATGCTCGGGTCGCTCGAAGAACGGCACGCGGCCGGCGAGGCCGTCGAGCGCGACGCGGAACTCGAGCTCGACGAAGACTTTGCGTGAGCGGTGGCGCCGGCCGCGTGCCGGCGCGTGACGCGTTACGCGTCGCGGTAGACCTGCGCGAAGCGCTGCGCCTGCACGACGCCGTAGTCGCCGGGCGCGTATTGCATCACCCAGTCGCCGGCCACGCCGCGCAGCGTGTCGCCGTTTTCCGAGCGGGCGATCGTAAACGGTTCGTCCATCCGGCGCGCGAGCACGACGGCCGGCCGGTTGCGGTAGGCGCCCGCTGCGCCGTGCGCGAGCGCCGGATCGGCGGGCAGGTATTTGGCGTCGAAGCGCGCGCGCGACACGGCCCAGCGGTCGCCGGTCGAGCCGGTGATCAGCGCGTCGCCCGTCACATAACGGTTCGGGCCTTCGAGGCTCATCAGTTCGCCGTCGGCGTCCGCGAAGGACACGGCGACGGTTTCGTCCTTGACGACACGACGGGCCTGCGGATCGGTACGCAGATCGAGTTGCTTGAGTTCGAGCATGGCGGGGAAGGGCGGGAAAGCGGGAAAAGCCGGGAGCTTATCCCGAATTCGGCGCGCCGTGTGACGCGCCGTCGCCGATCGCGGCGCGGCGCCGTTCGGCCCGAGCGGGCCGGCACGGCACCGGCGGGGCGCGTCAGGGCTGCGCCGGCGCGCTCGCGGCCGGCGCGGCGGCCGCCTTGCCTTCCTTGCCCTTCGTCCTGCCCTTGCCGTGGTGCTCGCCGCCGTGGTGCAGCCAGCTGCGGAAAGTGGTGTCGGCCAGCGCCTTCTGCTCGGCCGGGAAGCTCTCGTAGAGCGGCGCGAACGCGTCGGCGAGCTTCTTCGCGCCGTCGGCATTCGCCTGCGACAGTTCCGCATACTGCTTGATGTCGTCGAGCGCGGACACGTCGTGCTTGGCCATCCGTTCGCTGTAGAGGCGGCCCATCGTGGCGCCGTTGTCGCGCATCGTATCGGCGAACGTCTTCCATTGCGGCTCCTGCGCCGACGTGATCTTCAACTGGTCGTGCAGGTACTTGATGCGCTGCTCGATGCGCGCTTCGTGGCGTGCCGCGCGCTGCTCGGCGCTCGGGGCCGATGCCGCGGCCGTCGTGGCCGGCGCCTGGGCCGGTGCTTGCGGCTGCGCCGGGGTTTGCGCGAATGCGCTGGCTGCAACGACGAGCGTAGCGAGGGTGAGCGAGATTTTCTTCATGGTTGGCTCTCCGGGGTGGTGTCTTGCGAGCGGGCGCGGCGGCCATCGCCGCCGGCGCGCCTCTCGCGTCGTCGTTATTAGTAGCACGTTGCCTGCGGGGCGGCAGTGAATGCGACACTTGCTTACATCCGATACGAATCGAAATCGACGGTTCGAATCCGGGCCATGCCGGTTGGGCGCGCCGGCGTTCGGCGCTATCATCGCGTCACTTTCCACTCCGCCGGCACGTGCGTGCCGGCCCAGCGTCATGCGTCCACCCCGCCTCGATCAACTCGACGATCTCGACCGGCAGCTCGTCGCGCTGCTGCAAGCCGATGCGCGCGCGAGCGTCGCGGATCTCGCGCGCCAGCTCGACGTGGCGCGCACGACGGTCGTCGCGCGCATCGCGCGGCTCGAACGCACCAACGTGATCGCCGGGTACAGCGTGCGGCTCGGGCAGGACGTGCTCGATGCGAGCATTTATGCGTACGTCGGCATCATCCTCACGCCGAAGTTCGGCAAGGACGTATTGCGCAAGCTCGACCGGATGCCGGAAGTCCAGCTGCTGTGCGCGGTGAGCGGCGAGTACGACTACGTCGCCTGGCTACGCGCCGATTCGCCCGAACGGCTCAACGATCTGCTCGACCAGATCGGCACGCTCGAAGGCGTCGAGCGCACGACGACGTCGATCATCCTGTCGCGCAAGATCGATCGCGGGACGATCGGCGGCTGACTTGTTGCTGCACGCGGCGCCGTGCATGACGGCGCGCGTGCATGCACCGCGCAGGGAGCGGTGCATCACAGGTGCTCGGCTTGACGACGGGTACGTCTCCGCTCGCATTCGTATTGGCGTTCGTCGTACTTCATGATCGACACGGATGACCGCGGTCGTCCCTTCGCGCATCTCTCCCGAATCTCCTTTCGTATTCCGCTTTGACCGGCGTGTTGCATCTTGACGCACGGTCAGTGCGTGCGTCCGATGTCACGCGGTGTGTCCTCGTTTTCGTCCTCGCAATGCGCAACCGCCAACGGCCGGTTTGCGGCAGTGCCTCTACGCGATTTTTAGATGAATTGGTCGTTTAGACGAAATGTATCGTCATAACGTCGAAACTACAGGTCGTTTCGCATCATTCTTCGTCTTGGAACTGATTTTGAGCGTCCCTACACTGTGTCCATGGCTCAACGCCGTCCACAACACCAACCCATCATCAGGAGATAAGCGCATGAAAATCGCCATCGTCGGCGCAGGTCTGATCGGCCACACCATTGCTCACATGCTGCGCGAAACGGGCGACTACGAAGTCGTCGCGTTCGACCGCGACGCGGATGCGCTCGCGAAGCTGTCGCGCGAAGGCATCGCGACGCAACGGGTCGACTCGGCCGACGCGAATGCGATTCGCGAAGCGGTGAAGGGCTTCGATGCGCTCGTCAACGCGCTGCCTTACTACCTCGCTGTCAACGTGGCCGCCGCTGCGAAGGCCGCGGGCGTTCATTACTTCGACCTGACCGAAGACGTGCGCGCCACCCATGCGATCCGCGAACTGGCCGACGGCTCCGACCGCGCGTTCATGCCGCAATGCGGCCTCGCGCCGGGCTTCATCGGCATCGCCGCGCACGAGCTCGTGAACGGCTTCAGCGAAGTGCGCGACGTGAAGATGCGCGTCGGCGCGCTGCCCGAATATCCGACCAACGCGCTGAAGTACAACCTGACGTGGAGCGTCGACGGCCTGATCAACGAATACTGCCAGCCGTGCGAAGCGATCCGCGACGGCCGCAAGCAGTGGGTGCAGCCGCTCGAAGGCCTCGAGCACTTCTCGCTCGACGGCACCGAATACGAAGCGTTCAACACGTCGGGCGGCCTCGGCACGCTGTGCGAGACGCTGTCGGGCAAGGTCGAGACGCTCGACTACAAGTCGGTGCGCTACCCGGGCCACCGCGAACTCGTGCAGTTCCTGCTGGAAGACCTGCGCCTGTCGACCGATCGCGACACGCTGAAGTCGATCATGCGCCGCGCGGTGCCGTCGACGAAGCAGGACGTCGTGCTCGTGTTCGTCACGGTGACGGGCGTGAAGGACGGCCAGCTGGTGCAGGACGTGTTCACGCGCAAGATCTTCGCGAAGGACGTGTGCGGGATGCACATGAGCGCGATCCAGATCACGACGGCCGGCGCGATGTGCGCGGTGCTCGATCTGTTCCGCGAAAAGAAGCTGCCGCAGAGCGGTTTCATCCCGCAGGAAAAGGTGTCGTTGAAGGCGTTCCTGTCGAACCGCTTCGGCAAACTGTACGAAGGCGGCACGATGGAGCGCGTGCACGCGGTCGCCTGACCGTCGTTATCAGACGATTCGCCAGCCCATCTCCGGCACGAGGGCCGTACGACGCCGGGAGCGCAGCAGCGCTTCCGGCGTTGTTTTTTGGGAGAAGCGGGAACGGCGCCGGGCGGCGCGCTCAGGCCGGCAGCGGCGGGACGATCGTCGCCGGTTGCGGCGGCGGCACGATGCGGTGCAGCAGCGCATCGATGTCTGCGTCGGACGGCGCGGTGTTGTCGAACATCACGATGCCGTCGCATTCGCGGCCGGTCGGCACGAAGCGGCGCTGCCGGTATTCGTCCCAATGCGCGAGCTTGTACGCATCGTTCGGATTGGCGCGCGCGACGATCCGCTGGTGCGCGACGTCTTCCGACGTGTGGACCCAGACGACCGTCAGCGTGACGTCGGGCGCGATGCCGAGCCATGCGCGGTCGAGGATGCGCCGGTCGCGCACTTCGCGCGACAGCGGGCCGACGACCAGCGCGCCGATGCCGAGCGCGAGATTTTCACGGGCCGTGTCGAGCAGGCCCTGGTATTCGGGATCGCGAAGATGTTTCAGGTAGAGCGGGCTGTCGCGGTCGTTCGGATCGTCCGTGAGCGCGCCCATCGCGGCCGCGCTGTAGCGGCCGTACAGCGTGTCCTTGTCGAGCAGGCAGAACGCCTCGCCGGTCGCGCGCATCAGCGGCCCGATGAGCCGCTTCGCGAGCGTGGTCTTGCCGGTGCCGGCGTGACCGCAGAAGAACACGAGATGCGTCACGAATACCGGCTCCCCGCCTCCTGGCGCGACGTGTCGCTGCGCTTGTCGCCGCGCGAGAACACTTCCGCTTCCAGCCACATCGCGTTGATGATGCCGAAGCCGAGCGCCACGCCGATGCCGAGTATCCACGAGAAATACCACATAGGTCTGTCTCCTTGACGGTGGGGTCGCACGGTCGTTGTGCATTGCGCAACGCAGGCCCGGCGGACCTGTCGACGTGCCCCGACGCGCGTGCTGCGGCGCACGCAGCACGATCATGACCAATATCGGCGTACCGCGCAAGCCGGTCCGTCCGTGCAGCAAACCGGTAAACTGATGCGCAAACCGCAACATCGTGGACAACATGCTGATCAACTGCGCTGCTTACCAGGACGGCCGCAAGCTGGCCGATATCGACATCGACGCCATCAGCGATTACGTGTCGAAGCCCGAATGCTTCGTATGGGTCGCGCTGAAGGATCCGACGCCCGAGGAAATCGACCTGATGGGCGAGGAATTCGGGTTGCACGAGCTTGCGCTCGAGGACGCCCGCAAGGGACATCAGCGGCCGAAGATCGAGGAATACGGCGATTCGCTGTTCGCGGTGCTGCATACCGTCGAACTCGAGGATGACGGCGAATTCAAGGTCGGCGAACTGAACGTGTTCGTCGGTCCGAATTACGTGCTGTCGATCCGCAACCATACCGAGCACGATTTCCGCGACGTGCGCAAGCGCTGCGAGCGGGAGCCGCATCTGCTGCGGGAGGGGTCGGCGTTTGTGTTCTACGCGTTGATGGACCAGGTCGTCGACCGGTATTTCCCGATCCTCGAAACGCTCGGAGCCGAACTCGAGGAACTCGAGGATCGCATCTTCGCGAAGGCGACGCCTGCGTCGTCGCGCGCGATCATCGAGGATCTCTATTCGCTGAAGCGCCGGCTCGTGCTGCTGTACCAGCACACGGCGCCGCTGATGGAGCCGCTCGCGAAGCTCACCGGCGGGCGCGTGCCGCAGGTCTGCAGCGGGATGGCGGCCTATTTCCGCGATGTGTACGACCATCTGCAGCGGATCGTGAAGACGATCGAAGGGCGCCGCGAGATGGTCGTCACCGCGATCCAGGTCAACCTCGGGATGATTTCGCTCGCGGAGAACGAGGTGACCAAGCGGCTCGGCTCGTTCGCCGCGCTGTTCGCGATACCGACGATGATCGCCGGCATCTACGGGATGAACTTCGCGAACATGCCCGAGCTGCACCTGAAATACGGGTTCTACGGCTGCATCGCGGTGATGGCCATCGCCGATCTCGCGCTGTGGTGGCGCTTCAAGCGGGCAGGGTGGCTGTAGGGCCTGTTCACGCTAATAACGGGCTTGCGCAGGCCCGATTTCACGCGGGACGCGGCGCGTGCTTGCCGACCACGACGCGCCACGGCCGCACGCGCCACGACTTCACGAGGCCGTTCTGCACGTACGGATCGGCGCGCGCGAACGATTCGGCCGCTTCCGGCGAATCGCCTTCGAACACGAGCACGGCCTGATCGGCCGGCTCCGCCAGCGCGCCGGCGAGCACGAGTTCGCCGCGCTCGGTCGCGGCCTGCGCGAGCGCGAGATGCTCCGCACGGAACGCGTCGCGCCGCGACAGGTAATCGTCGACGAGTTCGTAGATCAACTGGTAATGCATGATCGCTCCAGGAGTCGGTTTCCGCCGCGGGAGGGTGGGCGGCCGGCTCAGTATAGGGCACCGGGAAAGCCGTTGGCGACGGGGTTGGCTGGCGTGCCTTGGGGTGCACGCTTCGGAACAATGCGTGCCCACGGGTATCCTGGTGTTCTTCCTAGAATGCAACTAACGGTCTAGTTTCTCGACATCGGCTAATTGCCGGGCGCGACCGCATCTACGTGCGCACTGCCCAAAATCTGTCTGCAGAAGTGAGGGTCTGCGAAACGTATTCCGGGGCCCGATTTCACATGCCGGCGAGGGCGGGCGGCCCGGATGGAAACTGAGGGCGGCGGCTGCCGGGCCGGCTGGACTGGCGTCGCACACGAGCGTTTCCATTGGGCCGAAATGCGACCTATGCTGAACGAATCCGGAGCGAACGCCGTTCGCCCGATTGACCCGATTCGCCCAGACGAGGTGCGCCATGCCGGTCTCAGCCACCCTGCAGGATTGCCTGCGCCAGAAGTCATCGCGGTACGAAGTCGTGTACCACCCCTATAGCCATACGAGCATGGAGACGGCCGCCGCCGCGCATATTCCCGGCGATCGCCTCGCGAAAACCGTGCTCCTCGAGGACGCCGAGGGTTACGTCGCCGCCGTGCTGCCGACGACGCACGCCGTGCGTCTGTCGGATCTCTGGGTGAAGACGGGACGCCATCTCGTGCTCGCCCGCGAGGTCGAATTGCGCGAGTTGTTCAAGGATTGCGACATGGGCGCGCTGCCGCCGGTGTGCATGGCGTACGGGATGAAGACGTTCCTCGAGGAGCACCTCGCGCAGCAGCCGGAAGTCTATTTCGAGGCCGGCGATCATGAGGCGCTGATTCACATGACGCAGGACGAATTCCTGATGCTGATGGAGACGGCCGAGCGCGCGCATTTCTCGCACCGGATGCAGGGGATGATGCTGTCCTGAGCGATGCCGGGCGTTCGTCGAGGAAGGATGCGCGCGGGCATTTTCCACCGGTTCGGTGAGGGGGAGATGCCGGTGCGCGCTGAGGGCGGGGAATGAATTCATGCTGATACGGCGGAGTCCTGAGTCGAAAATTAGATTTGTTGTGCGAATCATTTAATGGAAACCGGACGAGCAGGGAGATCTATTGCTTTTGATTTGGAATCCTTGATATATGATCGATGCGAGCGCCATCCGAGCATCGCCGAGCCGCCGTGGAATCGGCTAGAGCCTGTTCGCGCGGATGCAAGCCCGTTCCCGGCATGCGTGGGCTGTGGCCTCGCACGGTATGCATGCGCGGCAGTGGTTCATCGGCTGCCGTCGCCGGGCGCGCCCACGAAACACATCCGGCAACACGCGCACCGAGCGGGCCAATTCGGTGCGCCGCACTAAACTGGTGATTATTTATGCACAAGTCACTAAATGAGTGCGATACCATACAAATCAATTACTAAATCAATGAAAAATGATTCATGAAGTTTACTAACTCGTTATTCGAGTAATGCCTCCAAACTTTGTATTCGGCTATCAAATAAAGTTTGACGCCTAAATTTTTTCCTTGCTATCTTCTGCACCCAAGACGAACGGCTTGGCTGACATCGGCGTGTAACGAAGATCCAATCGTCATGCGAAAAGTGTGACTATGTCGACGCAGCTGAAAATTGCCTGAATGCGCTGGTTCGGGGTAGACGCCGGATAGGGCGGCTATCCCGTTGCGGTTGAAACGATTCCTTGAAATTGCACAAATCAGGATCCGGATTCGATGCTTTCAATTCGGATTGCCAATTGAATTAAAAATGAAATTTCGGGTTGAGGCGGAGACGGAACCGATCCGGTTCCGGCGCCGGCCATCATCGCGAAACTGGGCGATTCGCTTGGGGGAAGGATAGTGGGCATGAAAGTCGAAGAGCATCTGGTTGCTTCGAACAGCGGACTGGCCACGCTGGGCCGTCCGCGGGAATTCGGCAAGAAGCAGCAGAATCCGGTGCGCCGTTTCGGCGGCATCGCAGTCGTCCTCCTGTTGCATGCAGTGCTGATCTACGCATTGCTCAACGGCCTCGCGACCAAGGTCGTGCAGGTGATCCAGCATCCGATCGAAACCCGCATCATCGAGCCGGTGAAGCCGCCGCCGCCCCCGCCGATGCCGGTCGTCAAGCTTCCGCCGCCGAAGTTCGCGCCGCCGCCGCCGCCGTTCGTGCCGCCGCCCGAAGTGCCGGTGCAGGCGCCCCCGCAGCAGGCGACGATCACGCACCAGTTGGCCCCGGCGCCGTCCGCGCCGGCGGTGCAGGCGCCGGTCATCGCACCGCCCGCGCCGGCCAAGCCGGTCAGTCACGAAGTCGGGGTCGTCTGCCCGAATTCGGACTCGATTCGCGCGTCGATGCAGTACCCGAAGGAAGCGCAGGAAAACAACATCACGGGCGACGTGACGATCGAGTTCGTCGTGGATGCGGAAGGGAACATCACGAACGAACGCGTGGTCCAGTCGGCCGACCCGGTGCTCGATCGTGCGGCCTACAACACCGTGAAGCGCTTCAAATGCGTGGCGCAAGGCCAGGCAGTGCGGGTCCAGGTGCCGTTCTCGTTCAATCTGAATTGATGCAGTGGGCGGTCCGGCGGGAGCCGGACCGGGGAAAACCGGCTTGAACTCAAATCGTAAGTTTAACGAAAGAATTGGAGTGGGGTATGACGAAACGTTCTCTGGCCGCGCTGGCGGCAAGCCTGTTGATGTCCGTCGCTGCGATCGACGGGCTCGTTGCGCCGCAACTCGCTTACGCGCAAGCGAGCGGAGCCACGGCGACATCCGACGCGTCGACACAGGCCGCGGCGTCGACGCAGGCGCCCGCCGCCGCCGAGTCGGCCCCGCCGCCGGCGCCGGCCGCGACCGAAGCGGTCGAGAATCCGTACGGGCTCGGCGCGCTCTGGAAGAACGGCGACTTCGTCGCGCGCTTCGTGCTGATCCTGCTCGTGATCATGTCGATGGGGAGCTGGTACATCATGATCACGAAGTTCGTCGAGCAGTTGCGGGCTAACCGCCGCGCGAAACTCGCCGACGCGCAGCTCTGGAGCGCGGCGTCGCTGGCCGAGGGCGCGAAGCTGCTCGACGAGGCGTCGCCGTTCCGCTTCATCGCCGAAACGGCGATCGAGGCGGGCGAGCATCACGACGAGGCGCTGCTCGAAGCAGTGGACCGCAACACGTGGATCGACGTGTCCGTCGAACGCTCGATCACGAACGTGTCGAACCGCATGCAGGACGGGCTCGCGTTCCTCGCGACGGTCGGCTCGACCGCGCCGTTCGTCGGGCTGTTCGGCACGGTCTGGGGGATCTATCACGCGCTGACGGCGATCGGCATCGCGGGGCAGGCGTCGATCGACAAGGTCGCCGGCCCGGTGGGCGAGGCGCTCATCATGACGGCGATCGGCCTCGCGGTCGCGGTGCCTGCCGTACTCGGCTACAACTTCCTGGTCCGGCGCAACAAGTCGGTGATGGAGCGGGTGCGCAACTTCGGCGCCCAACTGCATACCGTGCTGCTGGCCGGCAGCAAGCGTCCCGCTCGCGTGCCGTCGGCCGCCGCGTCGCTCGTGAACTGACCGGCTGACGGAGGCGCGCGATGGGCATGAACGTCGGGCAGGACGAAAGCGACGAGGTGATCGCGAACATCAACACGACGCCGCTCGTCGACGTGATGCTGGTGTTGCTGATCATCTTCCTGATCACGATTCCGGTCGTCACGCACACGATCCAGCTGCAGTTGCCGAAAGAGGTCGTGCAGCCGCTGCAGACCACGCCGAAGAGCGTCGAGATCGCGGTGAACCGCGACGGCGATTTCTTCTGGGGCGAGCAACGGGTGGACGCGTCGGCGTTGCTCGCGAAGCTGAAGGGGGTGTCGCAGCAGCAGCCGCAGCCGAGCGTGCACGTGCGCGGCGACCAGAACACGCGCTACGAGTTTATCGGCCGGGTCATCACGATGTGCGAGCGAGCGGGTATCGCGAAGGTGTCGTTCATTACGGAACCGCCGGCGCGTGGTGGTTAACGTTGCGTGGGAACGGCATACGCGCCGCTGCCGATCGACGGCGACGCAGCGGATCGGAGCAGGCATCGACAGGAGCAGACGATGGGAATGAACGTGCCTTCGGGCGGGGGCGGCAGCGAGCCGGACGTGATGGTCGACATCAACACCACGCCGCTGATCGACGTGATGCTGGTGCTGCTGATCATGCTGATCATCACGATCCCGATCCAGATGCATTCGGTGAAGATGGACCTGCCGGTGGGCAATCCGCCGCCGCCCGCCACACAGCCGGAAGTCGTGCAGATCGACATCGACTTCGACGGCACGACGACGTGGAACGGTGCGCCGGTGCCGGACCGAGCGGTACTCGAGGCGAAGCTGACGCAGGTCGCGCACGAGCCCGTGCAGGCGGAGATCCATCTGCGGCCGAACAAGCTGGCGCCGTACAAGGACGTGGCGGCCGTACTGGCGTCCGCGCAGCGCGTGGGCGCGACGAAGATCGGCCTGATCGGAAACGAGCAGTTCATGCAATGACGGGACAGGTCGATCGATGAACCAGCGACGATGGAAACGGATGATGGCGCTGACGACGCTCGGTGCGGCCTGCTTGCTCGGCCGGCCGGCGTGGGCGGCCGACGCGTTGCGGCCCGATGTGGCGAAGCCGTTGGCGGCGGCACAGGACCTGTATCGCGCGCACAAGTATCGCGACGCGCTCGGCAAGATCGCGCAGGCGGCCGCCGTGCCCAACCGCACGCCGTATGAAACCTACATGGTTGAAGCGACGCGCGGCGCAGCGGCGATGGCGGCCGGCGATACGGGCGTGGCCGCGCAGGCGTACGAAACCGTGCTGAATTCGGGGCGCCTGTCGGGCGAGGACGAACAGCGGACGACGGCGGCGCTCGCGGGGATCTACTTCCAGCAGAAGAACTATCCGCAGGCGATCCGAATCGCGCAGCGCTACCTGAAGGCGGGCGGCACGGATCCGGAAATGCGTACGCTGCTCACGCAATCGTATTACCTGTCGAACGATTGCGGCCAGGTCGTGAGCCAGTTGAAGGCAAGCGCGGACGCACAGGTGAAGGCCGGCCGCGCGCCCGACGAAGGGCAGTTGCAGATGCTCGCGACCTGCGCGCAAAAGAGCAAGGATGCCGGCGCGTATCGCAGCGCGCTCGCCATGCTGGTGGCTTATCATCCGAGCCCCGCGTACTGGGAGGAAATGGTCTCGGCGATTCGCGGCAGCCCCGGTTACCTGTCGTCGCTCGACCTCGACATCTACCGGCTGCGCAGGGCGACGGGCTCGCTGACGACGGCCGACGCCTATATGGAGATGACGCAGCTCGCGCTGGTGGCGGGCACGCCGGCCGAAGGCCGGCAGGTGATCGACCAGGGTTTCGCATCCGGCGTGCTGGGCAAGAATGCGCAGGCGGACCGCGAGAAACGGCTGCAGGCGCTGGCCGCGAAGCGTGCGCAGTCGGGCGCGGACGCCCCCGATCCGGTGGCGCCGATCGACGTCGGCATGAATCTGGTGTTCGCGGGCCACGCGGCGCAGGGGCTGTCGATGATGGAGCAGGCGATCGCGAAGGGCGGGCTCGAGCATCCCGATGCGGCGCGGCTGCGGCTCGGCGAGGCGTACTACGTGGCGGGCCAGAAGGCGCACGCGGTCCAGGTGCTGCGCACCGTGAAGGGTGCCGACGGATCGGCGGATCTGGCGAAGCTCTGGACGGTCGTCGTGTCGCGGTAAGGCGACGCCGGCGGACGCAGGGGGCAGAGGCGGGATGGGCGCCGTACGGCATACACGTGCCATTGCGGCCATCTGAAGGCAGGGAAGTCTGACTGGACGAGGAAAAATGGGCAGTCTTGTTAATTAGTAAACCGAATGAAATGAGCGAGAATCGCGCGACCACGAATCGGGCATCCCGTTTCGCGCCGCGTGCGACGTGCGCGCGGCGGCGAAGGGCCGTTCAGCCTCGCGTCGCGGCGGCAGCCTCATGGCGTCGGACAAGGCCTGCCGACATTAAACCGATTTCGATTGAGAGGGTCCGTTATTCCATGGTCTTGCCTCCCGATGAATCGGTGCTCGTTGCGGTTTCGCTCGGCAACAAGATCCGCGCGCTTCGGCAGCGGCTGAAACTCACGCTCGACGAAGCGGCCACGACGGCAGGGATCTCGAAGCCATTCCTGTCGCAGGTCGAGCGCGGACGCGCGACGCCGTCGATTACGTCGCTGGTCCGAATCGCTAAGGCGCTCGGTGTGACGATGCAGTACTTCATCGACACGCCGACTGAGGCGCGCTCGGTGTGCCGCGGCGACGCATTGCAGTATTTCCAGTTCGCGAACTCGGCGAGCTCCTTTGCGCGGCTGACGAATCTCGTGGACGGTCGCAAGCTCGACGCGATTCTCGTCAGGATACCGGCGGGGCAGTCGCCGTCTGAAGTGACGACGCATGCCGGGGAGGAGTTTCTCTACGTGATGCGCGGAAGGGTCGTGCTCACGCTGGAGGATTGCACGTTCGTGTTGAGCGCGGGCGACACCGCGCACTACGAGTCGACGCTGCCGCATGCGTGGCACAACACGGCCGACGAAGAGGCGGTGATCGTCTGGGTCGGTACGCCGCGGCTGTTCTAGCGCAGGCGCCAGGTGCTGCACGCCGCGATGCAGGAGAAGTACCCGATCGATGGAAGGCAGCACGCAGTATGGCGCGCGAGCATTTTCGTCGACGGCGGGGCTGGGCTCGCCATCCCTCGAATCGGAAGTGGCAGGAAGCGCGCTCAGGACATGTAGTAAGTAGCACGAATCGAAATATAAAGAGAGGGTGATGCCGAGTGGCACGGGTGCCCTGAGGCCGATCCGTTCGAGTCACGGCAGTCGGAAGAGTGGCTATCGCGGGTTCCGTTAGACGGGCACCCAGGACGCGCAAGGAATTCACAAGGTTCCGGCACGCAGCAGGCGGGGTCTTACTACGAGCGAGAGGGAACAAGATGAAGCAGAGAGTTTTGGCGTTGGCCATCAAGAGGATAGTCTGGGCGGAACTGGCGCTGACGGCCGCGCTGGTGCCGCCGGCGTTCGCCCAGAGCCAGCCGGCGCCGGGCGCCGCATCGATCGCGGATGCGGTCGCGGACGGCGCACCGATGACCGTTGCACAGGCGGACGGTGCGACGAGCGCTGTCGCTGCCACGGGCGCCTCGGCGTCCGGTGCGGCAGCCGAGGCGACGCCTGCCACGCCCGGCGCGAACGGACAGGGCAAGGTCGCGCAGATCAAGCGGTTCGAAGTGACCGGTTCGCTGATCCGGCAGGCCGACAAGGTCGGCTTCAACCAGGTTCAGACCGTCACGAGCAAGGACATCGAGAACAGCGGCCAGACCAGCGTCGCTGACTACCTGCGCAGCACCTCGGCCAACTCGGCAAGCAGCTGGAGCGAGGGCTCGACGAACAGCTTCGCGCCGGGCGGCGCAGGTATCGCGCTGCGCGGCCTCAGCGAGAAATACACGCTGGTGCTGATCGACGGCATGCGGGTGTCGCCATATGCGTTCGCAGTGAACGGCAGCGATCAATTCTTCGACCTGAACACGCTGCCGCTCAACATCATCGACCGTATCGAAATTGTCAAGACAGGCGCGGTGTCTCAGTATGGTTCCGACGCAATCGCGGGCGTGGTCAACATCATCACGAAGAAAAACTTTCAGGGTCTTGAATTGGGGGGCAGCTACGGTGGCGCAACGAACGGTGAAGGCGGCCAGGGCACGACGAAGTTCAGCATCCTCGGCGGCTTCGGTGACCTGAACGCCGACCGCTTCAACGTGACGGCGGCGGCCAGCTACTACAAGTCGAACGGCATCTCGATCGCCGATCGCGACACGACGCAGAACCAGAACTTCTCCAATTTCCCGGGCGGCTTGTCGAACCAGAGCGTCTCCTACTGGCGCAATCCGACCACCGGCGCGAAGGTGCCGCTGAGCCCGTGTCCGAACGGAGGCCAGGCCGTGCCGGGCACCTCCGTCGCGCAGGTCAACGGTCCCGGCACGGTCTGCGCAAACAACACCGCGTACGCATCGTCGCTGTCGCCGTGGACTGAACGCCTGAGCGCGAAGGTGCACGCCGACTTCAAGATCAACGACGCGATGCAGGCGTTCGCCGATCTCTGGGAAAGCAACAATACGACGGTCACGAACAACTTCGTCGGCCGCCTCGGCAACAGCACGCAGACCTATGATCCGGCAACGGGCGGTCTCGCGCCGATTTCGAACCTTGTGCCGGGCAGCAACCCGTATAACCCGTTTGGCGTGCCGGCCAAACTGGTCTACGCATTCCCGGCCGCGCAGGCCGTGCATACGAGTTCCAACTTCTGGCGTGCCGCGACAGGCGTGAAAGGCTCGTTCAGCACGCCACGCGTGGGGGATTGGGACTGGACGGCGTCCTACACGCATTCGCAGGACACGGTGTCGAACAACTATTCGAACCTGATCAACGCGGCCGCACTGGAAAATATCGTCCAGAACGGCGTGTTCGACTTCGCCAATCCATCGTCGACACCGAACGGGTTGAACGGACTGTACGGAAGCACGTCGACACAGGCCATCACGAAGCTCGATGCTGTCGACGCGACGCTGTCGACGCCGAACCTGTTCACGTTGCCCACGGGTAACGTCGGCCTGGGTCTCGGTACGCAATTCACGCACCAGAGCCAGTACATCGGTACGGGCGCGGACTACGCGAATGGCACGCTCATCCAGCCGTCGCTGCAGTCGGTCAACGGGGAGCGCAACGTCGCGGCGGTCTACTACCAGATCGACATTCCTATCCTGAAGAACCTGACGTTCAGCCAGTCGGGGCGCTACGACCACTACAGCGACTTCGGTGGCGCGTTCTCGCCGCGCTTCGCGTTGCGCTTCCAGCCGATCCGCGAGCTGACGATGTACGGTTCGTACAACCGTGGCTTCCGCGCACCGACGCTGATCGAAAACACCTCGTCGAGGACCTACGGCGCGCAGGGCGCGGTCGACGCGAACGATCCTAACAACCCGAACGCATACAACCTCGTCGAGGAAGTGCAGACCGGTAACAGCAAGCTGCAGCCGGAGCGGACCAAGAACTACAACATCGGCTTCCAGCTGTCGCCCACCCGCAATACCGATTTCGGCTTCGACTGGTACAAGATCCACATCGACAACGTGATTGGCACGGAAGACATCCAGACGGTGGTCGACCAGAACGATCCGTCGAAGGTGATCCGTAACCCGAACGGCTCGATCGCGTATGTGCTGCTGCCGTATATGAACCTCTCGTCGCTCGATACGGACGGCTTCGAGACCACCTTCCGCCAGTCGGTGTCGACCAAGATCGGTACTTTCACGCTGTCGGGTGACTGGGCCTACGTGTGGCACTTCAAGATGCCGGTGGGCGGCGAGACGACCGACTTCGCGGGCAACAACGGTTCGCTGAACGAGCCGTTCGGCGGCAGCTTCCCGCGCTGGAAGGGCAACACGAGTCTGAACTGGAACTACCACAACCAATGGAACGCGACGTTGACGTGGATGTTCACGGGACCGTACAGCCAGGCCATCCTGTCGCCGGGCCAATATCCGAACATGCAGGACAGCGTGGCTTCGTACAGCCAGTTCAATCTGATGGTCAGCTACACCGGCTTCAAGCATTGGACGATCTATGCGGGCATCGACAACATCTTCAATCGTGCGCCGCCGTTCGACCCGGTTTATATGAACGCGAGCTACCAGACGGGCTACGACACGTCGCTGTACACGTATGTCGGTCGATTCGCGCAGGTTGGCGCGACCTACAAGTTCTGATGGCGATTGCGATGCACCGATAGGCTTTAGACCGGCCGCTCCACGTCCACCTCCCCATTTTTTGGAGCGGCCCTTTTTCGCCTGGCGCCACGACGGCCTGCAACCGGGACGTGCGGCGATGCAGTTCGCAGGATCGTTTTCAGCACGAACAACCAGTGGGATGCAGGTGGCACGCGGCAACCTGCACAGGAATCTACCGCGCGCAGGCCTCGCGCCCGCACGCTTTCGGACAGACCGACCATGAAACTGTTGAAATGGCGATGGGCAGGCGTGCCGCGCGCGGCGCTGTTCGCATGCGCCGTGCTGCTCGTGTCGGGTAGCGCCATGCCACGTGCGGCGCTCGCGGTGTCGGCGATCGCGCAATACGACCAGCCGAAATACCCGCCGGACTTCGCGCATTTCGATTATGCGGACCCACAGGCGCCGGACACTGGCGCGCTCAACTTCGAAAACTACGACGAAGCGCAGAGCTACGACTCGCTGAACCCGTTCCTCGTGCGCGGCTCGCCCGCACCGGACATCAAGAACCTGATGTTCGACACGCTGATGCAGCGCAGCTGGGACGAACTCGCGTCCGAATACGCGTTGATTGCCGACGACGTCGAGGTGGCGCCCGACGGGCAGTCGGCCACGTTCCACATCAACCCGGCCGCGCGCTTCTCGAACGGCGACCCGATCACCGCGGCCGACGTCAAGTATTCGTTCGATACGCTGACGAGCCCGCAGGCGTCGCCGCTGTACAACGCGCAGTTCTCGATCATCCGGCGCGCAGTGGTCGTCGACGGCCACACGATCCGCTTCGAGTTCAGGCACGCGGAGCGCGACGCCGCGCTGATCGCGGGCGACCTGCCGGTGTTCTCGCCGAAGTGGGGGCAACACGCGGACGGTACGCGGCCGCCGTTCGACCAGATCGCGAACGAGCCGCCGATCGCGAGCGGCGCGTACCTGATCGAGCAGCGCAGGAACGACAAGCAGATCGCGTACGTGCGCAACCCGCATTACTGGGCCGCGAACCTGCCGTCGCGGCGCGGGATGTTCCGTTTCGCGCGCGTGTCGTTCAAGCTGTATCTCGACCAGTACACGGCGCTCGAGGCGTTCAAGGCCGGCGATGTCGATGCGCGAATGGAGTACAGCTCGACGCAGTGGGCGCGCAAGTACGTCGG
Organism: Burkholderia sp. AcTa6-5; assembly: GCF_017815075.1. NCBI lineage: Bacteria > Pseudomonadati > Pseudomonadota > Betaproteobacteria > Burkholderiales > Burkholderiaceae > Burkholderia > Burkholderia sp. AcTa6-5. Next base: position 279,310 of record NZ_JAGIQE010000005.1, on the reverse strand, counting down.
CAAGAATTTCGGCAACGGCATGCTGAAGAGGGGCGAGTTCCCGGACGGCCCCGCGCAGATGCAGGGCTTCCTGATGAACCTGCGCAAACCGATGTTCCAGGACGTGCGCGTGCGGCACGCGCTTGCGCTGGCATTCGACTTCGACTGGATGAGCCGGATGATGTTCTACGGGCAGTACCGCCGCACCAACAGCTTCTGGGACGCGAGCCCGTTCGCCGCGTCGGGCATGCCGAGCGCGAAGGAACTCGCGCTGCTCGAACCGTACCGCTCGACGCTGCCGCCGGAGGTGTTCGGCCCGATGGTCAAGCAGCCGTCGACGTTGCCGCCGGGCTCGCTGCGCGCGAACCTCAAGCAAGCGCGCGACCTGCTCGCTCAGGCCGGCTGGCACTACCGGGACGGCGCGCTGCGCGACGCGAACGGCACGCCGATGTCGATCGAGATCATCGACGACCAGCCCGGCATGGATCGCCTGATCCTGCCGTACACGCAGGCGCTCGCGACGCTCGGCATCCATGCGTACCTGCACGAGATCGACAGCGCGCTCTACCAGAAGCGGCTCGACAATTTCGAGTACGACATGACGACGTATATCTACTCGCCCGTGACGATCCCGGGCGCGGAACTGACGCGTCGTTTCGGCAGCGAGGCCGCATCGCAGCCCGGCTCGGAGAACTATCCGGGCGTGAAGTCGAAGGCCGTCGATGCGCTGATCCGCGCGGCGCTTGCGGCCAATACGCTCGACGATCTCGAGACGGCCACGCACGCGCTCGACCGCGTGCTGATCAACCTGTACGTGCTGGTTCCGCAGTACTACATGCCGAACGCGCGGATCGCGTACAAGACGACGCTCGGCCATCCGCCGGTCGTGCCGGCTTCCTATCAGTACGAGGACTGGATCATCGACTACTGGTACGTGAAGAAGCCGGTAGCACGGCCACAACCCGCCGCGGCGGCCTGACGAGGGAGCGACGATGCTTGCATACATATTGAGGCGCCTGCTGCTGATGATCCCGACGCTGATCGGCGTCGTGACGATCACGTTCGCGGTTACGCAATTCGTGCCGGGCGGCCCGGTCGAGCAGGTGCTCACGCAATTGCGCCACGGCAGCGCGCGTGGAGGCGAGGCGGGCGGAGGCGGGGGCGGCTACCACGGCAGCCAGGGCGTCGATCCGCAGCAGATCGCGCAGATCCGCAAGCAGTTCGGCTTCGACAAGCCGCCGCTCGAACGCTACGCGCTGATGCTGAAAAGCTATGCGACGTTCGACCTCGGGCAGTCCTATTTCGCGCACCGCAGCGTATGGGCCGTGATCCGCTCGAAGCTGCCGGTGTCGATCACGCTGGGCTTGTGGACGGTGATCCTCACGTACTTCGTGTCGGTGCCGCTCGGCATCGCGAAGGCCGTGCGCAACGGCTCGCGTTTCGACACGGTAACGAGCGTGCTCGTGCTCGCCGGCTACGCGATTCCGGGCTTCGTGCTCGGCGTGCTGCTGCTGATGCTGTTCGGCGGCGGCACGTTCTGGCAGGTGTTTCCGATGCGCGGCCTGACCTCGGACGACTTCGACGAACTGACGCTGATCGGCAAGGCCCTCGACTATCTGTGGCATATCGCGTTGCCGGTGACGGCGTCGGTGGTCGGCAACTTCGCGATCGTCACGATCCTCACGAAGAACACGTTCCTCGACGAAATCGGCCGGCAATACGTGCTGACCGCACGCGCGAAGGGCGCGCCGGAGCGCGACGTGCTGTGGAAGCACGTACTGCGCAATGCCGCGATTCCGCTGCTCACCGGGTTGCCGGCCGCGTTCGTCGGCGCCTTCCTGAACGGCAACCTGCTGATCGAGACGCTGTTCTCGCTCGACGGGATGGGGCAGCTCTCGTACGACTCGGTGATTCGCCGCGACTATCCGGTGGTGCTCGGTTCGCTGTTCCTGTTCACGCTCATCGGCCTTCTGACCAAACTCATTGCTGACGTCTGCTATGTCCTCGTCGACCCCCGTATCCAGTTCAACCGCCTGGACCACTGATCCGGCCGCCGTCGCATGCGCGGCGTCGCCGTCGCCATGGCGACGCACGTGGCGGCGGTTTCGCGCGCAGCGGCTCGGCTACTGGAGCCTCGTGATCTTTGCCACGCTGTTCGCGCTCAGCCTGCTGGCCGAAGGATTGTCGAACGACCGGCCGCTGGTGGTGCGCTACGACGGGCATTTCTATTTCCCGATCGTGAAGGACTATCCGGAGACGCAGTTCGGCGGCGATTTCCCGGCGAAGACCAACTATCTCGATCCGTACATCCGCGCGAAGATCGAGTCGCACGACAACTTCGCGATCTACCCGCCGAACCGCTACCGCTACGACACGATCGACTATTTCGCGTCGCGGCCGTATCCGGCGCCGCCGTCCGCGAGCAACTGGCTCGGCACCGACCAGTTCGGCCGCGACGTGCTCGCGCGGCTGCTGTACGGATTTCGGCTGTCGGTGCTGATGGCGTTCGCGCTGACGGTTTCGGGCGTCGGGATCGGCGTGCTGACGGGCGCGCTGCAGGGCTTCTACGGCGGGCGCACCGATCTCGTCGGGCAGCGCCTGATCGAGATCTGGAGCGCGCTGCCCGACCTGTACCTGCTGATCATCTTCGCGTCGATCTTCGAGCCGTCGCTGTGGCTGCTGTTCGTCCTGCTGTCGATGTTCGGTTGGCTCGTGCTGTCCGACTACGTGCGCGCGGAGTTCCTGCGCAACCGCGCGCTCGACTACGTGAAGGCCGCACGCACGATGGGACTGTCGAACTGGCAGATCATGTGGCGGCACGTGCTGCCGAACAGCCTGACGCCGGTGATCACGTTCCTGCCGTTCCGGATGAGTGCGGCGATCCTGTCGCTGACGAGCCTCGACTTCCTCGGCCTCGGCGTGCAGCCGCCGACGCCGAGCCTCGGCGAACTACTGCAGGAAGGCAAGAACTACCTCGACGCGTGGTGGATCTCGATCTCCGCGTTCTCGGCGCTGGTCGTCACGCTGCTGCTGCTCACGTTCATGGGCGACGCGCTGCGCAATGCGCTCGACACGCGCGCGCGCGGCTCGGCCTTCGGCGGGGAGCAACGATGACGACTCCTTTGCTGGACATTCGACGGTTTTCCGCGCACTTCGGCGCGAAAGCCGCCGTGCAGGACCTGAGCCTCGCGGTCGGGCGCGGCGAGCGCGTGGCGCTCGTCGGCGAGTCGGGCTCGGGCAAGAGCGTGACGGCGCTGTCGATCCTGCGGCTCGCGCAGCAGGCGACGCTGTCGGGACAGATGCTGTTCGACGGCGAGGATCTGCTCGCGAAGACCGAGCAGCAGATGCGCGGCATCCGCGGCGCCGATATCGCGATGGTGTTCCAGGAGCCGATGACGGCGCTCAATCCGCTGTATACGATCGGCAAGCAGATCGCCGAGAGCCTGCGGCTGCACGAGGGGCTGCGGCCGGGCGACGCGCGCGAGCGCGGCATCGCGCTGCTGCGGCGCACCGGGATTCCGGAGCCGGAGCGGCGCATCGACAGTTTTCCGCACCAGTTGTCGGGCGGCCAGCGGCAACGCGCGATGATCGCGATGGCGCTCGCGTGCCGGCCGCGGCTGTTGCTCGCGGACGAGCCGACGACGGCGCTCGACGTGACGGTGCGCCAGCAGATCGTCGACCTGCTGATCGAACTACAGGAGCAGGAGGCCGCCGCGCGCGGGATGGCCGTGCTGCTGATCACGCACGACCTGAATCTCGTGCGGCGCTTCGCGCAGCGCGTGGCCGTGATGGAGCAGGGCGTGCTCGTCGAAACGAACACGACCGGCGCGCTGTTCGCCGCGCCGCAACACGCGTACACGCGCCGGCTGCTCGACAGCGCGCCGCAACGTGCGGTCGAACCGGTCGCGGCCGGTGCGCAGACGATCCTCGACGTGCGGCAACTCGCCGTCGATTACCGCATCGCGACGAAGGGCTGGCGCGCGGTGTTCGGCAAGACGGCGTTCCGGGCCGTGCACGACGTGAAGCTGAGCCTGCGACGTGGCGAGACGCTCGGGATCGTCGGCGAATCCGGGTCGGGGAAATCGACGCTGGCGGCGGCCGTGCTCGGCCTGCAGCGGCCGGCGTCGGGCGGCATCGAGATCGACGGCATGCCGCTGGCGTCGCTGCGCACGACACGCGGCCGGCGCGCGCTGTACGGCCGCATGCAGGTCGTGTTCCAGGATCCGTTCGGCTCGCTGTCGCCGCGCATGACGGTCGAGCAGATCGTCGGCGAGGGGCTTGCCGTGCACCGGCCGGAGGTGGCCGGCGCCGCGCGGCGCACGCGGGTCGCTGCCTTGCTGCAGGAGGTCGGCCTGCCGGCCGACGCGATGCTTCGCTATCCGCACGAATTTTCCGGCGGCCAGCGTCAGCGCATCGCGATTGCGCGCGCGCTGGCCGTGGAGCCGGAGCTGCTGGTGCTGGACGAGCCGACGAGCGCGCTCGACGTTTCGATCCAGAAGCAGGTGCTGAATCTGCTGACGAACCTGCAAAAGAAGTATCAACTGAGCTACCTGTTCATCACGCACGATCTCGCGGTGATGCGCGCGATGGCCCATCGGGTCATCGTGATGAAGGCGGGGCGCGTGGTCGAGGAGGGCGATACGCTCGACGTGTTGCACGCGCCGTCCCACCCGTATACGCAGGCGCTGCTCGCGTCGTCGATGCTCGCACCGGAACCGGGTCCGCTGCAGCGGGAAGGGGGCGCGGATGAGTGACGTGAAGCGGGCGCGGCGCGCCCGTACCGTTCGCTGACGCACGCCGATGCCATCGTTCTTCATCGACCGCCCGGTGTTCGCGTGGATCGTCGCGCTCGCGATCGTCGTCGCGGGCGTGCTCGCCATTCCGCAATTGCCGATCGCGCAGTATCCGCGCCTTGCGCCGCCGCGCGTCGTGATCAGCGCGACCTATCCGGGCGCGTCGACCGAGACGGTCGACGCCGACGTCGGCAGCATCATCGAGGAAAGCCTCGACGGTGCCGACGGGCTGCAGTACTACGAGACGAGCAGCGACGGTCACGGCAATCTCGAGATCGACGTGACGTTCGCGCCCGGCACCGATCCGGACATCGCGCTCGTCGACGTCAACAACCGGCTGAAGCAGGTCGAGCCGCGGCTGCCGCAGCAGGTCGTGCAGCAGGGCATCGGCGTGTTCAAGGCGGCCAACACGTTCCTGATGCTCGTCACGCTGACGTCGACCGACGGCACGCGCGACTCCGCCCAGCTCGGCGACTATCTGAACCGTTACGTGCTGCGCGAGCTGAAGCGCGCGCCCGGGGTCGGCGCGGCCCAGCTGTGGGACGCCGACGAGGCGCTGCGGGTCTGGCTCGATCCCAGCAAGTTGCGCGAATACGACCTCGGCGCCGACGACGTGATCGCGGCGATCGGCGTGCAGAACGCGACGGTGACGGCCGGCGCGATCGGCGATGCGCCGTTCGTGCGCGGCCAGCAGCTCACCGCGACGATCGTCGTCAAGGGACAGCTGACGTCGCCGGAGGAGTTCGGCCGGATCGTGCTGAAGTCGAAGCAGGATGGTTCGGTCGTGCGCGTCGCCGATGTCGCCCGCATCGAAATCGGCCGCGACGACTATTCGTTCTATTCGCGGCTGAACGGCCGTCCGGCGGCCACCGTCGGCATCCAGCTCGGCCCGCGCGGCAACGCGCTCGAAACGTCGAACGCGATCCGCGCGCGGCTTGCCGAGCTGTCGAAGACGCTGCCGCCGGGCGTCGCGGTGGAGATTCCGTTCGACGGCGCGCATTTCGTGAAGATCGCCATCCGGGAAGTCGTGCTGACGCTCGTCGAGGCCGTCGTGCTGGTGTTCTGCGTGATGTGGCTGTTCCTGCGCGAGCTGCGCTACACGCTCGTGCCGACCGTCGTGATTCCGGTCACGCTGATGGGCGCGTTCGTCGCGATGTGGGTGTTCCGGCTGTCGATCAACGTGTTCACGATGTTCGGCCTCGTGCTGGCGATCGGCATTCTCGTGGACGATGCGATCGTCGTCGTCGAGAGCGTGCACCGCGTGATGGAGGCGGGCGTGTCGCCGCGCGATGCGACGCGGCACGCGATGAAGCGGATCGGCGGGGCGATCGTCGGCGTGACCGCGGTGCTGACCGCCGTGTTCGTGCCGATGGCGTTCTTCCCGGGCAGCGTCGGCGGCATCTACCGGCAGTTCGCGGTGTCGATGATCGCGTCGATGCTCGTGTCGTCGTTCATGGCGCTGTCGCTCACGCCGGCGCTGTGCGCGAATTTGCTGAAACCGGTCGTCCGTCACGAAGGCGGGGGCGGGGGCGTGCCGCGCCGCAGCCTCGGCGCGCGCGTGGCCGACCGCTTCGGCGTCGCGTTCGCGCGCGCCGAGGCCAGCTATCGGCGCGTCACCGTGTCGGCGGTACGCCGCACGGGTGCGGTCGTCGGCATCTATGTCGCACTCTTGGCCGTGTGCGGGCTGCTGTACTGGACGATGCCGGGCGGCTTCCTGCCGACCGAGGACCAGGGGCAGCTGCAGGTGATGATCCAGTTGCCGGCCGGTGCCACGCAGGCGCGCACGCTCGCGGTCGTCCAGCGCGTCGAGGCGATCCTGCGCGCGGAGCCGGCCGTCGCGAACGTGACGAGCGTGATCGGCTGGAGTTTCGCGGGCAGCGGGCAGAACGTCGGGATGGCATTCGTCGACCTGAAGGACTGGGCGCAGCGCGACGTCGATGCGATGACGTTGCGCGATCGCCTCAACCGGCGTTTCGACGCGATTCTCGACGGCGACGTACAGGCGACGCTGCCGCCGTCGGTGCCCGGCATCGGTCACGCGGACGGCTTCACGTTCCGTCTCGAGGATCGCGGCGGGGTCGGGCTCGACGCGCTGAAGGCCGCTCGCGAGCAGTTGGCCGCGCGTGCAAAGGCGGACCCGGCGCTCGCGTCCGTGCATTTCGAGGACTTGCCGGACGCGCCGCGCATCGAGCTCGACGTCGATCGCGCGAAAGCGTATGCGCTCGGCGTGCCGTTCGAGCGCATCGCGGGGCTGCTCGGCGGCACGTTCGGCTCGAACTACATCAACGATTTTCCGGCGTCGGGCCGGATGCGCCGCGTGATCGTCGAGGCCGACCCGGCCGCGCGTGCGACCGACGCGCAACTGATGGCGCTGACGGTACCGAACCGGACGGGGGACATGGTGCCGCTGTCGGCCATCGCCGCGCCGCACTGGACGGTCGGGCCCGTGATGCTGAATCGCTACGACGGCTATCCGTCGCTCGACGTCAGCGGCCGGGCGGCGACCCACACCAGTTCGGGTGCGGCGATGGCGGAGATGGAGCGGCTGGCCGCCATGCTGCCGGCCGGGATCGGTTACGACTGGGTCGCCGCGGCGCGCGAGGAGCGGATTGCCGAGCGGCAGACGCCGCTGCTGGTCGGGTTGTCGGTGCTCGCCGTGTTCATGGCGCTCGCCGCCTTGTATGAAAGCTGGGCGATCCCGCTGTCGGTGCTGACGATCGTGCCGCTCGGCATCGTGGGCGCGTTGGCGGCGGCGTTCGCGCGCGGGATGCCGAACGACGTGTACTTCAAGGTCGGGATGATTACGGTGATCGGATTGTCGGCGAAGAATGCGATTCTGATCGTGCAGTTCGCACGCGAACTCGTCGGGCGCGGCGTGCCGCTGCGGCAGGCCGTGGTGGAGGCCGCGGCCGTGCGGTTTCGGCCGATCGTGATGACGTCGATGGCGTTCCTGCTCGGCGTCGTGCCGTTGGTGCTGGCGACCGGCGCGGGTGCGGAAAGCCGGCGTTCGATCGGGACCGGCGCGTTCGGGGGCGTGCTGGCGGCGACGATATTCGGGCTGGTGTTCGCGCCGGTGGCGTTTCGGGTAGTCGTGTCCATAGGCCGGCGCGGGCGGCATGCAGCGGTGACGAAGCGCGAGGCGCCGCGCGTGGAAACGGCCGGGAATCTGGAGATCGATTGATGGTAGTGATGGGGATTCATCGACCACGCGTTCGGACTGTTTCCATGCCAAGGATTCGTGTCTTCCCTCTGGTAAACAAAAAAGTTCGGACTGGCGAGTACCGGCCGCATGCTCCATTGCGGCGCATGCGCGAACGGGTGAAAAAGCAGCCGAACAAGGAAGACAAGACAACGGTAGCGGCTGATGAACCATATCGATTTTTATTCGGCACCAACCGAGTGCATCTATTGCACCTAAACAAAGTTATGTGGCATCAAATATTTTTTGACGCGTCGATTCTGTCCTGCTATGTTCGCGTCCAATGTAAAACTTGGTAGTGAACGGTAATTCATGTTCCGTGAATTAAGGCTTTCAAAGTGAATACGTAAAGAAGCCTTTCAACGGGAGACTGCCTTCCTGGCAACCCGTACGCACTGATTGACGAAGCGCCATGGTGAGAATGTTCCAGGGCGCAGCGCGTATGCAGCCTTTCGATATGCGGAAAGACCGATCCATGTAATTAGGCATCCTAACCCTATAGGAATTAAGTTTATTTAATTTCAAATTCATTCCACTCATAAGCGGAGGAAATAATTTTGAAAGAAATGGGAGGGTGGACGGAATGGTTGTGATCGTCAGATGACGAATCAGGAACGCGGGGCAACGCTATTTAAAGGCCGGCGAGTCTCCGTGCATACAAAAAGGTCAGGCCTTGCGACGACAAAGGGAAAGGGGTGTTATGAAACCAACGGCTTTGGGATCGGCAATACGCAGCATCGCATGGGCTGAAGTCGCGTTGACGGCGGCTTTGGGTACCTCCGCTTACGCGCAGACAACGCCTGTCGACGGGAGCGTCGCCGCCGAGCAAACCGGCAGCACGGCCGCCGCCGCGCCCGCGCCGGCGTCCGGCGCCGCTGCGGGCGGGCAGACCGTGAAAAAGCTCGACAAGTTCGAAGTGACGGGCTCGCTGATCCGCACATCGGATAAGGTCGGCCACACCGAAGTGCAGGTCATCACCGCGAAGGAAATCCAGCAAAGCGGATACACGACGGTCGCCGATTTCCTGCGTTCGACCTCGGCCAATTCCGCAAGCAGCTGGGGCCAGACGACGATGAACAGCTCGGCACCCGGCGGCGCCGGCATGGCGTTGCGCGGGCTCAGCGAGAAATACACGCTCGTGCTCGTCGATGGCCAGCGCGTCGCGAACTATGCGCAGTCGGTGAACTTCACCGACACGTTCTTCGATGTCAACGCGATCCCGCTGAACATGGTGGAGCGCGTCGAGATCGTCAAGACCGGCGCGGTATCCGTCTACGGCTCGGACGCGATCGCGGGCGTCGTCAACATCATTACGAAGAAGAACTTTCAGGGCCTGCAGATCGACGGTCAACTCGGCAAGGCGCAGCATCCGGGCGACGGGCAGGGCAACTTCAGCGTACTGGCCGGCTTCGGCGACCTGAATTCGGATCGCTTCAACGTCACCGCGGCCGCCAGCTATTACCGCGATTCGGGTTCGACGCTCGGCGATCGAGACATGACGTCGGCGCAAGACTTCACGCAATATCCCGGCGGACTGGCAGCGCCGCTCGGGCCGAACCAGCAATCGTACTGGTCGCTGGCGGACGGCTCCAAGGTGCCGCTTTCGCCGTGCCCGCCCGGCAGCAAGACGAGCGCGACCAATTGCACGTATAACCCGGCCGCGTCGACGTCGCTCGTTCCGTCCACGACGCGCCTGAACGCGAAGGTGCGCGCCACCTTCAAGATCGACGACAACACGCAGGCCTATGCGGGCTTCTGGGTGAGCCGCGATGAAACCGTCCAGTTGCAGGGACCGGCGTCGATATCGAGCACGACGAACGTCTACAACCCTTCGACCGGGTCCGTTTCGCCGCTGCCGCGTACCGTACCGGTGAGCAATCCTTATAACCCGTTCGGCGTGCCGACGGCGATCAACTTGACTTTCCCGGGCAACGTCGTGAGGGCGGACACGGTATCGACGTTCTGGATGGCGAACACGGGCGTCAAAGGCTCGCTCGACGCGGGCAGATTCGGCGCGTGGGACTGGTCGGCCGATTACGGCCACTCGCAGAGCACCGTCGATACGACGTATCGCAACCGGATCAACGCCGCGGGCCTCGAGAACATGCTCGCGAACGGCACCTACAACTTCTCGAACCCGGCCTCCACGCCAAACGGCCTGAACGGCGTTTTCACGGACGACGATCAGCAGGCCATCTCGAAGGTCGACAGCGTGACGGCCAAGGCCTCGACGTCGAATCTCTTCACGCTGCCCGGGGGCCCGGTCGGCCTGGGCCTGGGCACCGAGTTCCGCCACGAATCGTCGACGATCAACCCCCAGACGCTCGCGTCGCAGGGCGTATCCGCACCGGCGAACGTGCAGACGGTGGAGGGTTCGCGCAACGTCGCCGCCGCGTTCTACCAGGTCGACATTCCGATCCTGCGCAATCTGACGTTCACGCAGGCGGGCCGCTACGATCACTACAGCGACTTCGGTGGGGCGTTTTCGCCGAGCTTTGCGCTGCGTTTCCAGCCGGTGCAAATGCTGACGACGTATGCATCGTACAGTCGCGGCTTCCGCGCGCCGACCCTCGTCGAAAACTCGCAGGCCGTCTATCTCTCTCACCAGAACCTCGTCGATCCGAACGATCCGAGCGGTGTGCCGACCAAGCACTTCACGACGGAGCAAGTCGCGGGCAATCCGAATCTTCAGCCGGAGCACACGAAGAACTACAACATCGGCTTCCAGCTTTCACCCGATGCGATGACCGATATCGGCGCGGCGTTCTACAAGGTCCGCATCGACGGCGTCATCGGCACGGACGATCCGAACGCGGTGCTCGTCGCCAACGATCCCTCGCGCGTCGTGCGCAACGCTGACGGGTCGGTGCGTTACCTCGTTCAGCATTTCGTGAACCTCGGTGCGCTCGATACCGATGGCTTCGATCTCAACTTCCGCAAAGCGCTGCGCACCAAGTACGGCACGTTCACGCTCGCAGGCGACTGGACTTATGTGTGGCACTTCAAGCTGCACAGCCCCGGAACCGCACCGCAGGACTTCGCCGGCAACAACCTTGCGCTGCTGCAGCCGTTCGGCGCGAGCAACCCGCGCTGGAAGGGCAATACGAGCCTGAGCTGGGACTACCGGCAGCTGACTACCACGCTGACCTGGCAATACACCGGGCCATATACGAACGCCGTGGCCGCGGAATTCGGCGACGGCGGTACGGGATCGGTGGCGTCGTACAGCCAGTTCAACCTGATGTTCAACTATCGCGGCTTCAAGCATTGGACGATTTACGGCGGCATCACGAACCTCTTCGACAAGAAACCGCCGTTCGACGTCGAGTGGCAAGCCGTGCCCGACATCACTGGCTATGACCAGTCGCTCTACACGGATCTCGGCCGCTTCTTCCAGATCGGGGCGACGTACCGGTTCTGACGGCGAGGAGGCCGCCAGGCGGCAACCGGTCCCGGCGCGCGGCCCGCGCCGGGACGACGAAGAATGAGCACATCGACTCCTACGAGGATCAGAGGTGGAGGGTTTGAATGCGAAGGCGCTCGGCCAGCAGCACCTCGTGCAGTCGATCTTTGTTATTTGACATAATCAACATTATCGATATTTTTTGTTGTAGTAGCTTTTTAGAAATGTCGTGTTCTAGCCATTTAGAAATGTCGCGTTTGGACCTCGGTAAGCTTGCCGGCTCCCCGTCAGATCATGGAGCCGGCGATGCACCGAACAGCACTGGTGACATTGAACATGAGAGAACTCGACCGTCTGAAGGTAATCCAGGCTGTAGTGGATTTGGGCGTGAAGCCTGGCCGCGCGGCCGAACGCCTGGGCCTGACGGTCCGGCAGATCGAGCGGCTGGTGATTCGATACCGGGAGTCTGGCGCGGTGGGCCTGACCTCGCGCAAGCGTGGCGGTCCTGGCAACCGGCGGCTGGATGCGGAGTTGGCCCAGCGGGCCCTGACGATCATCCGGGATCGCTACGCCGATTTCGGGCCGACACTAGCGTGCGAGAAGCTTCGGGAATGCCACGGCATCCAGCTCGCCAAGGAAACGGTACGGCGGCTGATGACGGAAGCTGGTTTGTGGGTGCCACGCCGGCAACGACCGCCGAAGGTCTATCAGCCACGAGCACGGCGGGCGTGCCTGGGTGAACTGATCCAGATCGATGGCAGCGACCATCGGTGGTTCGAGGAACGGGCGCCGGCCTGCACGCTGCTGGTATACGTCGACGATGCAACGAGCCGGTTGATGATGCTGCACTTCACGCAGACCGAATCGACCTTCAGCTACTTCGAGGCGACGCGAGCGTATATCGAGTGCCATGGCAAACCGGGGGCGTTCTATAGCGACAAGTACAGCGTGTTCCGCAATACAACGCCGGGCAAGACTGGCAATCGGGTGACGCACTTTGGCCGCGCGATGTACGAGCTGAACATCGATACGTTTTGCGCAAACAGCAGTCCGGCCAAGGGGCGAGTCGAGCGAGCACATCTGACGTTGCAGGATCGCTTGGTCAAGGAGATGCGGCTGCGTGGGATCAACACGGTGGCCGACGCCAACGCTTACGCGCCCTCCTTCATGGCCGCCTACAACACACGCTTCGCAAAGCCGCCGAAGAGCGACTTCAATGCACACCGATCGCGGCGCGCCGACGAGAATCTCGACTTGGTGATGACGTGGCGCGAGCCGCGGAAAGTGACGAAATCGCTCACGGTGCAGTACGACCGAGTGATGTATTTGCTGGACGATACGCCGGAGAATCGGAAGCTGATCGGTCGAACGATCGAGGTGTGGGAGTACCCGGACGGGCGCATCGAACTCCGAACAGAGGGTCGCATGTTGCCCTGCAGACAGTACGACCGGCTGGCCGAGATCGATCAAGCTGCTGTTGTCGAACACAAGCGCCTGAGTCACGTGCTCCAGGTTGCGCAGACGATCCAGGCGCAGCGCGATAACAGTCGAATCGGTAAGGCTCCATCCCGAACGAATCGGGGCGACTCATCCAAGACGAATCGCAACACCTCCCGGCCGGATAAAAAGAAGCAGCGTGAAATCACGCAGGCCGATGTAGAGAAAGTGATCGTGGATCTCTCCGAACGCAGACAGGCGCAAGAGCCCGCGCGCAAACCTGGCCGTCGGTCTGCGAGGCGCAGCGACGCAAGCGTAAGCACCCTGCCCGTTCAGGACCAGCTCTTCGACACTGCGTGATCTGCAGCTCATGAGAAACAAATCCTGAACCCCTGAAAACGCGACATTTCTATCTGGCTGGCGCCCCGACATCTTGAAATGGCTACGACATTTGTGTAGCGGCTAAGTTGTAATGTCCGCTTCTAGCTAAGTTCAAATGTCCGCTTTCGTGCCGCGTAAGCTATCCGGCCGCCGGTTGTCCGGCGCCGGGAGCTTCGATGGCTGCGACAGAACGGATCACGATGACGATGCGAGAACTGGACCGATTCAAGGTCATTCAGGACGTGGCGGACGGCAAGTTCAAGCCGTGGCGCGCGGTCGAGCGACTCGGACTGACGACGCGGCAGATTCGGCGACTGGTTGGCCGACTGCGGGAGCACGGGCCGCAAGGTCTCGTGTCGCAGCGGCGCGCGAAGCCCAGCAACAACCGATTGGACGCCGTGACGGCCGACCGGGCACTCTCGATCATCCGCGAACGCTATGCCGACTCGACTGAACGTCCTGCCAACGACGTTGCAGCGAAGGCAACACCGTGGTTCGCGAATCTGGCTTCCGGGGCGAATCGCTACACGATACCGTTGTTACCGTTGTACGGAACGCTTACCCTTCAACGGAGCACATCATGCGATCGAGGATTTTATTTCCCGCGATTCTATGCACTTCAGCGGCACTAGCGGTCATCCCGGCGATCGCCAGCGCGGCGCCGTTCACCATCATGGTCGATGACCTCAGTCACGGGCATTTTACGAACGAACACGTGTACGGAGGCTTTGGCTGTCGCGGTCAGAACGTTTCGCCGCGAATTTCGTGGACTCACGTTCCGCGCGGCACGAAGAGCATCGTCGTCACAATTTTCGACCCCGATGCGCCGACCGGCGGGCTCGGCTGGACCCACTGGGAGATCGTCAATATTCCACCTTCGGAGTCGTCGATCGAAAAAGGCGCGTCCGGCAATCCGAAATTCCTGCCGGCGGGCGCTGTCGAGACGTTGACGGACTTTGGCGAATCCGGATACGGTGGGCCCTGCCCGCCTCCGGGGGCGTCGCATCGATATGTCGTGACGGCGTCGGCCTTGGACGTGGAAAAAAATTGACGTGGCGCCGGCGGCGAGTCCTGCACTCGTCGCCTATCAGATGCACGGGAAAGTCATCGCTCAGGCGAAATACGTCGCCCGATATCGTCGCGCATTGACTCACGATTGATGGTTGTCATTACGCCAATGACATTCCGCCATCACTAGAAATTGCGCGCCACGCCGACCATGAACATGTCCTGGTCCTTGTCGTTGCCGGTTGCGACACGATTGAAGCGCAAGCTCGCCGCCCACTCGTTCGTGATCCGATAGGCCACTTGCGCGCTGAGCAACGCATTGAGTCGTGTTGTGCCGGAAACGTCGTTCCGATCCCGCGAGAGATACGGACCGACGCCGGCCGAAAGCGTCCATTTGCTCGTGACCGGCGCGACGTACCAGAATTGCGCGGCCACGCCTCGTCGGCCGGCCACGCCATTGTTGCCTTCATAGATGAAGCTCGCCGAATAGGCCCACGCATTGCCGAGCGGCCGCTTGACTTCGACCATGTATCCTTTTTCGATCGGCACTCGAGGGCGGTTCGTCTGCGACGTCCCGGCCCAAACGCCGACCTGCGTCTTGCCGTCCGAAAACACCGGGCCAGGAGCGCCGCCGAAATCCGAGCCGATACCGAAGAGCACCGCGTCGGAATTGAATCCGCCAATCATCTGGACGTGGTTGTACTGCAGCTTGAGGAAGAAGCGGTTGGGAACGACGTAATACCGCACCGCTGCCGACGCACGCACGCCCCAGCGCTTTTCATTGCGTGGCTGGTCGTCGACATGTGTCGTGTCCATGCTGAAATACGGGCCCGCCGAAAATTCGAGCGCCATACGACTGCCGAGCGGCCAACGAAACGAACCCAACGCGGCGAAACCATCACGGTGGTGATCCAGCGGATGCCCCTCGTTCAAATAGGCAAGATAGACGGAGAGGTAGTCATTCAAGACGTCGCCGAAGCCGACTTCGTACGCACGCCAATGCATGTCGCCGCCTTCGGTCGCGCGTCCGTCGCCATACACCGCATAGGCGTTGAGCGTTCTCTCCGATGATGTGGGTCCGCTCGGCGAACTCGAAGGACCGTCCTCGGCGTGCGCGTGTACCGGGCACGCCAGTATTGTCAGACCAGCGATCGAGCTTGCGACGACGAAGCGCGAACGGATGCGACGGCACGGTCCCATTTGGACACCCCCTCACCTTGGTCACCGCGATTTCGTGGAGAAGTTGATAGCGATTATAGGCGGCGTCCGGTCAGATCCGGCGAAACCGCTCATTCACCCTGCAACTACCACTACTGCCAGTACCTGCGCTGTCCCTACCCCCTTAACCTTGTCGTCATCGCTGGCGCGCCGTCGACGGCCGCGCCGCTTCGACCGGAGACACGACAGATGCCATTCGACTGGACACAGGAACAGCACGCGACACGTGCGCGCTTTCGCGAGATCGGCGCGGAGATCGCCGCGGCCGTGGAGCAGGACGGCCGCACGCCGGCCGAATTCGACGAGGCCGGCTGGACGCGGCTTGGGCACGAAGGACTGTGGGACATGATCGTGCCCGACACGTATGGCGGCGACGGTCACGGCTGGTGGCATTTTTCCGCGGCGCTCGAAGGGCTTGCGTCGTCGATCCGCCGCCCGGCGCTGCTGCTGTCGGTGATCGCGCAGGCCGGCATGGTGCGCGCACTCGAGCGCCACGGCACGGAGGCGCAGCAGGACCGCTATTTCGGCGCGATCCTGCGTGGCGAACTGAGCGCGACCGCGATTGCCGAGCCGGGCACCGGCACCGATGTGCGCAGCATCGCGACGACGCTCGCCGAGCACGGCGACGGCTACCGGCTGACCGGCAGCAAATTCAATATCGCGCATGCGCCGCTCGCGCGCTTCATTCTCGTCGTCACGCGCATCGAAACGCCGGGCCGGCGCAACACCGCGCTCGTCATCGTCGATCGCGATCAGCCGGGCATGACGGTGTCCCCGCCCGACCGCAAGCTCGGCCTCGAAGACCTGCCCACCGGCGCGCTGCATTTCGACGACTGTCCGATCACGCGCGGCCAGTTGCTCGGCGAACCGGGTGCCGGGCTCGGCAACCTGATCGACATCATCTCGCTCGGCCGTCTCTATTACGGCCTCGTCGCGGCGCAGGTGACGGCGCCCTATCTGCGCGATGCGATCGGCTATTGCCGCGAGCGACGCAGCTTCGACAGCACGATCGATGCCCACCAGTACGTGCAGCGCCGCCTCGTCGACCTGCAGATCGGCATCGAGCGCGGCACGTGGCTCGCGCGTGGCGCGCTCGCGCAGTTGCTGACGGATCACCCGCAGGCGTTGATGACGTGCTCGATCGCGAAGCTGGTCGGCGCGCAGGATCTCGTCGACGGCGCGATCGGTCTCGTGCGGCTGTACGGCAGCCTCGGCTATCAGGCCGGGCCCGTGGCCGCGTTCGCGGCGGACGCGCTGGGCTTCATGAGCGTCGGCGGCACCGAGGAAATGCATCGCAAGAACATCTTCAACCAGATGATGCGCGCCGGCTGAGTGCCCGCGCCATCGCCACGCGCACCCCGCGCCCTACAGGAAACCACGCATGACACCGACGAACCGACGCCCTTCCCGCCTGCGCCGCTCCTGGCTGTTTCTCGCCGGCGCCGATCACGATGCGCTCGTTGACGGCACCGCGAGCGGCGCGGATGTGCTGATCCAGGAACTCGAAACCTTTACGCCTCCCGACCGGCGCCCGGCCGCGCGCGAACTGAGCGAGCGGGTGCTCGCCGGCTGGCGCGACGCCGGCATGCTGGCGTCCGTACGCGTGAATCCGCTCGACGCGGGCGGCATCGACGACCTGCGCGCCGCGATGCGCGGCCGCCCGGACATCGTGATGATGTCGTACGTCGCGACGCCCGAGCAGGTCGTCGCGCTCGACGAAGCCGTCACGCGTTTCGAGCGGGAATACGACATCGCGCCGGGCTCGACCGAACTGGTGCCGAACGTCGAGACGACGCTCGGCCTCGTGAACACGATGGCGATCGCACGCTCGAGCCCGCGCGTGTCGGCCGTGCTCGTCGCGACCGAGGACATGGTGGCCGACATGGGTGCCGAGCGCACCCGTGCGGGCCGCGAGCTCGACTACGTGCGCTCGCGCTTTCGCGTCGAATGCGCGGCGGTCGGCGTAACCGCGATCGACTGCCCGTACAGCTATGCCGACAACGAAGGCGCGGAGCTCGACATGCGCGTGTCGCGCGGCCTCGGCTACCAGGCGAAAGCGATCGTCAACGCGCAGTTCGTGCCGGTCGTCAATCGCGTGCTGACGCCGACGGCCGATGAAGTCGCTCTCGCCCGCCGCGTGATCGACGCGTTCGATCACGCGCGGCGTACCTCCGGCGGCCGTCGTGTAGCCGCCGCCGTCGTCGACGGCTTCCTCGCGGAAGTCCCCGACTATCTCGCCGCGCATCGGCTGATCGCCCGCGCGACGCAATTCGGCATCGCATGAGTGTCGCCATGGATACGATCGCCACGCGCCTGAAGGCGCTGAAAACCCTCGCGCATGCCGCGCCGCACGTGCCGGCCGACCACTGGGCCGATACGCCGCACGCGCAGTTCGAACGCTGGCTCGACGAGGCCGTGACCGCGGGCGCGCTCGAACCGCAGGTGACGACGCTGTCGACGGTCCGCCCGGACGGACGGCCCGATGCACGTTCCGTCGTGCTGCTGAACCTCGACGCGCGCGGCTGGCATTTCGCGGCGAACGCACGCAGTCCGAAGGGGCGCCAGCTCGCGAACCTGCCGTTCGCGGCGCTGACGTTCTACTGGCCCGCGATCGCGAGCCAGATCCGGCTGAGCGGCCCGGTCGAGCGCTTGCCGGACGCCGAAGGCCATGCCGATTTCGCGAGCCGCCCCGAGCGGTCGCGCGCGAGCATCCTGGCCGGACGGCAAAGCGAACGGCTCGACGATCCGGCCGACCTGGCGCGTGCGATCGACGCGCAGCTCGAACGGCTGGCCGCCGATCCGGCGCTCGTGTCGGACGACTGGCACCTGTATACGCTGGCGCCGGACGACGTCGAGTTCTGGCGGGCCGACAGTTCGCGCCGTTTCGCGCGGCAGGCGTATCGCCGCGCCGGCGAGCGCTGGGAGCGGTGCGCGCTATGGCCGTGAAGCGTGACGAACCGCCGTCGCTGCCGCGCGACGGCATGCATGACCGCCTGCACGACGACACGCGGCTCGCGCACGCCGGCCGCGACAGCGCCGCATGGCACGGCTTCGTCAATCCGCCCGTCTACCATGCGTCGACCGTGCTCAGCCCGACGGTGTCGGATCTGCTGAACCGCACGCAGCCGTATATCTACGGCCGTCGCGGCACGCCGACGACGGACGCGCTCGAGCGCGCGGTGACGAGCCTCGAAGGCGGCGCCGGCGCGGTGCTGTGCCCGTCGGGCCTGTCCGCGTGCACGCTCGCGCTGCTGTCGTGCCTGACACCCGGCGACCATCTGCTGATGACCGCATCGGTCTACGGCCCGGTGCGTCACGCATGCGAAGGCATGCTGGCGCGGCTCGGCGTCGAGACGACGTGGTACGACGGCAGCACGCCCGTCGCGGCCGCGTTTCGTCCGAACACGCGCGCACTGTACGTCGAGGTGCCCGGCTCCTACACGTTCGACATGCACGACATCCCTGCCCTCGTGCGGCTCGCGCACGCGCACGGCGCGCAGGTCATCGCGGACAATAGCTGGGCCACGCCGCTGTTCTTTCAGCCGCATGCTTTCGGGATCGACGTGTCGATCCAGGCCGGCACCAAGTATCTGGTCGGGCACTCGGATGCGATGCTCGGCACGGTGTCGGCCAACGCGCGCGCGTGGCCCGCGCTGAAGCAACTGCACGGTGATCTCGGACTGTGCGCGGGCCCCGACGACGTCTATCTCGCGCTGCGCGGATTGCGCACGCTCGGCGTGCGGCTGCGGCAGCACCAGCGCAACGCGCTCGCCGTCGCGAGCTGGCTCGAGCGGCGTCCCGAGGTGCAGCGGGTGCTGTATCCGGCATTGCCGGGCGACGACGGCCACGCGCTGTGGCGCCGCGATTTCCGCGGCGCGTCGGGGCTGTTCTCGATCGTGCTGCAGCCGGCGCCCGCGCACGCGATCGACGCGTTTCTCGATCACCTGACGCTGTTCGGGCTCGGCTATTCGTGGGGCGGCTACGAGAGCCTCGCGCTGCCGTTCGAGCTGGACGCGCACGGCCTCGCGGCGCGCTGGCCGTCCGGTAGCCGCGGCGTGCGCCTGCACATCGGGCTCGAGGATGCGGACGACCTGATCGCCGATCTTGCGGCGGGCCTCGACCGCTATGCGGCATGCGCGTCGATCGCCGCTTGCGAGGATGCCGCGCGATGCTGACCGTCTGGGGCCGCCGCACGTCGTTCAACGTGCAGAAGGTGTTGTGGCTCATCGGCGAGCTCGGCCTGCCTTACCGGCATATTGCGGTCGGCGGCGAGCATGGCTCGCTGCAAACGCCCGCGTTCGCGGCGCTGAATCCGACCTGCCGAATTCCGGTGATCGACTGGGACGGCGACGTCGTGTGGGAGTCGCACACGATCCTGCGCTATCTTGCCGCGCGCGTGCCGAACAATCCGTTCTGGTGCCGCGACACGTTCGCCCGCTCGCGCGCGGAGCGCTGGATGGACTGGTCGCAGACCGCGCTCGAGCCCGACGTGATGACCGGCTTGTTCTGGGCGCTCGTGCGAACGCCGCCGGAGCGGCGCGACGAGGCGATCGTGCTCGACAAGGCCGCGCGCAGCGCGACGCATTACCGGCTGCTCGACCGGCTGCTGTCGACCCAGCCGTTTCTCGGTGGCGCGTCGCCGGGCCTGGCCGACATTCCGGCCGGTGCGACGCTGTTCCGCTATTTCTCGCTCGACGTCGAGCGGCCGCCGTTGCCGCACGTCGAGGCCTGGTACGCCCGCCTGTGCCGACGGCCCGCCTATCGCGAACAGGTGATGGTGTCGTTCGACGCGTTGCGCGGCCAGCCGGGCTGACCTTCTACCGAACACCCGACATGACGCACTTAGCCCTTCGTCCGATCCTGATCGTGCTGCATCGCGAACAGTCGAGCCCCGGCCGGATCGGCCGGCTGCTCGCCGCCCGCGGCCATCCACTCGACATCCGCCGCCCGCCGCTCGGCGATCCGTTGCCGGCGACGCTCGCCGACCATGCGGGCGCCGTGGTGTTCGGCGGGCCGATGAGCGCCAACGACGGCGATCGCTGGATCCGCGACGAGATCGACTGGATCGGTGTGCCGCTGCGCGAGGCGGCGCCGTTTCTCGGCGTCTGCCTCGGCGCGCAGATGATGATTCGCCATCTGGGGGGGCGCGTGAATACGCATCGCGACGGGCGCGCGGAAATCGGCTACTGGCCGATCGCCGCGACGCCGGCCGGCCGTCGGCTCGGTTCATGGCCGTCGCACGTGTACCAGTGGCATCGCGAAGGCTTCGAGCGCGTGGCCGGGCTCGAGATCCTCGCGACCGGCGAGCATTTCGAGAACCAGGCCGTCCGTTACGGGCCGCGCGCGTACGGTGTCCAGTTCCATCCGGAAGTGAGCTATTCGATGATGCGGCGCTGGAGCACGGCGGCCGCGCACAAGCTGACGGTGCCCGGCGCGCAGGACCTGGCGACGCAGGCCAGCGAAGGCTGCCGGCACGACCGCGCGACGGCTGCGTGGCTCAGCGCGTTTCTCGACCGCTGGCTCGACGAGACGCCGGCGTCAGGTCGGCACCGTCACGTCGGAGATGCTGATCAGCCCCCACTCGACCGCGCGCAGCACGGCTTCGTGCCGACGTGACACGTTGAACTTGCGGCGGATGTTCATGAAGTGGAAGTTGATGCACGACTCGGTCACGTTCAGGATGTGGCCGATTTCCCACGAGGTCTTGCCGGCCGCATGCCAGCGCAGGCACTCGACCTCCCGCCGGCTGAGGCGCGGCACGCTGTCGGGCGGTGCGTGGCAGCGTGTGCCGGCGATCGCTTCGCAGGCGATGTCGCGCAACAGCGTGAGCGCCGCCAGATGCCGGTCGCAGCGCTCGCACGTGGCGGCGAGATCGTCCGCGCTCGCGCACGACAGCATGCCGACCTCCCCCTTCGGGCCGCGCACGGGCAGCACGACGCCGCTGCGCATGCCGTACGCGGCCGCCGCTTCGTAGCATGGCCGTTGCTCGGGCAGCCCGAACAGCGCGCCGTCCCAGACGAGCGGCAGCGCCGAACGGAAGCAATGCTGCAGCATCGGGTCGATGCGGTCGAACTGCCGCTGCCGGTACAGCGCCGTCCAGCCCGGCACGCCGCTGCTCCACTTGCGCGCGAGATCGAACGACGCGCCGGCGAACGGCAACACGATCAGCACGACCTTGTCGAACCCCATGCCGGCGGCCGCGTCGGTCATTCGCTGCCATGACGCGTCCGTGTCGCCGGGTACCAACCATTTAAGACAATCCAGTCCTTTCATACAGGCCACCCCGTTTAATTGTTGGAATCTGCAATCAGGCGGACTTGCGCAACCGGTTCGAGGCGTTGCGCGCGAACGGGCCGCGCTAGACCGCCTCCGTCAAGCGTCGCCGACCGGCCTGCTTCGCGTCGTCGAGCGAAGCCGTCACGTCGAACGGAATCCCGAACGCCTTTTCGATGCCGGCCGCGTTGGCGATGGCCGCTTCGCGCTCGCGCGGGTCCGGTTCGACCGACACGAGCGCGCGGCAGACCGCGGCGAGCGCGGCGCGGTTCTGCTTGAGCCACATGCCGCGTTCCTTGCGGTCGTCGTGCTGCTCGTCGGGCCGGGCCGGCGGAAAGATCATGACAAACGGCTCGCCGTGCCGCATCAGCGCGTGCATGTCGTCGAGCCAGCGCTGCGCGTAGCCGGCGGATGCGATTGCATCATTGCGCACGACGACGAGCGGAAATTCCGTGACGTCGAACACGGCGAGCGCCGCCAGTGCGGACGGCGCGTTTTCAGCGTGGTGGGTAGGCATCGGGTCAATCTCCATCGAATTGAACAGCATGGGTCGGAACGGGCCGCGCGGCGCCCGTTTCATCGTTTCGCGGCGGCGCCGGGGCCGAATGGCGGGCGGGCGAGCCACACCACCGCGATCACCGCGAGATACACGCAGCCGAGCGCGAACGACACGTCGTTGAACGAAATCTGGTAGGCCTGAGCGTCGACCAGGTTGCCGAGCAGCGTCGCCGCGCGTTGCGGATCGCCGCCGCCGAGTTGCGCGAGTTCGGCGCGAACGGCCGGATCGAACTTGCTCAGGTGCTCGCTGAGCTGCGCGTGATGCAGGATCGCGCGCCGGTCCCACAGGAACGACGTGATCGACACGGCGAAGCTCGCGCCGAGCGTGCGCAGGAACGTGGACAAGCCGGAGCCCGCGGCGATCTCGTCCGGCTTCAGGTCGGACAGCAGGATGCTGTTGATCGGCATGATGAACAGCGCGAGGCCAAGGCCCTGCAGCAGCTGGATCAGCGCGATGTGCGTGAAGTCGACGTCGGGCACGAAGCCCGCGCGCAGGAACGACGACGTGCCGAGGATCGCGAACGCGCAGCACACGAGCACGCGCATGTTGAAGCGCGGTGCGTACTTGCCCATGAACGGCGTCATCAGCACGGGGATCACGCCCATCGGCGCGACGGCCAGCCCCGCCCAGAACGCCGTATAGCCGAGCGTGCGCTGCAACCACTGCGGCACGATCACGTTGACCGCGAAGAACGCCGAGTACGCGAGCACGAGCGTCAGCGTGCCGGCCGCGAAGTTGCGATGCTTGAACAGCCGCAGGTTCACGATCGGGTTCGGCTCGTTGAGCTCCCAGATCAGGAACAGCGCGATCCCGAACGCGGCGACCACCGACATCACGACGATGAACGTCGAGTTGAACCAGTCGGCTTCGTTGCCCTTGTCGAGCACGATCTGCAGCGCGCCGACGCCGACCACGAGCGCCGCGAGACCGACATAGTCGACGCGCGCGGCAACCGTCGTCTCGACGCGCGCGCGCATCTGCGCGAACACGCACATCGCGGCGAACACGCCGATCGGCAGATTGATCAGGAACGCCCAGCGCCAGGAGTAATGTTCCGTCACCCAGCCGCCGAACACGGGGCCCGCGATCGGCGCGACGACGGTCACCATCGCGATCATCGACAGCGCGAAGCCGCGCCGCTGCGGCGGGTAGATCGACAGCATCAGCGCCTGGGTGGTCGGGATCATCGGCCCGGCCACGAGGCCCTGCAGCGCGCGGAACGCAACGAGCTGCGGCAGGTTTTGCGCAAGGCCGCACAGCAGCGAGGCGAACGTGAACGCCAGCGTCGCCCATACGAACAGCCGGACCTGCCCGACGCGCTTCACGAGAAACCCGGTCAGCGGCAACGCGATCGCATTACTGACCGAGAACGTCGTGACGACCCATGCGCTCTGCGTCGTGCTGACGCCGAAGTTGCCGGCGATCGTCGGCAGCGACACGTTCGCGACGGTGCCGTCGAGCACCTGCATGAACACCGCGAGGGCGAGGCCGAACGTCGTCAGCGCGACGCTCGACGGACGAAAGCCGGCGTCGGCGGCCGGCATCGGGCCGCTCATCGCACACGCTCCGCATGCACGGCCGCCGGCAGGTTCGCATGCACGACGTCGGCGATCAGGCTGTCGGCGCGCGCGAGCTCGTCGCGGTACACGTCGGTCCGGAACACCGGCGCATCCTGCGCGCGATGCGACAGCATCGCACCGCTGCGGTCGTGCTGGTCGACGCGCGCATGCATCGACAGGCCGATGCGCAGCGGATGCGCGTCGAGTTGCGACGGGTCCGTCAGTTCGATGCGCACCGGCAAGCGCTGCACGATCTTGATCCAGTTGCCGGTCGCGTTCTGCGCGGGCAGCAGCGAGAACGCGCTGCCGGTGCCGACGCCGAGGCTCTGCACGCGGCCCGTATAACGCACGGCGTCGCCGTACAGGTCGGCGGTCAGCTCGACCGGTTGGCCGATCCGCATGTGTTCGAGCTGCTTTTCGGTGAAGTTCGCGTCGACCCACAGCTCGCGCAGCGGCACGACCGCGAGCAGCGGCACGCCCGGCGACACGCGCTGCCCGACCTGCACCGTGCGCTTCGCGACATAGCCGGTGACGGGCGCGACGATGTCGGTGCGCGCACGGGCCAGGTAGGCGGCGCGCAGCCGCGACGCCGCGGCCTGGACGTCGGGATGCGACGCGACCGCGGTGTCGTCGACGAGCGCCTTGCTCGTCTGGTGCTGTTCGGTCAACGTCGCGAGCGCGCTTTGCGCGGCGGCGTACGCGCTTTGCGCGGACGTCAGCGTGTCGAGCGCATGCGCGAGCTCCTCGCGCGAGATCGCGCCGGAGCGGCCGAGATCCTCGCGGCGCCGATAGTCGGCTTTCGCCTTGTCGAGCGCGGTGCGCCGGGCGTCGAGGTCGGCGCGTGCGCCGTCGATGCTGTTCGCGAGCCCGCGCTCGTTGCTGTACAGGCCGCGCACCTTGCGCACCGTGGCCGCGAGGTCGGCCTGCGCGGCCGCGAGCGCGATCTGCGCGTCGCTCGCGTCGAGACGGACGAGCGGCGTGCCGGCGCGAACGAGGTTGCCGTCGTCCGCGTCGATCGACACGACGGTGCCCGTCACCTGCGGCGTCAATTCGACGACGTTGCCTTGCGCGTACGCGTTGTCGGTGGACTCGTACCAGCGGCCGACGATCCCGTACCAGATGCCCCAGCCGACGATGCCGAGCGCGAACACGGCGACGAGCGCGCGCACGAGGTGCTTGCGTCGTGCGGGCGGCGGCGTGGCCGGTGCGGCGCCGCCCGGCGCCGGTTGCGTGCGGGCGTCCGACCCGCCCGGCGCGCGCGGCGCACCGGTGTGGTCGGCCGACGGGGGCTGGCGGGCGCTGGCGGGATCGGCGGTTGCGGGCCGCGCGGGAGTCTGCAGGGTGTTGTCGCTGCTCATGGTTCGATGTCAAGGACGGTGGGAAGGAGTGGCGGCGAGCGCGACGTCGTCCGGCTCGGCATGGAAGCCGCCGCCGAGCGCGGCGACGAGCTGCAGCGACTGGTCCGCGCGCTGGGCGCGCAACGCGGCGACTTCGCGACTCGCGATCAACAGCTGCTGGCGCACGACGAGCGCGTCGAGGTAGCTGCCGACGCCGGCCCGGTAGCGCGCGTCCGCGAGCCGCCATGCATCGGTGGCGGCGTCGAACGCGCGCTGCTGCGCATCGGCCTGCGCCGCGAGCGAATGCAGCCGGTGCAGATCGTCGGCCACCTCGCCGATCGCGCCGATCAGCGTCTTGTTGTAGCCGGCGACCGCGACGTCGTATTGCGCGTCGCGCTTGCGCAGCACGCCGCGCCGTTCGCCGCCGTCGAAGATAGGCAGGCTCACGGCCGGGCTGACGTTGTAGGTGCGCGAGGCGGCCTGGAACAGCGATGCGCCGCCGCGCGTCGCGAGACCGATCAGCGCGGTGAGACTGACGTCGGGCAGGAAGTCCGCGCGGGCGGCCGCGACGTTGCGGCTCGCGGCTTCCACCCGCCAGCGTGCGGCGACGAGATCGGCGCGCCGGCCGAGCAGCGCGGCCGGCAGGTCGGCCGGCACCGCGAGCGCGGCGGTGGGCAGCGGCGCGGGCCGCACGAGCGCGAGGCCGCGATCGGGGCCTGCGCCGAGCAGGATCGCGAGCGCGATGCGCGCGCTGTCGATCGCCTGCGCCGCGCGTGCCTGCTCGCGCATCGCGGCCGCGACTTCGCTTTCGGCCTGGCGCTGTTGCGCGACGTTGTCGACGCCTTTCGTGACACGCTGACGCGTCAGCGACAGCGCTTCGTCGGCGCGATCGTATTCGGCGCGCGCGACGTCCTGCTGATCGAACGCATAGGCGAGATTCACGTAGGCGCGCGCGACGTTGACGGACAGCAGCACGCGCGCGGCCCGTGCATCGATTTGCGCGGCCCGCGCTTCGCCGAGCGCGGCTTCCCACGCGGCGCGGCGGCCGCCCCACAGATCGAGATCCCAGCTCAGGCCGAGATTGATCTCGCGCGTGTGGCTGAAGACACCGCCGCCCTCGCCCGTCGAGAACTGCGTGGCGGACATGCGTTCCCCTTTCGCGCCGGCGCGGCCGACGAGGTGCGGCAGCCGGGCGGCCTGCGCTTCGATCACGAGCGCCTGCGCTTCGCGCGCACGCGCATCGGCGGTCGCGAGATCCGGGTTGCCGGCAAGCGCTTCGTCGATCAGCGCATTCAGTTGCGTATCGTTCAGCGCAACCCACCAGTCGGCGGCCGGCCAGTCGGCGACCGGCGCATGCGCGAGGCTGCGCGATGCGGCGAGCGTATCGACGCCGCGCAGCGTGCCGGCGGGCGTGAGCCCGTCGCGGCTCGCGCAGGCGCCGAGCATGGCGAGCACGACGGCGACGGCCATTCGCGACAGGACGCGCGGCGCGACGGCATCGCGCGGCGGCGGAGCAAGTACTGCATGCATCGCATTCCTCGGATTCGTTTGAGTTTGAATACGACACGCATTGTTGGACGCTCCCCGGCAAAGCTGATAATGTTGTTTAGACAAAAAATAATGAAATCCGGCCATGCCCATCCGAGACACCTCTCCCGCCCGCGCGGCGCAACGCGCCGACGCCGATCCGAGCGAACGCGCGGACGGCCCGTCGCTGATCGCCGTCTGGGGCGAGGACGACGGCAGCAACACCTACCAGCTCGGCACGCGCGAGGTCGACTGGCACAGCCATCTGCGCGGTCAGGTGTTCTGCGTCGAAAGCGGGTTCGCGCACGTGCGCACGCCGCACGGTTCGTGGCTGCTGCCGCCGCATCGCGCGGGCTGGATTCCGCCGGGCGAGCAGCACAAGGTCAGCATCAGCGGTGCGCTGAGCGGCTGGAGCGTCGTGATCGCACCGGCCGCGAGCCGCCGGATGCCCGACCAGCCGTGCGTGATCGCGATCAGCGAACTGATGCGCGCGCTCGTGCGGCGCGCGGTGTCGTGGGCCGACCAGGACCGGCTCGACCTCGAGCAGGCGCGCATGAGCGTCGTGCTGCTCGACGAGATGCGCCGCGCGCCGCACGAACCGCTGCACTTGCCGATGCCGCGCGACCGGCGGTTGCTGCGGATCGCCAACGCGATCCTCGGGCAGCCGCACGACAGCCGGACGCTCGACGCGTGGGCCGAATGGGCCGGGCTGTCCGCCCGCACGCTGAGCCGGCTGTTCGTCGCGGAAACCGGCACGAGCTTCGCGCAGTGGCGGCAGCAGGCGCGGCTCACGCATGCGCTCGAACGTCTGGCGAACGGCGACAGCGTCGCCAACATCGCGGACGCGCTCGGCTATGCGACGCCGAGCAATTTCATCGCGATGTTCCGCCGCGCGTTCGGCGATTCGCCCGCGCATTACTTCGCGAAGCGCAAGCAGCCGTAATGCCGTGCGGCATCGCCCGGCCCCCTATCACCCCTGCCAGTACTGCGCGCGCATCGACGTCGCTATAGTCGCCGTGCGACCGGCCGGTCGGTCGCCCAATGTGACCTGTGGAGGATGTCGATGTCGAACGCCGTCGGATCGGACAACACGCCGATCGTCTCCGAGCAGCAGCTCGCCGATCATCTGGCCGCCGGCTGCAAGCCGGCCGCGCAGTTCCGGATCGGTACCGAGCACGAGAAATTCGTCGTTTCCCGCGCGACGCACGCGGCTGCGCGTTATGAAGGACCGTCCGGCATCGCCGAGGTGCTGGTGCGGCTGCGCGGCGACGGGACGCCGATCGTCGATGCCGGGCAGACCGTCGGCGTGATCCAGCGCGACGGCGCCGCGATCTCGCTCGAACCGGCCGGCCAGCTCGAACTGTCGGGTGCGCCGCTCGATACGCTGCACGATACGCACACCGAACTGCATGCGCACCTCGCCGCGGCCCGTGCGGCATGCGATCCGCTCGGCCTGCGCTGCGTGCCGCTCGGTTTTCACCCTCACCTGTCGCGCGACGCGCTGCCGTGGATGCCGAAGCAGCGCTACGCGATCATGCGGCGCTACATGCCGCGCGTCGGCACGCGCGGGCTCGACATGATGCAGCGCACGTGCACCGTGCAGGTCAACCTCGATTTCGCGTCGGAAAGCGACATGGCGCGCAAGCTGCGCGTGTCGCTCGCGTTGCAGCCGGTCGCGACCGCGCTGTTCGCGAATTCGCCGTTCCGCGACGGCCGCCCGTCGGGCTTGCTGTCGACGCGCGCCGACACGTGGCTCGATACCGACGCGGATCGCTGCGGCGTGCCGGCGCTGTTCCTGTCGCGCAGCTTCGGCTTCGAGCGCTACGTGAGCTGGCTGCTCGACAACGTGCCGATGTACTTCGTACGGCGCGGCGATCGCTATGCGGACGCGACCGGGCACACGTTCCGCGATTTTCTGCGGCGGCGCATTCCGCATCTCGAAGGCGAGATGCCGACGCTGGGCGATTTCGCGGACCATCTGACCACGGTGTTCACCGAGGTGCGGCTGAAGCGCTATCTCGAGATGCGCGGCGCCGATGCCGGCTCGCCGGACATGATGGTCGCGCTGTCCGCGTTCTGGACCGGCCTGCTGTACGATCCGGCCGCGCTGTCGGAAGCCGAGACGCTGGCTGCCGAGATCGACCGCGGCACGCTGCTCGCGCTGCGTCGCGACGTGCCGCGTACCGGGCTCGACACGCCGGCCGACGGCCGGTCGTTACGCGCGGTGGCGGCCGATGCGCTCGCGATCGCGCATCGCGGCCTGCGCGCGCGGGCGCGCAACGATGCGGCCGGACGCGACGAATCGATGTATCTCGCGCCGCTCGACGAAATCGTCGCCGGCGCGCCGACCCAGGCCGAACACTGGCTGGCCCGCTATCGCGATGCGTGGGCCGGCGACGCGACGCGGATCCATGACGAAGCCGCCATCTGAGCGCGTCGCGCCGGGCCGCTCACGCGCAGCAGGCAAGCAGCGGCTCGTGCGCGAACTCGGCGCCGAGCGGCAGCGCATGGCCGCGTCGCCGGGTACGCACGGCGTGCGCGAGCGTCTCGAACAGCTGCGCGGTATCGGCGAACGACAGGCACGCGTCCGTGATGCTCTGCCCGTAGCGCAGCGGCACGCCCGGCACGAGATCCTGCCGCCCTTCGATCAGGTGCGACTCGATCAGCACGCCGACGATGCGCGTATCGCCGGCCGCCACCTGCGCGGCGGCTTCCGCGCCGACGGCGAGCTGGTTCCGGTACTGGCGTCGGCTGTTGCCGTGACTGACGTCGATCATCACGCGCGGGGCGACGTGCGCGGCCGTCATCCGCTCGCAGGCGGCATGCACGGCGGCCGCGTCGAAGTTCGGCTCGCGCCCGCCGCGCAGCACGACGTGCGTATGCGGATTGCCGGGCGACGCGCTCGCGCATAGCCGGCCGTCGGCATCGATCGACAGGAATCGGTGCGCGTGCGCCGCCGCGCGCATCGCATCGACGGCGACCTGGACATTGCCGTCGGTGCCGTTCTTGAAGCCGATCGGAATCGGCAGCGACGACGCCAGCTCGCGATGCACCTGCGACTCCACGGTGCGCGCGCCGATCGCGCCCCAGGCGACCAGATCGGCCAGGTAACGCGGCGACAGCGGATCGAGAAACTCGGTCGCGGCCGGCATCTCCGCGCCGTTGAGGTCGCACAGCAGCGCGCGGGCCGTCCGCAGCCCGACGTCGATCCGATCGCTGCCGTCGAGCAGCGGATCGTTGATCAGCCCCTTCCAGCCGACCGTCGTGCGCGGCTTCTCGAAGTACACGCGCATCACGATTTCCAGCTCGTCCGCGAAGCGCGCGCGTTGCAGCGCGAGCCGTGCCGCGTAGTCGCGTGCGGCGTCGGGATCGTGTATCGAGCACGGGCCGGCGATGACCACGAGCCGGTCGTCCGCGCCGTCGAGCACGTCGACGATCGCGCGGCGGGTCGTGTGAACGGTGCGCGACGCGCGCCACGCCGGCGGCAGTGCGCCGGCCAGATCCGCAGGGGACGGCAAGCGCGACACGGCGTCGCGGTTTGTCGTCCAGGCGTTTGCATGCATGGGGACTGCCCTCCTGTCGATAATGAACCGGATTTTTTCACTACAGCGCGACTGTATTGAATGGCGCTTTCTACGCGCAACTAACATATTTATCAGTTTCTCATTCATAACCTTATGAATGAGAAGAATAAGAGTCGGATTCGATAATCGAGGAACCCGGTGCGTGTACGTTTGCGGCGTGTGGAACCGCATATTCGTTGGGTTTCATTCGAAAATGGGGATGTGATTTCGCAGAGGGGACTGCAGGCTGATGCGACTTTCCGCCGCGCGTCGCTATTCGTTCTGATAGTGGCGGCCCGATAGTCGTTCGATTAATTTTCGGATGCCCGAGGGCCATTCGGGCTCGAAAATATAAATCAACCCAGTCATTGCGGAGAGTCACCATGTCGAAACGGCATTACGAAACCCCTATTCACGTCAAGTATCGCGATACGGATTCGATGGGGCATGTGAGCAGCCCCGTCTATTACGACTACCTGCAGCATTCGTATCTCTGCTACATGTTCGACCTGCTCGGCCTGCCCCGCAGCGAGAAACTGCCGCACATCATGGTGAAGACGCAGTGCGAGTACCTCGCGCCCGCGCAATTCGGCGACAACCTGACCATCCGCTCGAGCATCGTGCGCTTCGGCAGCAAGAGCTTCGATCTCGAACACCTGATGGAGCGCGACGACCAGACCATCGTCGCGCGCGGCGTGTCGACGCACGTGATGTTCGATTACGCGAACAACACGACGCTGCCCGTGCCCGACGAATTCAAGACGCGCGTGCTCGAATTCCAGGGGTCGCTGTGATGCGTGCGCACCCATTCGGGAGCGACACGTGAGCTGTGCGGTGGCGCGCGCCCGGCGCCGGATCGGCGCGATCGTGGAGCGGCGGGACGATCGCGCGATCGTGATCGTCCGGCATGCGGCGCAGGCCTTGCTCAAGCCGGCTGCGCTCGAACGGCACCGTGCGCTCGCGTATCGCCACGAGGACGAGCTGGAGGTGCTGCTGCAGCCGTGCGGTGGCGCGCACGACGGCGTGCGGACGCTGCTCGGCCGGCTGCGGGACGCCGGCGTGGCCGTCGCGCTCGACGCGGCGACGATCACGCACGATGCGTCGCTGCTCGAATTCGCGAGCTGGGTCACACGGTGTACGACGCCCGACGGCTCGGCGATGGCACCCGACGACGCGGCCGTGCCGGGCGGTGCGCTGCTCTCCGGGCTGGTCGTGCGATGGCGCGATCTGCACGACAGGTGGCGACGGCCCGACCGCGACGCGGGGCCCGAACGCACGCCGCGAACCATTGCGACGGATGCGGCCGAACACATCGCGGCCGGCGATCCGGACGAGCCGATACTCGGCGCGCTGCTCGACGCCGATGACGCGTCGACCGGCGCGGCGCTCGACACGCTGTCGGACGCAGTGCGCGCGCGACGGATCTGTCTGGCGACGCGGGCGCGCTGGCCGCTCGCGCGACGGTTATGAACACCGCCGTAGCGACGGCCGGCGGGCGCGCGTTTCTGGTCGGCATGATGGGCGCGGGCAAGTCGACGCTTGGCCGCGCGCTCGCGGCGTCGCTCGGCTGGTCGTTCGCCGACAGCGACGACGAGATCGAGCGGCGCATGGGGCGCTCGGTCGCCGCGCTGTTCGACCGGGTGGGCGAAGGAGGCTTTCGGCTGCTCGAAGCGCAGATCGTCGACGAGCTGACGCAGCGCGCGAACGTGGTCGTGGCGACCGGCGGAGGCGCGGTTCTGAATCCGCGCACCCGCGCACGCCTGAGCGAACGCGGCAGCGTGATCTATCTGCATGCGGACCCCGATGTGCTGTGGCGGCGTACGCGCGACGACGCGCGGTGTCGGCCGCTGCTGCAGGCGGGCGAGCCGCGGCAGACGCTCGCCGCGCTGTACCGGATGCGTGACCCGCTGTATCGCGGATGCGCGCACGCGCTGGTGGACACGACCGCACACGACGTCTCGCGCGCAACGGCGGAGGTGTTGACGGTGCTGTTTGCGCGGATGAGCGCGCCGGCGTGACGGCGCATTCAGTTCCCTGCCCTTCGAATCGAGCGCAGTTCGGTGGCCCGCGCGTTTTTGAAACGGCGAGTTTGGTTTACCAACAGTGCTATTGTGATAAAAAAGTTATCCGGATAGATGCATTGTTTTATCCAACTGCATGTTCCGCGACAGAAGGTTCAGGTCGTCAAACCACCGGAAAATCGGTTCCCTCGCGAGCGCTCGCCACGTTTCGACATTCGCGCGCGGCGATCACCTTGCCGAGCGTCCGAACCCTATCGGCCAAGAACCAGAGCGGCGAAACCGCATCGTCCACTGGGCAGCCGTGGTTCATTGGGGGCGAAATCGCCTGAAAAGCCTTGCCAGGAAAGGCGCTGCCCGTTTCAGATACATTGAAATACAAAATATCGTATACGATTTAATCGAATCCGCTTGACTCAAGCGGCGGCCAGGCGGAAACTGCATCGCATGCGATCGAATCGCATCTGACACAAACCTCAACTGACGGAGCAAATGATGAGCAAGATCGACAAAGTGCTGTACACGGGCAAGACGCATACGACTTCCGGCGGCCGCGACGGCGCGGCGCGCAGTTCCGACGGCAGCCTCGACATCCAGTTGTCGTCGCCGGGCAGCGCCGGCACCGGCACCAACCCGGAACAGCTGTTCGCGGCCGGCTGGTCGGCCTGCTTCATCGGCGCGATGCAGCTTGCGGCGCGTGCCGAGAAGGTGACGCTGCCGGCCGATCTCGCGGTCGACGCCGAAGTCGATCTTGGCACGGCGGGCAACGCGTACTTCCTGCAGGCCCGGTTGAACGTGAGCGTGCCGGGGCTCGAACGCGACGTCGCGCAACGCATCGTCGACACCGCACACCAGACCTGCCCGTATTCGAAGGCGACGCGCGGCAACATCGACGTCGAGATCCGGATCGCCTGAACGTTGCATCGGGCGGCCGAACGCCGCCTTCTCGAATTCCCGATTCCTTTTCTATCGAGGTGAAAAATGAAGACTCAATTGATCGCTGCGCTGCTCGTCGCTGTTTCGTCTGCCGTTGCCGCTCCGGCGTTTGCCAATGAGTCCGCCGTGACGCGTGCGCAGGTGCGCGCCGAACTCGCGCAGCTTCAACACGTCGGCTATCCGCTGAACCGCGCGACCGACGCCACCTACCCGAACGATCTGCAGGCCGCGCTGACGCAGATCCACGCCGACGATGCCGTCGCGGCCAACGCACAGGCTGCCGGCTACGGCAGCAACGGCGACACCGCGACGCAATCCGGCCGCCGCTATGTCGCCAGCGTGGCCGAGCGCTCCGTGTACTTCGGTCACTGAGTACCCCACCGGTACGTGAACCGCGAGTCCTTTTATTCCTGATGCCATTTTTTCGAGGTGAATGATGAAAACCCCATTGATCGCTGCCCTTCTCGTCGCCGTTTCCGCTTCCGTCGCCGCACCGGCGTTTGCCGACGCAGGCGTCGTGTCCCGCGCGCAAGTACGCGCCGAGCTCGTCCAGCTTGAACAAGCCGGCTATCGGCCGGGCCGCGCGAACGATCCGCATTACCCGGCCGACCTGCAGGCCGCGTTGACGCGCATTCATGCGAACGATGCGGTGGCGGCCGATACGTCGGCATCCGGTTACGGCAACGATGCCGCCGCCGCGACGCAGTCGGGCAGCCGGCCGGCGACGCGTATTGCCGAACGCTCGATCTACTTCGGCCATTGAACGAACACGCGAACGACGCCGATGGCCGGCGTGCGGTGCGCTTCCCGAATTCCTTTTCTATCGAGGTGAAAAATGAAAACCCCACTGATTGCCGCCCTTCTCGTTGCCGTGTCGGCCACCGTCGCCGCGCCGGTTTTTGCAAGCGAAAGCACCGTCACCCGTGCGCAGGTGCGTGCGGAACTGGCCGCGTTGCAGCAAGCCGGCTACCAGCCGAATCGCCCCAACGATCCGAACTACCCGGACAATATCCAGGCGGCGCTGAAACGGATTCGGGACGACGGCGCCGTCGCGGCCGACACGCAGACAACCGGTTACGGCAGCGACGCCGGCGGCGCCTCGCAGTCCGGCAGCCGAAACACGCTGCGCACCGCCGAGCGCTCGATCTATTTCGGACATTGAGCGCGGTACGGCGAATTCGGTCGCCGAAGTCCCCCATATAAAGCGTATGCGATATAATCGCATGCGCTTTTTTCATGTTGCGCGGATCTGCGTTGACGGCGCTACCTGCCCGGCCCATCCAGGATTATTCTGTGCGGCCCCGATCTTCCACCAAGGAGCCGCCGATGCCGGACGCGATGACCGCAAACACGACAGGCGATGCGCACGTGCTCGACCGGGTCGTCTGGAATGCGCTCACGGGCAGGCAGCGCCGTTTTGCGCTCGGCGACGGCCGTGCGCTGCGGTTCCCGACGGCCATCGCGCCGTTCGCCGCGATCGACGACACGAGCCCGGCGTCGTTGGACGCACTGCGCGCGCTGATCGCCGCACACGGGCCGGCGGCGCTCGTTACGCCGAACGAAATCGAGCCGCCGGCGGGATTGTCGGTGATCCGGCGCGCGACGTTGCTTCAGATGACTTGCGAACGGACGTTCGAGCCGGCCCCCGAATCGGAGCATGTTCCGCTCGGCGAAGCCGACGTGCCGGACATGCTCGCGCTGACCGCCGCCGCGCAGCCGGGCCCGTTCGGCCCGCGCACGTTCGAGCTCGGCCACTACATCGGCGTGCGCCGTGACGGCCGGCTGGCCGCGATGGCCGGCGAGCGGATGCAGGTGGACGGATATACCGAGATCAGCGCTGTCTGCGTGGATGCCGCGTTTCGGCGGCAAGGGCTGGCGGCGCGGCTGATCCGGTCGCTGATCGCGACGATCGGTGCGCGTTCGCAAACGCCTTTCCTGCACGTCCTCACGACGAACCAGGTGGCGATCGAGCGCTATCTCGCGCTCGGTTTCGTCGTCCGTCGCGAGATGCACCTGCGGGTGCTGGACGATGCGCGCGCATGACGGCGCGGCCGGCGCGATGCCCGCGTCGGCCGCTTGTCGCGCCTGCGTGTTTTTATGCGTCGGTCGAGCGGATCAGGTTGCCGCGCAGCGTGACGATCGCCTTCTGCACCTTCGCGAACTCGTCCGGCTTCAGCCCGGTCGCTTCGACCAGGTTCATGTCGAGCCCTTTCTCGCGCACGCGGCGGCCGCTTTTCGTCAGGCTGACGAGCACCTGGCGCTCGTCGGACGGATCGCGGTGCCGCTCCAGATAGCCCATTGCCTCGAGCTTCTTCAGGATCGGCGTCAGCGTATTGGATTCGAGGAACAGCTTCTCGCCGAGTTGGCCGACGGTCTGGTTGTCCTGCTCCCACAGCGCGATGATCGTGATGTATTGCGTATACGTGAGGCCGAGCTCGTCGAGGATCGGCTTGTACGCCTTGCCGAACGCGAGGTTCGCCGAGTAGATCGCAAAGCACAGGAACTCGGACAGCTTCGGCGCGGCAGGCGACGGGGTTTCGGGCGATTTCATGGACTTCCTCCAGCGACACGAACGGTCGCAGACAATCGCATTATATATCGCATGCGATCTTATCGGAAGCATGATAATCGGGGGCGATCGGCCGACGCGCCGCGCGCTCAGCCCGGCTTGCGGCGCTTGCCGGTTTGCTGACGGCTCACCGACAGCAACGTGCACTGCACCGGATGCGCGATTTCGGTCGCGAGCCCGCCCGCGGCAAACAGCAGGATCATCAGCCAGCGTTTCATGCGTCCTCCACGACCGAGAGGCTCGCGCCATCGGCGACCGCCGCGTCGAGCGCATACGGATCGACGCCGTCGAGGCAACCGAGATTGACGCGCCAGCAGGCCGGATCCTTGCGGGTCTGGTGGAACGGATAGACGCCGCAGCCGCTGCAGAAGTAGTGACGCGCGGTGTGCGTGTTGAAGCGATAGCACGTCAGTGCGTCCTCGCCTTCGATGACGCTCAGATTGGCGGCGGCGAACATCGGGCTCATCAACGCGCCGCGTCGGCGGCACAGACTGCAGTTGCAGCGAATGGCCGGCGCAATCGCCGTCGTGACTTCGAATTTGACGGCCCCGCAATGGCAGGACCCCTTGAACCAGGTTGCAGACATGATGGACTCCGGAAGAGGTCATGCCTGCTTTATAGCGAACCCGCGCGCGGGCGGTGTATCGCACTGTATCGGTAGTCGGCGCGGATACAGGACATTGCAAATCTACCGCCCCGGCGACAGGTATCGCATTTCCGGTTTCATCCCTAGAATCGGCGTCATGGTTTTCCCGGGCCAAGGGATTGCGCGGGTGCGCATCGTTTTCGATATGCACCCGCCCGCCACGCAGGCTGCAACGGCCTGCCGCGCGAATCTGGCCACCGCGCGCGCCCCACCCTTTCTGCTCAGGAAAGGAGGCTTGAGACATCCTCAATTATCACGTGCCGCCGATTTGCCCACCATGTATCGGACGATCGGCGCAACCCGCATGGCAGACGCTTGCGCGAGCCCGGCGATGCCTGTCGTCGCGCCGGGCGGCCGACGTGTTACGCGGGTCGCGAACGGCCAGAGCCCGCAACACCGCATATCGATAATCAGGAGACACGATGAACAGCCAATCCCTCGACCTCGACGGCCACGCGGGCGGACCCGCGTCCGCCCGCCCGCCGGCCGCCTCCGCAGGCGCCGGCGTCGACACGGCGACCCTCCCCGGCCGCCGCGTCACGCTCGGCGATTTCATGGACGATCTGCCGGTCGGTGCGTTGCATCGATTCGTCGTCTGGGTGATCGGCATCGGGTTGTTCTTCGACATGTACGAGATCTTTCTCGTCAGTACGATCGGCTCCGCGTTGCAGCACGAATACGGGCTGAGCCGACAAAGCGCCGATTTCAAGCTGTTGCTGGCGTCCGCGTTCATCGGCATGTTCGTCGGCGCGATGTGCCTGGGCAGCCTGGCCGACCGTATCGGCCGACGCAAGGCGTTCCTGCTCACGCTCGGGTGGTACAGCGCGTTCTCGCTGGTCGGCGCGTTTTCGGTGAACGCCGACATGCTCGTGGCCTGCCGTTTCCTGACCGGCATCGGCGTCGGCGCGATCTATCCGGTTGCCGACAGCTTCCTGTCCGAAATCCTGCCGAAGGACAAGCGCGGCCGGCTCGCCGCGTGGGCCTATACGACTTCGTATGTCGCGGTGCCGCTCGTCGGCTTTCTCGCGCTGTGGCTGAACCCGCTGCATGTGGCGGGCGTCGCCGGCTGGCGCATCATTCTCGCGATCGGCAGCCTCGGCGCCGTGTACGTGCTGTTCGTCCAGCACCGGCTGCCGGAAAGCCCGCGCTGGCTGCTCGCGCAAGGCCGCACGGCCGAGGCGCACGCGGCGCTGCGGCGCTTTGCGGAAAGCGCCGGCGTGCGCGCGCCCGAACACTTCGCGGAACCGGCCGAGCCGCAGCGGCCGCTCGGGCTCGGCGAGCGCATCGCGCTGCTGCGCCGCCAACCGTATGGCGCGCGCTACCTGATGCTGGCGATCTTTCACCTGTTCCAGGGCTTCGGCTATTACGGATTCGGCACGCTGGCCGGCACGGTCGTGAAGAGTCGCGGTTTCGACGTGACGGACAGCACGCTGTTCATCGCG
Source organism: Burkholderia sp. AcTa6-5 (assembly GCF_017815075.1). Lineage (NCBI taxonomy): Bacteria > Pseudomonadati > Pseudomonadota > Betaproteobacteria > Burkholderiales > Burkholderiaceae > Burkholderia > Burkholderia sp. AcTa6-5. The sequence continues at coordinate 241,463 of NZ_JAGIQE010000005.1, read as the reverse complement.
CTATCGTTCATCGGCTATCCGATCGGCTCGCTGCTGTCGATTCCGCTGCTCAACTGGATCGAGCGCCGCACGCTCGTGATCGTGTCGATCCTGTCGATCGCGGTGTTCGGGCTGTGCTTCGCGTATTCGGGCAATACCGTGCTGATCGTCGGCTTCGGATTCCTGACGACGTGCGCGTCGAACGTGTTCAGCAACGCGTATCACGTGTATCAGGCCGAGATCTTCCCGGCACGCGTACGCTCGACGGCGATCGGGAGCACCTATGCGCTGTCGCGCATCGTCAGCGGCGCGCTGCCGTTCGTGTTGCTGCCGGTGCTCGTCAACTACGGCGCGGGCGCGATGTTCGGCGTGATCTCGGCCGCGCTCGGCGTCGTCGCCGTCACGCTGCGCGTGCTGGGGCCGCTGACCACGCGGCGCAGCCAGGATGAGATCAATCCGGTTTGACGCGGCAGTCGGCACGGAGCGCACGGGCGCATGCCCGTGCGTCGCCGTTTCATCGCACCATCGCACCATCGCATTCACCGCGCCGACATGAAATCAAACAGCTTCGCGACGTCGGTCGTCAGCACCGTGTCGGCCTTCACGCCGACCCACAGCGTGCGCGTTGCCCACGCGTCGTCGAGCTTCACGACACCGAGCCGCGCCGCGCGCTCGCCGGTCACCGCGTCGCGCGGCAGCACGCCGATGCCGAGGCCGGCCTCGATCATCCGGCTCACACCGTCGAAATTCGATACCTGGATCCGCAGCTTCAGCGAGCGCTCGGCCGCGAACGCGGCGTCGGTCATCCGCGCGAGCAGCGAGCTGCCGTCGCTCAAGCCTACGTAGTCCTCGTCGAGCGTATCCGCGAAGCGGATGCTGTCGCGCGCGGCGAACCGGTGCGTGCGCGGCACGAGCAGCACGAGTTCGTCGCGCCGGTACAGCCGCCGGTCGATGCCGGGCGCCGGCACGTTGTCGGCGAATACGCCGAGATCGGCCTTGCCCGACGCGAGCGCGTCGACGATCTCGTGGCTCAGCCGCTCCTCGAGACTGACCTTGATGCCGGGGTGGTCGGTGAGGAACGCGGCAAGATCGGCGGGCAGGAACTGGACGATCGCTGACGTATTGGTCCACACGTGGATATGGCCGCGCACGCCGGCGACGTAGTCGCTCATCTCGTGCGCCATCCGGTTCACCTGCTCGATCACCTTCGCCGCATGATCGAGCAGCGCGCGGCCCGCGGGCGTCAGCTCGACGCCGCGCGCATGCCGGACGAACAGCGCGCTGCCGGTCACGCTTTCGAGTTCGGCAATGCGCTTGCTGACCGCGGACAGCGTGAGCTGGCCGTGTTCGGCCGCCTTCGTCAGGCTACCGTGCTCGGCGACGAGCGCGAACACGCGCAGCGACTGCAGATCGAAATGAAGCGGGTTCACCATGTCGTGGAATCCTGGAAGGCCGTGCCGGGGTATGCCGTCAGCGCGCCGGCCTGACGCCGATCATACGCCGGGCCGTGCGCGTGCGATATGGCGGGATATGGCCCGGCTAGCGCGGCGCGATTGCATGCAAGGCGTCGAGCATCGCGCCGTCCGGCGTCGCGAGATCGTCGAGCACCGCGAAGTGCTGCATGCCGCGCAGCCATGTGCGGACGATCCGCTCGCCGGCGGCTTCGCACGCCGTCGCGTAGACGTCTGCTTGCCGGATGAGTTCGGGCAGTTCGGTGTCGCCGACCGCAATGACGGTCGGGGCGCCGGGCCCGATGTGATGCAGCGGACTGTATGCGTCGACTTCGCGCGCGGTGAGCTGCAGCTTGTCGTTCAGGCAGCACAGCGCGATCGGCTCGAGATCGACGAGCGGGCTGATCGCGAGTGCCGACACGACGGCCGGATGCGCGCGATGCATGGCCGTCAGGTGGCCACCCGCCGAATGGCCGCTCAGGTGGATCGGCCGCCCCGCGGTGCCGAGGCCGTCGCGGTCGGCCGCGAGATGGTCGAGCAGCGCGCCGATCTCGCCGACGATATCGGTCATCGTCGCGACCGGCGCGAGCGAGTATTCGGCGAGCACGACGTCGTAGCCACGCGCGAGCGGCCCGCTCGCCGCATATGCGAAATCCTCTTTCGCGCAGTGCTGCCAGTAGCCGCCGTGAATGAACACGAACAGCGGCGCGTCGGGCTGTCCGCACGGCAGCCAGTCGAAGCGCTGCGCGGGTTGCGCGCCGTAACGCAGGTCGCGCCGGCCGGGCGTTGCCGCGTACAGCGCCGCGCTGCGCGTCTGGCATGACGCCAGCAACGCGGGGAAATCGGGAACGGCCTTCGTGTTCAGGTACGCGGCGTCGAGCGCCGTGCGGTCCATGCCGCGATAGAGGATCGTCATTCGGAAAGCGCCTGGATCGGGTTGCGGATGCGCGCGGCCGGTGGGTTCCGTGCGCGGCGAAGGCGGCGGCCGCGCCGACGCCGTGGCGCCATTATCCGCAGCGCGGCCGCGCACGGCTATCCGGAATCGGCGGGCGCGGCGCCTGCGTGTCCGCTTTCGGCGAAGGATTGTGGCAGCGTGCCGGTGCTCGCGCGGCCGGTCAGATCGGTTCGGCGATTTCGATCAGGTTCAGGTCGGGATCGCGCACGTAGACCGAGCGGATCTTCTGCGTCGCGCCCGTGCGTTCGACGGGCCCTTCGACGATCGGCCAGTCGACGCGCCGCAGGTGCGCGATCACGTCGTCGAGCGGGACCGACGCGATGAAGCACAGGTCGAGCGCGCCCGGCACCGGCACGTGCGCTTTCGGCTCGAATTCCGCGCCGCGCACGTGCAGGTTGATCTTCTGGTTACCGAAACGGAACGCGAGCCGGCCCGCGCCGAAGGTGTCGAGCTGCATCTGCAACACCTCGGTGTAGAAATGCTTCGTCCGCTCCGGATCGACGCAGGTCAGCACGAGATGATCGAGGTGGTCGATCAGCGCCATGGGATTCGCTCCTGTTTCTGTTGACGTTCACGAGAAAGCGCGTTGCGCGGGCATGTCGCAGGTGTCGGCGCGCGGGGGCGGATGAAGGTCCGAGCGGCGCCCGGCCTTCAAGATCTGGCTCGGCACGTCGTGCCCGATCAGCGCGGGCAGCCGCGCCGACGCGGCGAGCACGGCCACGAGGTCGATGCCCGTATCGTAGCCGTCGAGTTCGAGCATGTGCACGAGTTCCTCGGTGCACGCGTTGCCGGTCGCGCCCGGCGCATACGGGCAGCCGCCGAGCCCGCCGAGCGACGCATCGAAGCGGTCGATGCCGGCGTCGAGCGCCGCGAGCGTGTTCGCGAGCGCCATCCCGCGCGTGTTGTGAAAGTGCAGCGTGAGCTGCAACGCCAGGAAGCGCTCGCGTGCGCGGCGCGACAAGTCGCGCACCTGCGACGGAAACGCCATGCCCGTCGTGTCGCACAGCGTGAAGCCGTGCACGCCGAGATCCGCGAAGCGCTGCATCCACGCGAGCACCGTTTCGGCCGGCACGTCGCCTTCCATCGGGCAGCCCATCGCGGTCGACAGCGACACGTTGATCGCGACACCCGTGCCGCGCACCGCGTCGATCACGTCGCGCAACTGCGCGAACGACTGCTCGCGCGTCATCCGCAGGTTCGCGCGGTTGTGGCTCTCGCTCATCGACATCACGAGGTTGACCTCGTCGACGCCGCACGACAGCGCGCGCTCGGCGCCGCGCACGTTCGGCACGAGCACCGTATAGACGACGCCCGGCGCGCGCGCGATGCCGTGCATCACGGCTTCCGCATCGCGCAGCGCGGGAATCGCCTTCGGCGACGTGAACGACGTGACCTCGATCTTCGCGTAGCCGCAGGCGCTCAGCGCGTCGACGAGCGCGATCTTGTCGTCGGTGTCGACGAACGCCGCTTCGTTCTGGAAACCGTCGCGGGTCGCGACTTCGTGAATATGGAGTCGTTGCGGATGGGGGTTCATGTCTTCGTCCCGGTGGTCGTTTCAGATCACGCCGCGCGTGCGCCAGTCGTCGCGGGTCGCCGCGTCGATGCCGAGCGATTCGAGCACCGCATCGGTATCCGCGCCGAGCGCGGGCGCCGGCTGCTCGATGCGCCCGGGCGTCGCGTCGAGTTTCGGCACGATGCCCGGCACGAGCACGGGGGTACCGTCGGGCAGCGCGGCGTCGACGATCATGTCGCGCGCCCGGTAGTGCGGATCGGCCGCGATGTCGGCCACGTCGTAGATGCGCCCGGACGGAATGCGCGCGTCGTTCAGCGCGGCGAGCACGTCGTCGAGGTCGTGACGCGCGCTCCATTCGCCGATCGCCGCATCGATGCGCGCGACCTGGGCGACGCGCCCGTCGTTGTGCGCGAGCGCCGGATCGTTGCCGAGATCGGGCCGGCCGATCAGTTCCATCAGGCGCCGGAAAATGCTGTCGCCGTTGCCGGCGATCAGCGCGTACCGGCCGTCGCGGCAGCGGTACGCGTTGGTCGGTGCGATGCCCGGCAGGCTGCTGCCGGCCGGCTCGCGCACCGCGCCGAACGCCGCATATTCGGGCAGCAGGCTTTCCATCATGTTGAACACCGATTCGTACAGCGCGACGTCGACGACCTGCCCCTTGCCGCCCTGCTGTTCGCGATGCCGCAACGCGAGCAGCACGCCGATCACGCCGTGCAGCGCAGACAGCGAATCGCCGAGCGAGATGCCGACGCGTACCGGCGTGCGGCCCGGCTCGCCGGTCAGGTGGCGAAGACCGCCCATCGCCTCGGCGATCACGCCGAAGCCGGGGCGGTCGCGATACGGGCCCGTCTGCCCGAAGCCCGACACGCGCAGCATCACGAGCCCCGGGTTGATCGCGGACAGCGCGTCCCAGCCGAGCCCCCAGCCTTCGAGCGTGCCGGGCCGGAAGTTTTCGATCAGCACGTCGGTGTCGGCGACGAGGCGGCGCACGACGTCCTGCCCTTCGGGCGTGCGCAGGTCGAGCGTGAGCGAGGTCTTGTTGCGCGACTGCGCGGCCCACCAGACCGACGTGCCGTCGTGCAGCAGCCGCCATTTGCGCAGCGGGTCGCCGACGCCGGGCGGCTCGACCTTGATGACCTCCGCGCCGAATTCGGCGAGCATCCGGCCCGCGAACGGCCCGGCGATCAGTTGACCAAGTTCCAGCACGCGGATGCCGTCCAGGGGGCGTGTCATGACTGTCTCCGATGAAATCGTGTTGTCGATGACGGCGATCATGACGGCGTTCGCGCCCGGCGAAAATCGATCGATGGTCAACCAGACTTTCCGAAACGGAAAGGCGGGCGACGGCGCGAGTGCGGTATCGGCCAGGTGTGACGCGCCAGCCTTTCCATCCGGGAAAGCACGCTCCCGCAACGGTCAAACGGCGGCGCGCGCGCCGCGCGCAGAATCGGATCCGTTCCGCGCCGCCGGGCGCCTGTCAGCGAGACCCGCCATGTTTTCCGTTTCTTCTCCCGCGAAGATCGTGTTCCTCGATCGCGCGACGCTGTCGCCGCAGACCGTGCTGAAGCCGTTTCCGTTTCCGCACGTGGTGCAGACGTTCGACCGGACGGCCGCGCACGAAGTCGCGGCGCGCATCCGCGATGCGGACATCGTCGTGACCAACAAGGTGCGGCTCGATGCGACAACCGTCGCCGACGCGCGGCGGTTGCGGATGATCGCGATCGCCGCGACCGGCACCGATATCGTCGATCTCGATGTATGTGCGGCACGCGGCATCGTCGTGAGCAATATTCGCGGCTATGCGATGCGTACGGTGCCCGAGCACACGTTCGCGCTGATCTTCGCGCTGCGCCGCAGCCTCGTCGCGTATCGCGACGCGGTACGTGGCGGGCGCTGGCTCGACAGCGGGCAGTTCTGCTTCTTCGATCATCCGATTCGCGACCTGGCCGGTTCGACGCTCGGGATCGTCGGCGACGGCGTGCTCGGGCGTGCGGTGGCCGCCATCGCGCGGGCGCTCGACATGCGCGTGTTGTTCGCCGCGCACGACGACGCAGCGGGCGACGGTTATGCGCCGCTCGACACGCTGCTGCGCGTCAGCGACGTGATCACGCTGCACTGTACGCTCACGCCCGCGACGCGGCATCTGATCGACGCACATGCGTTCGCGCGGATGGCGCGCCGGCCGCTGCTGATCAATACCGCGCGCGGCGGGCTCGTGGACGAAAGCGCGCTCGTCGACGCGTTGCAGTCGGGGCAGATCGCAGGCGCGGGATTCGACGTGGTTACGCAGGAGCCGCTGCCGGCCGCGCATCCGTTTCACGCGATCCTGTCGCATCCGGCGTTCATCCTGACACCGCATGTCGCATGGGCCAGTGACGAAGCGATGCAGGCGCTGGCCGATCAGCTCGTGGACAACGTCGCCGCGTTCGTCGGTGGCGAGCCGCGGCATGAGGTCCGGCCGGGATTCGCTAAATATCCGCCATACCTCGGCCTAAGCTGCTGATTTGAATGCGAAATCGATGGTCGGATCGAGTGGTGGAACGGGGCGTTGCAGATCCAGCAGATAGTCCCCGAGCCGGTTGATATGCTCCCGCCGGTACGGTGACAGCACCTTGAGCACCTCGGCGTCGACCGGATGCCCCTTCTGCTGCAGCTCTTTCAGTTTGCGCGACATCCATTGCACGTTGTACAGGATCACCATATTTGCAACGAGGTGGTTGTACTTGATCACCTTGCGCTGCTCATGCCGGACGTTTTCCGCGATGACACCTTCGCCGCCGAACATCAGCCATTGCGCGAAATCGTTGAACTGCTCGCTCTTGTTGGTCGCCGCGTGAATCGTGCGGCGCAGCTCCGGGTCATTCAGATACTTCAGCAGGAACAACGTGCGGATCACGCGCCCCAACTCCCGGAATGCGAAGTAGAGCTTGTTCTTCGTGCTCTCCGAGCCGAGCCGGCGCAGAATCGTTGATGGCGTCATCTTGCCTGCCTTGATCGACACCGCGACGCGCATCATGTCGGGATAGTGCCGCTCGATCAGTTCCCAGTCAATCGCCTTGCGGCACAGGCTGTCGATATGCTTGTACTTGCGACGTCGGTCCGCCTTGTACAGAACAAGGTCCTTGATGTTGCGCATGCGCGGCATCAGATTGATGCCCGTCACGTAGGACAGGCCGAACACCGGACCACTTTGCGCCTGCGTATCGCCGTGGATCGTATCGGGCTTGACGTCGGCGCCGTTCAGGATCAGCCCATCAAGAATGTAGACGGCTTCGTGAACGCCGCACGGAATGAAGTGGCTGAAAAGCGCGATGTACATGTCGGACACGTGGTAGTAGCCGATCCCTCCATATCCGCCATAGCGGACGTGATACTCGGACAGCAGGTTCTGCTCGTACAGGCTCCACTTGGTGCCGTCCGCCGACGCCCGCTTGCCGCTGCCCCAGTATTTCGGCAACGCGAACTGGTTATAAGCGTTGATCACCTTCACGTTCGCCTTGTCGAGCCGCTCCTCGGTGACGTGCTTCAGGTTCAGCCAGGCAACCTGCTTGCGGCTGAGACCCTTTACCGAGCGCGCCGTCTGGCTGGGACCCAGGTTGCAGCCGTAGCAGAACAGCGTCGTGATGAAGCGCTTGCGCGGATCGTCGACCTTCGCGTCGAACCCGGATAGCGGGCCGAACAGTTTATGCAGGTCGAGCCACTGCTCGGTTTCGGTGAGGAGATCCAGGATGCTGACCTGCGGCATCGACGCCGAGATGGCCTGATCGATCAGCGTCCGGTTCGGTGGCTCGGGCTCCTTGCCGGGCTTGTGAATGACGAGTTCCTGATCGACGAACTCGATGCTGTCGTTCGCCGGGAAGTTCGCATCGGTCTCATCGAGCGCTGCATCCAGCTTATCCCGCAGGTCTTTCGCGAAGGCCTTGCAATCCGTGGGCAAGCCAACGATCTCGCAGTAGCGCGGCAGCTCACGCTGAAACTCTTCGTCGGAGACTTGATGCACGCGATAATCGTCGAAACGGTCGCTGCCCTCCACGTAGAGGTCGCCGGAATTGAGTTCCCGCATGATCTGGCTGAAGACGCCCAGCTCGAAGAACCGGCGGTGCAGCATCCGGCTGTCTCGGCCGTGCGGGAACACCGCACGCTCCCATTTTTCTGGAAGCCAGTCCAGCGGCAGGTTCGCGAGGTCGTTCTCCGTCAACAGCAGATATTCACGGTGCGCGTTCCGGAAGCCTTGCAACCAGGCGAGCGCGACCAGTACCGCGCGGTCCTGCGAGCTCGATCGCAGCGGCAGCACGTCCAGACACTGGAACAGCAGCGAGCGCTGGTTGCGATAAGGCACGAGCATGAACGGCAAGTCGAACTGGCCGGCATAGGCAATGTGCTCGTTGCACTGCGCGAGCGCCTCGGCCGGGTCGCCGAGCGCCTCGCGGATTTTCGGTAACCGGTTGCGCTCCGATACGCCCTCGTCCTGAAGGATTTGCAACACATCGCGGAACTGGCCGACCAGCCCCTCCAGCACATCGGCATGCTCAAGCTGGTATTTTTGCAGCCGGACCTTCGCATAGGATTCGAACTTGCGCACCACCTTGATGAAGATCTCGGCGACGTCGTCAAGCGCTTTCTGCAACTGCGCCTGAATGAAGAGCACCGCGAGCGCATAACGCTTCGCGGCCTTGAGCGAACGCAGTTCCGCGACGTCGAGCGCCCGCGCTTCAGTGACCAGTTGGATCCGCTTGCTGACAGACAGGATCGCGGGCGGCGCCGGTAAGCCTTCCGCCAGTCTCCTGATCCCGTTGATATGTTTCAGGAAGCTGGCGATCGCCCGTGCGGCTGGTCGCTTCGGCTCCTGTTTCAGATCGTCCCAACCCGACTTGCCGGCCCTGACGATGAGCAGCGCGTCGATCCGTTCGATGTGTGATGCATCGAGTGTGCCGCTGATGGCGCCGTAGATCGCCTCGTTGAGATCGTTGCGCGCCTGCGTGGCGATGCGCTGCAACGTCCCTTGCGGCGGCAGCTCATACCGGCGGCGGACCAGGTCCTCGATCAGCACATTGATGATGTCGGGCAGTTCGATCTTTGTCCGAGCCTCTTGCGCCGCGAGCTCAATCAGCCACGCCGTCTCGCTCGCATCAAACGCCCGGATGTCGAGCCAGCCGCGCAGCAGCTTCTGGTGACGGATGCGGCTGCCGGACACGTCGTATCGCGCGATCGCAGTCCGGGACACGGCGCGGGCCCGCATCGCGATCCGGATGTAATCGATGATGACGGACGGTACATCCACCAGCATCGGAAAGTAACCGAGACGCTGCAGCAGCTTCAACTGCACCATGATCAGCACGGCGGTGGATTCCTGCCGGGACTGCCGGCGCACGAAGCGGATTTCCGCGGTGCTTGGCGTGAACGCCGCCTTCAGCTCCGCCGCGCCCGGCTCAGCAGGTAGTACAGGATAGACGGTTTCGTGGACGGTGCTCATACAGCTGATCGTCGAGCGAAGATTCGTTCGATCTGTTGCATGCGCTGAACTTCGTCGTCGTCCAGGTAGATCGAGGTGGTCGTGATCGATGCGTGACGCAGGTTATCGCGCACAGTCGTCAGCGTCGCTCCGTTGGCCAGTGCGTGTGTCGCGTGCGTATGCCTCAGCCAGTGCGGCGTCGCGCGTCGCAGCTTGCCGGCGAGCGCGGGGTGGTCGACCTCGATAGCGTCGGCAGCGGTCCGGAAGAACCGGCGCAGCACCTCCCTCAGGCGCGGCGTGGTGATGCCGCCGGGGGCATCGAGATGGCCGAGCAGTGGCGTGTCTGGTGCCCATCGTGACGGGATCACCGACAGACCGCGCTGAATCAGGTATTGGTCCAGCGCAAAGCACGCGAGCGGCGGCAGCACCACCTTGCCGACCTTCGCGCCCTTGCCGGTGAGATGCAGCCAACGCTCGCCGCGCGCGCCGGTTTCAATGCCGCCGAGCGCTACGCCGACCAGCTCGCCTGCGCGCAGACCGGTCGCGTAGCCGAAGTCGAGCACGAAGCGCAGCCGCTGCGCGGCGGGCACCGTCCAGCCGTTCGACCATTCGAGGCCATCGGCAATCGTCCGGATCAGGTCCCACTCGCCGGCCGAAAAGGCGCGGGAAATGTCCAGTTCGCCAGCGCGCTGCGCGCCGCGCACCTTGAGGCCAGCGAACGGATTCGCCAGCACATAGCGCTGCTCGATCAGCCAGCGGAACATTGCGCCGAGCACCGACAGCGCGTAGGCGATGGAATCCGGCGACATCGAGCCCGTGAACGGCCGCCACTCGGGGGACGATCGTGGTCGCGCTGGTGCGACCCAGCGGCCACGCGGCGCTGGATGACGCAGGAAGGTACGGTAGGCGGTTGCATCTTCGCTGGTCAGCGAAGACAGCGCCTTGTTACGTTCGACGATCGCCCAGAGCAGCACGCGCTCGGCTTCCCGGCGATAGGCGCGCCGTGTTTCGATGGCTTCGTGCCGTTCGAGCCAGGCACTGATTGCCTGATAGTCGTTATCGGCCTCGAGCGCACACATCGGCTTCGGCGCGCGGAAAGTGCCACGCGAGCCGTCGACGTCATGCGGTACGCGAATGCTTTCCCACGGCGCCACAGGTTCCGGCGTTGCTACCACAATCAGCGCGCGGGCCCGCTCGGTAAGCGCGGGATGAGCGGCAAAGAAGGCTTCGATCCGGCGCGCGCTCCGCTCGCCAAGTCCGGGAATCGCGAGCCACCAGCGCCGGCGACGGGGAATCCGCACGGTCAGGTCGGCCAGTGTCCGGATGCCATGCCGATGCAGCGCGGGAACGACGTGAGGCGGCAGCCAGACATCAACTGGATCGCTCACCTGCGGTTGCGGGACCGCAAGCGTCGGCATGATGTCCAGCGCCCGGTTTGCGGCCTTGCGGTGGCGCGTGCGCTCGCCGGCGGCGCACTGGAATGGGGGGACCAAATCGTCGCGATGACGGCTGAGGACGAATTCGACGACCTGTCGGCGAAGCCAGCCGATCACCCCACGGGCCGACTGTCCGCCTTCGAGCGCCTGTGGGCAATAGCGTTCGATCGCTTCGCGCGAGCCAACGCCCGCGTACCAGGCGCGCAGCGCGGACAGGGACGCGGTGCCGGGCAAGGATGGTGGCGACAGAACGTTCGGCATCCAGAAATTATAGGCGGCGGGATGACAGCGGCGTGACAGTCAGGTGTGACGCGTTTTGCGAATCGGCAGTTTCACCGGAATATGCATCCCTATCGATAATATACGTTAGCGATATTCCGGCGCCGTGCCTATCAAACTCGTTGGCACGCCCGGCTGCAGATTCCCGAAAGCCATCAGATCCAGCATGGCCGCGTTCACGGCACCGGCGACCTGTTACTCATTACAACCACTCGCCAGAGTACTGATCAGGTGCGCAGCCGGTAGAATTCACCCAAGTCGACTTCTGGTATTGCGACATCCATTCCATTTCCTTTTGCCGCTCATCCCGCGGTCAAGCATCTCCTTGATGTTCCTCGTGCAAATGGCTGGCCTGGGCTCGTTAGCCATGTACCTTCCGGTGTGCGTAATACGTCGGACTTCAACGTTTCACATTCGGGGTGCTTTGCACTGGTCGCGTTTGCCAATACGTGTCGCCCCGTTTACTGATCCCGTGTAGGTTCACCTTGCCGCCTGAGCCTGTCTGCTTCGGTTCAAGACCGGCCCATGCAGCAAATTCCCGACCTGACCGGAATGTCTTCGCGTCACCCATCATCGCGACCGCTGCGGTCGCGGTAAGCAACCCGACGCCCGTGCGATCTGGCTGGCGGTGCAGCAATCCAGCCAACCCATAGCGGTGAAGTCCGAGATGCAGCAGGCGATGCTTGCACTGCGCCGGATGCGCCAGCAACTGGTGAAGTTTCGCACCGTGCAGATCAATGCACTGCTTCCTGTCACGCCTCGAATCCTCCACGTGTCATCAACACCGCCCACGCATCCTCTCGCAAGAAGCGATTCACCGACATTACCGCGCCGTTGCTGATGACCGTATGAAACCATCCGGCAGGCAAAACGAGCAACTCGCCGGGATGCAGTTCGCACTCGATCGGACTGGCTTGCCTTGCCAGCGGGAACCGCGCGAGATCGGGCTCGAATGGATCAAATCGCGCCAGCTGGAACAGATTGAAACACGCGCCCGGATAGAGAAATTCCGCGTCGCTAGGACCGTACAGGATGAATTTCTTCGAGCCTCTTGCCTGGCCAATCAATGCATGCAGAAAATCACGATGCAGCCGGGTACACGCGTTGAAATCGCGACGCCCCATCCATAGCTGGGGGCGTGTAAAACATTTCGGCTTCAGCAAGGGCAGTTCGAACGATTCGTGCATGGGTCCCGGAAGCGCACATCCACCGCTGTAGACGCCGCATCCGCCTCCATCCAATGCGTCATCGACTAGTGCCCCGAACGTCGACATGCCGGGCGTGGCGCCCAGTATGTCGGCGTCGAGCCCAACAAGCGGCAGATCGCCGAAATTCCGCTTGAGTTCGTCAAACGTCATGCGCCAACCCGATGCATCCAGCATCGCCGTAAGAATGATCGGCAGCCCCTCATGCAGCAGTTGGATCAATTGCCTTGAATGGACGGCCGCCACGCGGCGAATCTCCGTGCCGGGCGACGTCGGGCGCGTCGCTCGATCCATCAAGCGGCTCAGACGCGCTCGGCCGCTCCCTCCGCCGGGTTGCGCGGCATGCGCGATGAGCGAGACCAAATCGCGATCCCCGGTTGCCTTGATAGCGTCGCCCAACATCTCTCCAGGCTGATCGACGAGCCTGCGCAGCGTCGCGCCGGACATTTCGACCGCGGCGTCCGGATCCGGGTGCACACCTTCGAGGAATCGAATGCCCTCCGAAATCTCGGCATAAAATCGCCCGTCGACCGGATCGGTCACGAAGAATTGCACGACGCCGCCGCGATATCCCGGCAGGAAATACTGCTCGACACGTCGACAAAAGACCTGCTTGATGTCAGCGAGTGATTCCATTTTCTGTGCAAGCTGATGAGGATAAGCAGCGCACGCCACGCCTTCGCAAGGCGGTGGCATCGCGAAGCTTTCACGTGCGCGGCGACGGGGATTCAAGCGCTCCGTCGGTGATCGATCGCCCGCCGGGAAAGACCTCGCCGCCGATGAACGTTCACGGCGATTCGTGCACCTTGCTCTCAAGCGCCTGCCTGAGACTCAAGGGACGCATGTCCGTCCAGGTCTTTTCGATGTAATCGAGGCATGCCGCCTTCTTTCCGCTCACGCCCACCGTTTTCCAGCCTGCCGGCACGTCCTTGTAAACCGGCCAGATCGAGTACTGTTCCTCGTGATTGATGACGACGTTGAATTCGGTATCTTCGTGGTCCCAGCTCATTCTTCATTCTCCTGAGTGTGATGAATATTCAGATCTTTCATATGCACGATCGTGTCCGCGTCAGAGAAATAGTCGCTGTCGTGGGTAACGACGATCACCAGTTTTCCGTTTGCTGCGAGTTCGGGCAGGAACCGACGATAGAACAGCTCTCGATAGTTCGCGTCCTGATCGGCCGCCCATTCGTCGAAAATGCAAATCGGCTTATTATCGGCAAGCAGATTGAGCAACGCCAGCCGCTTGCGCTGCCCTTGGGAAAGGCGGGGTGCGGAGCGCCAACCGCCCGCCGCCGATAATTTGTCGTCCAGTCCGAGCAGACGAATCCATGTGCTCAACGACTGATTCCGCGCCGCACCGTGGGACTCGAAAGGCATGACGAAGAAGTCGCTATGGATCGCGCAGACGCAGCGCCGAAGCGTCGCCGCCGCGTCTGCGCCCAGCGCGACGTCGTTCAGCAATACGGCGCCTTCGTGCGCCGCGTACAGCCCGGACAGCACCTTCACCAATGTCGTCTTGCCCGAGCCGTTGCCCCCCGTGACGAACACCACCTTGCCTGCCGTCAGCGACAAATCGATCGGGCCCAGCGCCACGGTCCGCTCGCCCGCTTCCGCAGGATAGCGGAAGCGCAGGCCCTGTAGCGCGAGGCGACGAACGGCGGGTTCGAGCGTCTCCGAGGCGTTACGCAGCATGGGCGGAGGTTCAATCCGGGCAAGGCGTTCGAGCGCCACCTTGCCTGCGACAAGGGTCGGCACCAGTTCCATCAACGCCATCATCGGGCCGCGCAGCAAGAGCAGCACGAGCGCATACGTCGTCAACATGCTTGCGTGACCGGGCGACAGAGACAGATGGGCCGGCAATACCACCGCCGCGGCCAGGAGCATGAAGAAGATGAAATTGTTCCACTGCACGGTCGCGCCCCACAGCACGCCGCTCGCCCGCTTGCGTGAAGCGAGCCGGTGGCTCAGCGGTGTGAACGTGTGCTCGATGAAGCGTTGCCGGCGGCCGGCGTTGAGCCGGAACTCCTTCGCACCTTCAATGAGCGCGCGGTACAGCGCCTGCATCTCGTCCTCGTCGGTCCGCGCGTCGCGCAGCAGCCGGCCCAGGCGGGCGGAGGCATACCGGGCGACGCTCATGCCGACGAGCAATACCGCGGCCACCAGCGCGAAGTACGCCGGCGAAAGCCACATCAGGTATCCCAGGCCGAACACGACCAGGCCGATGCAGACGACGAAAGTCGGCAAGGTGCCGAGCGCGACGGACGCCTTGCCGACATCATCCGACAGCATCGAATACATATGGGGCACGCCGAGCCGCTCGTGCGTCTCGTATGGCAGGTGCACGATGCGGGAGACCGCCTCGGTGCGCAAATCGTGCGTGATCCGCGAGCCGATATGGCTCAGTGCGATTTGCGAGCACAGGCCGCCGAACACGGTCACGAGGAGCGCCACGACGAACACCGGCCAGGCGAAATGCAGGCCTGCGGCGCCGTCCGTCAGGGCAAACGCGATTTCGCGAATCGCCACGATGACCGCGCAGGACGACGCCAGGCCGGCAATGACGCACAGCGCGAGAAAGAACGCCCGTTCACGGCGCAACAACAGCATTCCGATTTGCATCTCTAGGTCGACTCCTGCGCCGCAACGGCGAGCGCGGTATGGTCATTGACGGTCATCGTGATCCACGACGCCACGTCCCGTACCCACGGCTGGCGCAACATCGCGTAGTGATGCGCCTCGATCGCATGCACGCGCAACAGCGCCGCTTCCGGCCAGCTCGACGAAGCCCTGACGCGATCGGGGCATGCGCTTTCGATCAATGAAAGGCAGGGTGTCGCCAGCCGATTTCCGCCGGCCGCGCCGGCTTGCAGCACCGCGACGGATACCGCACGCAACTCGGCCAGGGTGGCGTCGTCAGCGGCGGTGGGCAACAATCCCGCCGCCGCATCGAATGGCGCGCGCGCATCGTCGGGCAGCGCGGGCTCGTCGCCGGGCTGGCTTGTCACGCCATAGGCGTCGATCAAGAGCGCGGGCGCCGACAGCGTGAGCCGGGAAGCATCCTCACGATCGAGCAGATTTGCCGCCAGCATGCCGCCGAACGACCATCCGCACGGTATGGCCCGCTCGATACCGGCGTCCACAAGGACGGCCGAAATCAACCGGCACAGGGCGCTCACGGTCCGCTCGGCTCCATCGCGCCATCGCCGCAGCAACGGCAACGTGAGCGCGACGGTCGCGAGCCCGCCGGGCCACGGCTGCAACGCGTCCAGCAGCGCCGCATAGCAGGTGCCGTCGGCGCCCGGCGGGGCGATGAAGACCAGCATCGGCATGCGGCCGTCCCCGGCCTGCCAGACATGAACGGCCGCCGGGTCCGCATCCGTATCCGACGTCTGCCGGGAAGACTTCGGCGCCGCCTGCCGCGCCATGTGCATTGCCAGGCGCGTCGGCGTCGGTTGGCGAAAGACGTCGATGACTTGCAATGCCGTGCCGAAACGCGCATTGGCGAGGCGGATCATCTGCACGGCCATCAAGGACGTCCCGCCATAGTGGAAGAAGCTCTTGTCCATGTCGTCGACGGATACGCCCAGCACGGTTTCCCACAGCGCCGCGAGCCGGCTCGCCGCCGTACCGAACGATGGCGCCGGGCCGTGGCCGGCCGCCTTGCCGCGCGCCAGCCCGAGCCGTTCGCGGTCGACCTTGCCGTTGACGGTCATCGGCCACGCGTCGACGAAATGAATCGAGGCGGGAACCATGTAATGCGGCAAGCGAGCGCCGAGATGGCGCAGCACATCCGCCTCCCCGAGCAAGCCCGGCCGAGTCGGCTCGACGTAGGCGCGAATCTCGCACCGGCCATCATCCGTCAGCACCAACGCGGATTTCACTTCCGGCATCTGCTGGATGACGCTTTCCACCTCGCCGAGTTCGATCCGATAGCCGCGCAACTTGATCTGGCTATCCGTGCGACCGAGTATCCACAGCGTGCCCGACGCATCGCGCTTGACGCGATCGCCGGTCCGATAAAGCCGCGCGCCTGCGGCGAAGGGACTCGGAACGAATCGCTCCGCCGTGAGCCCGGGCGCACCGAGGTAACCGTGAGCGAGACCGCTGCCGCCGATATATAGCTCTCCTTCCACGCCGTCCGGGCAAATCCGCAGCGCGTCGTCCAGCACGAAATACGCCGCTGCGCCGAATGCCCGGCCATAGGGCACCGCATGCTGCCAGCGCAGCATCTGCGCCGCCCGGGCCGGCCCGATTTCATGGAAATTCGACCAGATGGCCGCTTCGGTCGCGCCGCCCAGCGCGCACCAATGCGCGTTCGGGAAATGCAGGCTGCCCGCGGCCGGCAAACTGACCGGAATTTTGTCGCCGCTCAGCATGACCAGCCGCAGCGTCTCGCTTCGAAACGTTTCGCCCAGCGCCTCGCAGCCGGCGAGCGCGAACTGCAGCACCGCCGGCGCGGAATCCCAGATCGACACTTCCCAGTGCGCCAGATAGGCGGCCAGCACCGCCGGATCGAACAGCATGCCTCGGTCGGCCACACACACCGTGGCGCCCGCGCCGAGCACGCCGAACACGTCGTAGACGGACAGATCGAAACCCGGCGACGCGCACCACAGCAAACGGTCGCCGGCGCCGACATCGAAGTGCGCATTGATCCACCCGAGCGTCGCGCAGGCAGCCTCGTGCCCGACCACCACGCCCTTCGGCACGCCAGTGGACCCGCTCGTGAAAAAGACATAGGCCGCTTGCGACGCATCGTGCGCGACAGGGACGGACAGCGGGCTCTCGTCGGCCCAATCCTGGGCTCGCACGACTTTCGCGAATCCACCCGGGAAGGATGGGCTCTGGTGCCTGTCCACGTCGTACAAGCACACGCTGCGCAGCGGCCCGGGTTCATCGGCCGGTAAACGCGCGGCGATCGCGTGCGTCGAGATCAGCTTGCCGATGCGATGGCGCGCGATGATGCCATCGAGACGCAGCGCGGGCACCTCGCTGTCGAACGGCACGAAGCAGCCGCCCGCCTTGCTGACCGCCAGCAACGCGACCACCAGCGGGTAGTCGCGCTCCAGGCAGAGCGCAACGCATTCGCCCGGTTGCAAACCGTCTCCCAGCAAGCGGCGCGCGAGACGGTTCGAGTCCGCGTCGAGCGTCGCGTAGCTGAATTCGCCGGATACGGTTCTCACCGCGATCGCCTCGGGCGTCGCCGCCGCATGGCGCGCAAACGCATCGGTCAATCTCGCATCGCCCGTCAACGGCATGACGCCGGGCGTGTCCGCTTCGACGCCCGGCAAGGCGGCGATCGGCAGGTCGAGATGCGTCTCCAGACAGGTCAGCAGGCGGCGCAACCGCGCGCCGAACGCGGCGATGGTCGTCGGCGCGTACAGCGCGCTCTTGTATTCGAGCGTCACCCACATGCCGTCCGGCGCCTCGTTGCAATGGCAGGTCAGATCGTACGGCGCCGCGCGACGGCCGCCGTGCGACACACTCCAGCGCAAGCCATGAGCGTCGCTCACGGCCAGTTCCCGGTCCGTGTGGACGAACGCGAGCTGGAACAGCGGATGGTATCCGGGAACCCGCTCGGATTGAACGCCTTCGACAATGGCCTCAAGACCAGGCTCCTGATGACGGAAGGCATCGACACACACGGCATGCACCTTGCCGATGAAGCAGGCAAGCGTGTCGCTCGACGAAAACCGGGTGCGCAGCGCCAACGTGTCGAGAAAGCAGCCTTGCATCGACCGCGTCGACACGATGGTGCGGTTCGTCACGGGTGCGCCAACGCAGATGTCCGTGCCGCCGGTGGTCTGATGTACCGCCATCTTGAACAACGCGAGCAAGCCGACGAAGCGCGACACGCGCAAGCGCGACAGGATCCCGCCGATTTGCTCGACCTCGTCGCGATCGATCAGGAATGCGCGCGCCGCGCCGTCGTGGCTCAGTGCCACGCCGCGCGGATAATCGACGGGAAGCGACAGGAATTCGGGGCAGCCGCGCAATTGCTCCCGCCAGTACGCCAGATGCGCGTCGTGCGCGTGGCCGCGCGCGCGTGCCCACGCGGCATAGTCGACATACTGCACGCGAGGCCCGGCGGGCTCCGTCTCCTGCGCATACTGTTGCCCGATCTCGTCGACCAGCAACGCCATCGAGGTGGCATCCGTGATGATGTGATGCGACACCATGGCCAGCAGCCACTCGCTTGCGGAGACTTTGGCCACCTGCAGCCGGAACAGCCCGGGGAGAGACAGATCGAAGCAGTGCGCCGCCTGGGCCGCGCGCCACGACGCCTCACGGTCGCGCCGTTCCGGTTCGGCGAGCATTGACCAATCCCGGCATTCCGGGTCGGGCGGCGGCGCCCGGTCGATGCGCGCGACGACGTCGCCGTCGACGAAATGAAACGACGTCCTGAACACTTCGTGGCGACGCAGGCATGCGCACAGGGCGCGCAGGAAGCGCTCGCCGTCCGTCACGCCTCGTACGCGCAGGACGACGGGGACGTTGTAATGGGTCGTCCCCGGATCGAGCTGATCGAGGAACCACATGCGCCGCTGCGCGCTCGACACGGGCAAATCCCCCTCGCGCGCGATCGGGCGAATGCCATCCCGCATGCCGTCCGCCGCAACGCCGGCTCGCGCGAGCCGGCCCGCCTCGGCTGCGAACTCGCCAAACACCGGGAACTCGAAAACCCTCGAGAGCGGTAACGCAAGCCCCGTGGCTTTCTCCAGATCCGACAACATGCGCAGCGCCAGCAGCGAATGGCCGCCCAGCGCAAAGAAATCGTCGCTGTCCGCGATCTCCTCCACCTTCAGCGCGTGACGCCACGTGTCGCGCAGCAGGTGATCGTACGGGTCCGTCGACGCGAACGGCGTGGGCGCCGTCGCCCTGCCAGGCATTTCCAGCAGCGCGAGCAGCCGGACGTCGATCTTGCCGCTCGGCGTGAGCGGCAGCGCGTCGAGTACCACGAAGCGGTTGACGAGCCGGCCATACGCGAGCGGACGGTTGTGCCCTGCGCGCGCGCGGAACGCCTGCCGCAGCGTCGTCTCGTCGATTGCTACACCCGCTTCCGGCACGCAGAACGCCGTCACGCCGGCGTCATCGTCCTCGGACGACATCGGCAGCACCACCGCGTCGCTGACGCCCTCGCACGCCCGCACGTCGGCGGTCAGGTCATGAAAATTGACCCACACGCCCCGCAACTTGCGCACGCCGTTCGCGCGCCCCAGATAGTCGATCCCGCCGCGATCGCCGACCCGACCGATATCGCGCGTGCGATACATGCGCGCGCCCGGCGTCGTTGCAAACGGATCGGGAATGAAATGCTCGGCGGTCAGCGCGGGTCGTCCGGCATAGCCGTGGGCCAGCGCGCCCCCGCCGATGCAAATCTCGCCCGACACGCCCGCCGGCGTTTCGGATAATGCGTCGTCCACCACGTACAGCGCGGCATGCGGATGCGGCCTCCCGATTCCGATCGGCGCGGGCGGCCCGGCCCGCCGGATGTCCTCGAAGCTCGCATAGATCGAGCATTCGGTCGGGCCGTACAGATTGACGATGCGGTCCACGCCGGTTTCGGCGAAGACGCGCTCGACCAGCTTCGGCGGCAGCGGCTCGCCCGCGACATTCAACGTCGCGGCGCCCGCCGGAAAACGCCCTTGATCGAGCAGCACCCGCACCTGCGATGGCGTGCCGCTCACGCACGTGAGCGGCACGCTCGCCTCGGCGGCGTCGAACAAGGTCTCCAGCAGCGTCGCACAGCCTCCCAGCGCCCAGGGCGCAAACATCTCGAACAGGGAAACGTCGAAAGTCAGCGCCGTCGCGAACGTGCTGGTGCGATACGCGTGCGCGGAATACGCGTCACCCGCCCACTCGATCAGCGCGAGCACGCCCGCGTGCGGCACGGTCACGCACTTCGGACGCCCGGTCGATCCCGAGGTACGGAAAATCGCCGCGCCCGCTTGAGCGTGACGCACGACAGGGACGTTCACCGGCGCGGCGCCCGTCGGCGCCACCAAGCGATCGAGCGCCACAGTGCGCAAGCCGTCCAGTTCGGCGCACGCGGGCTCCGCCAGGATGATCGCGTCGAGGCGCGCGTCGCGCGCATGCTCCCGCCATTCGGCGAATCCGGCTCGAACGTCCATCGGGCTGTATGCCGCGCCTGCACGCAAGATGCCGAGCAGGCAGACGATCGCAGCCGACGAACGCGGCGCGCCTAAGCCGATGCGGGCCCCTGCCGCCAGGCCTTGCGCATGCAGCCGGGCCGCGACGCGATTCGCGCCGGCGTCCAGCTCGGCGTACGAGAGCGTCGTCGCGCCCTCTCGCAGCGCGGGTCGGTCCGGCATACGCCGCGCCTGTCGGGCGACGATGCCGCATAGCGAGCGCAGGTCGCCTGGCACGGCGGCGTCGGACATCGCGGGCACGGCGGGCGGTACGCGCGCGGTTTGAACCGCCAGCGCATGCACCTTCGCGTCGGGACGCGCCGCCCATTGCTCGAGGATCGACACATAGTCGACAGCGAGGCGCTCGATCAGCGCCGGATCGAGCCGGTCCTCGCGAAACTCGAATTCGCCGTAAGCCATGCCCGCCACGAGCGTTACCGTGCAACCCAGCTTGAACTTGGCCTGCCGCGTGTGCTGGGGCACACCCCGCAACGCCAGGCTTGGCGGCGCCGACAGCGACGGCGGGAAAGCCTGGAATGCGAACATGGCCTCGAACAACGGCGAGGCATCGAGGTGCCGCTGCGGTTGCAGTGCCTGCACGACTTCCTCGAACGGCGCGCTCGCATGCGCGAGGGCCGCCAGGACCGTTTCCCGGGTCGATGCCAGCAGATCGGCCAACGGCGTCCGCGCCTCGATCCGCATGCGTAGCACGGCGGTATTGACGAACAGCCCCACAATCGGTGCCACGCCGTCCCGATCGCGGTTCGCCACCGGCGCGCCGATGCACAGATCGGCTTGCCCGCTGTACCTCGACAGCGCGATCGCGAATCCGGCGAGCAAGATCGCGTGGATCGACGCGCCCTGCGCGGCAGCAATCTCGCCCAGTCGTTCGCACAATGCCGTCGACAGTCGGAACGGACGTTGGCCGGCCTGCGGCCCGGCATGCGCTTCCGAATGCCGGGCCGGCAAGGTCAGCATGGGGGGCGCATCGTCCAAATGAACGCGCCAATAGGCCAGATCCGCATCGATTGCCCGCCGCACCTCGTCCGAACGTCGCCAGCAGCAATAGTCCCGATACTCGGCCGGCAAGACGGGGAGCGCGTCGTCGGCCGAATATAGACGCAGCCAATCGTTGACGGCCACGCCCAGCGACCAGCCGTCCGCCACGATGTGATGGAGCACGACACAAAGGTAGTGCACCGCCTTATCGCCGGTGCGCACGAGCCGCGCCCGGATCAGCGGCCCCGCACGCAGATCGAAGGGCGCGTCGAGATCCCGCGTGACGTGCTCGGGCAAAGCGTCATCCGGCGCCGGGTCCGCATCCCACAGCACGTCCTCGAGGACGACCGAGCCGGCCGGCAGCAGGCATTGCCGGATCTCGCCGTCGACCTCCCGAAACACCGCGCGCAGTTGCTCGTGCCGCCGGATCAGTGCTGCGAACGAGGTCCGCAACGTGTTCACGTCGAGCGGACCCTCGATCCGATAGGCCGTCTTCAACACATAACGGTCCGATACGGACGGCAAGCGGTCGAGCACCCACATCCGTGCCTGCGCGTCCGAAACCGGGTACGAGAGCGCGCCGTCCTCCTCGACGTTCGCCCATTCATCACTGCGGGCGTCCGGGTGCCTGTACCAGGCGGCAGGCGTGTCGCCGTCGTCGCGCGGGGTCGCCACGACGGCGAAGCGCGCGACCGTGCGGGCGTCGAACAGTTGATGCAGCGCCGCCGCGCAGCCGAACTGGCGATTGATCTCGGCGACGATCAGCGCCGCCGACAGCGAGTTGCCACCGACCGAGAAGAAATCGTCGTCCGGTCCCAGCCCCGGAAACTGCAGCGTATCCGCCCAGATGCGCAGCACGGCCGCCTCGTGCGCATCCCGCGCCGGACGCTTGCGCGACGTTTCGTCCGCGTCGCGCCCGGTTCGCCACAATTCGTCCAGGTCCGGCATGCCGCCGACCTGCTCGATCATCCACGGCACGACGCGAAAGCGCGTCGGCACGCAATGTATCGGCAGCGAGGCGTACAACTGTCGGCGCAGCGCCGCGAGCGCGAACGCCGCGTCGTCGACGATGAGATGCATGACAAGGCCGTGTTCGACGTCATGCGTCAACGCCGCGCGATGCACGCCCGTCACGGCCCGCGCGCACTGCTCGACCGCCGCGACGTCGATCCGTCCGCCGGGCACATCGTAGTGTGCGGGGGGGGCCTCGAGCGGCCGGAGGCCGCCGTCCGCCAGACGCCGCGCCAGCGCTCCCGTGCGCGTCGCCGCCGCGTCATCGTCAAGCCGGCACAGTTCGCCGACGAAGCCGACGGGAACCGGCACGCCCCAATCATCGAGCGCGTCCGCCGTCCCTTCCCGCCAGGGCGCCGCGACACGCGGTCCGGCGAAGCCGAGATCACGGACCGGCGCATCGGGGTTCCGTGCCGTGTCGGCAAGCATCCGCAAATACATGTCAAGCCACGCCTGCGCCGTCGCGGGCTCGATGATACCCGCATCGTATTCGAGCACCACCTCCACGGTCTCGCCCTTCTCGTAGGCGGTGACCTTGAGGTCGTACGCCGATCCGGCATCGATGCCCCCCATCTGGGCCAGCTCGACGTCGCCAAGCCGCAAGCGCGACCCGGACGTGTTCATGAACGCGAACAGCGCTTGCGTGAACGGGACCCGGGCGGGGTCCCTGACGGGACGCAGGCGCTCGACGAGATACTGGAAAGGAACCGCTTGCCGCGCGATGCCTTCGAGCGTGGTCTGCGCCATGCACGCGACGAAATCGCGAAACGGCTGATTGGGCCTCACCTCCTCAACGATGACGATCGTATTGAAAAACAGGCCCACCGTCCGCTCGAAGGCGTCGTCGCCGCGATTCGCGACGAGCGTCGCGACCGGCACGCGCGTGAGGCGGGACAAGCGCCATAGCAGCACGTCGAACGCCGCGAGCAGCACGGGAAACAACGTAAGATGCGCCGCGCGCGCGAAATCGTGCAGGCGCGGCGCCACCGTTTCCGACACTGTTCCCGTCGCCACCCGCTTGCGGGACACGCCTGTGACGCTCCGCTGCCGATCGACCGGCAGCGCGAGCTGCGTGGGTAGCGCGCCGAGGCGATCGGTCCAGTAAGCGGTCGCGCGGGCGCCCTCCTCCGAATCCAGCCACGCGCGCTGATGCCGCGCGAACTGCAGATAGCGCGCGTCGTCGCCGGACCGCGTGGGCGGCGGCGGCGCGTGTCCGGCGTAGCGCGCCGCCAGCTCCTGGTGCAGCAGCCCCATCGACCAATCGTCGGCCAGCAGGTGGTGCACCGTGAGCAGGAGATAGCTGTCGCGATTCGACAGGCGCACCAGCGCGAATCGGAAGAGCGGCGCGACCGACAGGTCGAACGGCGTCTCCCGGAAGCGCGCGCGGATGTCCTCGAGCCGCGCCACCGCTTCGTCGCGTTGCAGGCCGGACCAGTCGTGAATCGGACACGCGACGCGCACGACGCCGTCGAAGCGCTGCACGACGCCCTCGTCCTCGTCCGCGCGCGGCACGAAGCGCAGATGCAGCGCCGGATGGCCGGCGAACGTATCGGTCAGGCTGCGCGCGAGCCGTGGAAGGTCGACGTCGCCGCGCAACACAAGGACATCGGTCATATGAAAATGCGCCGCGTCGCGATCGATCCGCATCGCGCGGTACATCTGCTTCTGCCCCCACGTGAGGGGCGCTTCATCGCCACCGCCGACCGGATCGGCCGGCAACCTGCTTCGCTCGTTCATCGCCATGGGCCGCCTACAAAGTTATCGGAAAATTTCAGCGGGCTCGACAGCGCCCACGACAAGGGATCCCCGGCTGCCGGACGGCGCCTTGCCGAGCGCGTGAAATAGTCGGCGCCGAAGCCTGGCGACGTGAACATGCAGTTGAACAGCCAGCGTTCGCCTTTCACGAATTCGCCCGCGCGGTGATAGCCGCGCGCGTCGGCAAAGACCAAAGTTCCGGCCGGGCCATCGCAGGAGACGGCCCGCTCGTCGAGGCGGTCGGGCGGCAGCCAGACCCGGCTGCCCTGCTCGCCCTTGCTGTGCGTGCCGCGCGCGTAGCGCATCGCGCCGTTGGGCGCGCTGATGTCGTCGAAGTACGCGAACACGCGCACCACCATCGCATCGCACAGCCCGTCGCGGTGCCATTTGAGATTCTCGGAGATGGCGCTCGGCTGGTGCCTGAACACCGCGTACTTCCGCAGTTGAGCGAACATGCCGAAATATGCGTTGACGATTTCGAGAATCGGCGCCTGGCAAGCGAAGCGCGCGAAGAGGCTGTCCGGTTCGAAACGCGGGTAGGAACCCAGCACGTTCGACATGAACGCATAGACCCGTGCCTGATCGGAATTCAGCGGAACGCGCTTGCCGCGCAGCGTTTCGACCTTGCGCGCATGCTCGCGCAGCGCGTCGAACAACGGCTGCATCCCGGCGAACCGGCCGACGTGCGTGATCGCCAGGCCGCCATCGTCGAGCGCCGCCAGCACGCGTCGCCCCTCGTCGCAGAGCGCGACGCGGTGACGGCGGTATTCAAGCGTAGAGCGCCGGTTCAACACGTTCCGGTACAGGAAATCGCACTCGACGAGGCGATACAAGAGACGGTTGGCAAGGTTCATGGGATGGACTTTTCATTGAAACGGGTTCAACGCGCGCAGGAGCGTGGCGATGGCGCCGCGGTCGGTCTTGCCGCGCGCGTTGAGCGGCATCGCGTAAACGAATTCGATCAGCCTCGGCACCATATACGCCGGCAGCGCCGCCGCCAGCCGCTCGCGGCACGCGTGACGCAGCGCGTCGAGAGAACCGTCCGGCTCCGCGCGTTCCATGACGGCCACCAGTTCGGCGCGCGCGCCGTCGCGGTACAGCGTCACCGCCGCCGCCCGCACGCGCGGGTCCCGCAGCAGCACCGCCTCGATCTCCTCCGGCTCGATCCGATAGCCGCGCAGCTTGATCTGCAGATCGAGCCGGCCGAGAAATGTGTAAACGTCGCCGCGTCGACTCACCCGGTCGCCCGTCCGATAGCACCGGCCGCGTGCGAACGGCAATTCGACGAACGCGGCCGCCGTCTGCTCCGGCGCGCCGACGTAGCCGAGGCCGGTCGCCACGCCGCCGATCAGCAATTCGCCGGCTTCGCCGTCGGCGACGCGCTCGAGCGCGGCGTTCACGACGTGCAACTCGGCGCCAGGAATCGCGCGCCCGATGGGCACGGTGTGGCCGTCCGGCGCGCATGCCATCGCATGATGCGTCACGTCAACTCCGCACTCGGTCGGGCCGTACGCGTTGACGAGCCTTGCGCCGCTGGCCTCGAACCAGCGTCGCGCCACAGCGATCGGCAAGGTCTCTCCCGCCGTCACCATCACGCGCAGCGTGTCGGTCAGGCGCGCGTCGCGCCGCCGCACGACATCGAGGAGCATGTTCAGGTAGCTCGGAACGGCCTGCGCCACGGTCACATTCGCGCGGGCCAGGGTATCGAGCAACGCGGGGGGATCCGCGACGACGTCCTGCGCGACGAACGTCACGCTGCCGCCGACGAGCCCCGCCACGAGGAACTGCCAAACGGACAGGTCGAACGCGAAAGGCGCCGTCTGCGCGATCCGATCGCTCGCGGCAAGGCCGAGGGCGTCGACTTTCGCCCACAGGTGATTCACCAGATTCGCCTGCGACAGCACGGCCCCCTTCGGCGTCCCCGTCGAGCCGGATGTGAAGATCACATACGCGGGATCGTCGAGCCTCGCGTCGGACCGTGCGCCTTGGGGTCGCGGCCCGAGCACGACCCAGTCCGCGAGGTCGATGGCCGTCACCGCATGGCCGGCGTCGGTCTCACACGCCGTTTTCGCACGCGCGTCGGCGAGGACCAGCGTGCATGCGCAGCGCGCCAGCATCTGCCGCCGCCGCTGGGTAGGCGCCTCGGGATCGATGGGCAAATACGCGGCGCCGCACTTGAACGTCGCGAGGATCGCGGCGAGCGTGAAGACGTCGCGATCGCGCGCAATCGCGACGATCGCGCCGCGACCCACATCTCGTTCCCGCATTTCGTGCGCGAAACGCTCCGCCATCCCATCCAGCTCGGCATAAGTCGCGCGCCGCACTGCGTCCTCGGCCGCGACCGCCGACGGGCGCGCCCGCGCCATATCCTCGAACAGCCGGATATAAGGCACGCGCCGCGTTGCCCCGATATCGTCCAATGTTGTCAGCATGGGGTCCGCGCGCTCAAAGCTCGATGTCGTCGAACGTGTCGGACGACACTGTCCAGTCGATCAGGTCGCTCAGGCCCGCGATCGTGACCGCCTCGAACACGTTGCGGATATCCAGCTTCACGCCCAGTTGCGCCTGGATCCGCTGCACGATCTTGACCGCGCTCAGCGAGTGTCCGCCAAGCTCGAAGAAGCTGTCGTAAATGCCGATGTGCCGGTCGGCGGGCAGATCCAGCACGTCGCGCCATATCGCCACGAGCGCGCGCTCATTCTCCGCGCGGGGCACGCCCTCGAGCTTGACCGTCGACGCCTCGCGCTCGGCGCCACGCGCGGCCAGCGCCACGCGATCCACCTTGCCGGTCCGGCCGCGCGGTAGCGCCTCGAGCTGCGTGATCCGTGCCGGCACCATGTAGAACGGCAATCGGGCCTGCAGGATCGTGCGCAATTGATCGGGAAGCAACGCCTCCACATCTTGCCGGCGGACGGGAAAACGCGCCTTGAGCAGCCGCGCGAAGCCTTTGTGCTTTTCCATCGGCAGCGGCCGCGCCCGAACGAACGCGACGATCGACGGCTCGCCGCGCAGATCCGTCGACGCGACGACCACCGCCTCGTCCACGCCTTCAATCGACATGAGCGCATGCTCGATCTCATTGAGATCGATCCGATAGCCGCGGATTTTCACGCGCTGGTCGCTGCGACCGCGCAGCATGAGCCGCCCCGCCTCGTCCCACGAACCCAGATCGCCACTGCAGTACATGCGGCTGCCCGGTTCGCCGAACGGATTCGGCACGAACTTTTCCGCCGTGAGGCGCGGATTGTCCGAATAGCCCCTGGCCAGCGCGTCGCCCGCAACCGCGATCTGCCCCGTGACGCCAATCGGCGCCGGCCCCAGGTAGGCATCGAGCACATAGACCGCTGTATTCGGAGCGACGCGGCCGACCGGCACCGGTCCATCGCCGGCTACGTCGTCGTCGCAGGCGTGGAACGTCACCGGGCAGGCCTCGGTCTGCGCGTAGGTGTTGTAGAGCGTCGCGTCCGACATCGCGACGAAGCGGGCCGCCAATTGCCGGTCGAGGTTCTGCCCGACGCAGTACACCAGCTTGAGATCCGGGCAGCGGGCCGGCACCCGCTCGTCCAGCAGCGCGGCGAGGACCTGGGGCAGGACGCTGAAATGGGTGATCCGATGTCGCTGCAGCATCTCGCCGATATAGGCCGGATCCTGATGCCCGCCCGGGCGGCACAGCACCAGGGTCGCGCCGTTGAGAAGCGGCCACAGCAACTCGCCGACGAGCCGCGCCGAGCTTGTCGGCGTGGTGACGAGCAGCCGGTCTCCGGGGCCGATCGGATGAGGACACGTGTGCACCAGTTGGCCGCTCAGCACGCTCGCGTGCGACAGCTCGACCGCATTCGGCACGCCGGTCGAGCCCGAGGTCATGAAAACGAACGCTGTCTGCCCGACGAACACCGGGCCTGGCGCGGCCGCCGGAGCGGTCGAGGCGCGCGCCGCCAACGCGTCGAGCGTGACGACCTCGACCGCGCCTTCGCCCACGGATTCGGGCGCCTCGTCGCGCAGCAGCATGTCGATCCGATGGGCGCGTCTGGCCTCTTCGATCCGCGGCGCGGGCGTCGCGTGGTCGAGCATCGCGCACGCTCCGCCCGCGCGCAGGACCGCGAGCACCGTCTCGACCATGCGTATCGAGCGATCGGCGAGCACGCCGATCCGCTGCTCCGGTGCCCGCCCGGCCAGCGGCGAGGCACCAGCCAGCTTCGCGCTCGCGTCGGCGAGCGCCCGGTAGGACACGACCGTGTCGCCGTCGATCATCGCGGGACAGTCGGCAAAACGCGCAGCCGCGCGCTCGAACCAGGCGTGGATCGCCGCGGGCGGCGCCGCGTCCCGCTGCGCCGGGTGCGGCGCCGGGCACTGCTCGCGAACTTCGTCCTCCGCCAGCATGTCGAGCAAATGGATGCTCGTGCCCGGATGAGTCACGCCCTGCTCGAGGATCCGCAGGAAATGGCGGATCATCCGCTCGATGCGACTCTGCGCGAACAGCTCCGTGTCGTATTCCATCCCGCCCAACACCATGCCGTCCCGCTCGCGCAGGTACATGTAGATGTCGTACTTCGTGGTCGGATGCGGCACGGTGAAACGCGGCTTGTCATGCAGCTTGCCCGTATTGATCTGAGGCAACTGGATATCGGCCCATCGGATGTTCTGCACTGAGAAGAACGCGCGGAACAGCGAATAGCGGCTGAGCCGCTCCCCCTTGGCCCGCACGCCCAGCGCCTCGACCACCGATTGATACGGCGCATCCTGGTGTTCGTAGGCTTCGAGCGCGCATGCGCCGACGCGTCGCACCGCCGCATCGAAGGTCGGATTGCCGCCGAGTTCGGTGCGCAGCGCGAGCGAGTTGATCGTGAAGCCGATGACGTCCCGCATCGCATCCGGCCCGCGGTTCGCGTGGGGCGTGCCGACGACGATATCGGTCTGTCCCGTATGCCGCGCCAGCACGATCTTGAAGGCGGTCAGCAATACCATGTAGAGCGTGACGCCGTGGCCGCGCGCGTATGCATTGACGCGCTCGAGCAGGTCCGGCTTGATCAGGACGAGGCAGTTGCTCGCCCGGTGGCTGCGCCGCTCCGGCATCGGGAAATCGGTTTCGAGCTGCAGCGGCTGCGCATCGGCGAGCCGGTCGACCCAATAGTCGACATGGCGCGCATGCGCGCCGCCATCGCATGCCTTGCGTTGCCAGAGCGCATAGTCGCCGAACTGCGCCGGCACGGGCGGCAGCGAACACGGACGGCCGTGCAAGATATCGTCGTAGTGCGTGCGGACCTCGCGATCGATGATCGCGACCGACCACGTGTCGCATACGATGTGATGCAAGGACACGATCAGCACATTCTTGCGCGGCGCGACGATCAGCAGCGTGAAGCGGATCAGCGGGCCGTGCTCGAGATCGAACTGATGGGCCGCCTCCTTGTCGACGCGCTTCCATCCGCTCGCTTCTTTCAATGCGTCCGGCACCGGCCGCAAGTCGACGCGCTCGAGCGCGGGCGGCCGGCTGGCATGCACGATCTGCGCGACGCCGGCATCGTCCTGCCGGAACGTCGTGCGCAGGATCTCGTGACGCTCGATCATCCGGCCGATCGCCTGAACGAGCGCCGCCTCGTCGATCTCCTCTTCGGGCAAGCCCATCGGATACACGACGTTATGTGCGGTATCGCCGCCCTCGTACCGGTCGATGAACCACAAGGGCTCCTGATAGCTCGCGAGCGGTATGCGCTCGCCAGGCGCGCGTGGCGGAACGTCCGTTCCTTTCGGACCCGCGAGGCCTTTTTCCGCGAGCAGTGCGCGGTAGCGCTCTTGTTGCTCGGCGGACAACAACAACGTATCCAGGTTGCTCAAGTTCTGCTCCCAATGACGTCACCTCGAACCGGAATGCGTCCAGTCCGCACGTGATCCAGCCCATCAATTCGACGTACGGCGCACCTTGTCACCGACATCGCCTCCCACACTGGCCGCATGCCAGCCGCTGCCTGACGCGGGCGGCTCCGGGGCGGCCTTGCTCCGGTTCTTCATTCGCTCACGCCGAACGCGCGCTGCAGCACGAAGAAACTGAGCGCCATCATCAACAGGCTGTCGATCCGCTCCTTCGCCTTGCTCGACAACGAGGGCAGCGCGCTTTCCAGTTTCAGCAAGCGCTGGCGGTCGAAGATCGACGAATGCCTGACGCTGTCGCCATGCAGAACGTCCTGCAAATAGCGCCGAAACGCGCCGCGCCGCGAGGCGGTAATCGGCGGCGCCTCGAAAGGCTGCTTCCGCGCACGCCGCGCGCACTCGGGCGTTAGCGATGCGACGGCCTCCCTGAGGAAGCGCTTCTCCCGCAGGTCGTCGGCGAGCCACGCATCGGGCAGCGCCTGGGCGACGGCGGCGACGCGATTGTCCAGATACGGGTAGCGCGTCTCGACGCCGTGCGCCATGTCCAGCCGCTCAGACACGAGGATGTGATTCGCAAACAGCGACTTGCGCCAAAGATGCAGCGACCGCTGCATGGCGGAAGCGGAGGGTTCGCCGAACCCGCCCGTCGCCTCCATCAACATGTCGTAGGGGTTGTCGCCGTGAAATTCGTCGAGAAAGGTTTGCGCAAGCAGTACGCGCATGCCGCTGCGCTGGTGGTTCCAGCTCGTCACGAGGTAGGGCGCCCTGTCGCCGTGGCGTGCGGGGGCCAGCTCGAAGATCGGCAACGCCTGCCCAAGCTCCGCCGCGAGCGCCGAACGGCCGCTCTCGAGCACGTGCGCGATCAGCGCGCGCTGCGCGGACGAGCGCTCGCACAAGCCGTCGATCACGGAAAATCCGTATCCGCCGAACAGCTCGTCGGCGCCGTCGCCCGACAGCACGGCCTTGTACCCTTCCGCGGCGACCGCGCTAGCGAGCATCCAGCGCGCGGAACCGATGAAGTTGAAGCCGATGGTTTCCGCGTGCCGCACCGCATCCTCGAAGTGAGCGACGAGTCGCGCCTCGTCGAGCGCCAGGACGCGATGGCGAATGCCGAGGCCGGCCGCGATCTCCGCCGCTGCGGCCGCGTCGCCTGCGTAAGCGCCGAAGTCGACGGTGAAGGCTTCCAGTCCGCGTGTCCGGTGCCGCACGGCCAAGGCAGCGAGCGTCGCGGAATCGACGCCACCGCTCAGATGGCAGGCGATCGGCACATCGCCTGCCAGCCGATCGCGCACCGCCAGATCCAGCCGTTCGCGCAATTGCGCCATCAACGCGCGCGGCGGCTCGCCCGCCCAGCGTGGCGGCGTGCCACCGTCCGCGGTCGGCTCGGGCTCGTAGGGCGTCACCCGCCATCCGTGCGCGTCCCATTCGAGCACGTGCCCGGGCGGCACCTGATGGATGCCGTCGAACAGCGTCTGGGCGGGTCCGATCGACGCGAAAAAATGCTGGAACAGCGCGCCGTGATTCCAGCGCAATCGCGCGCCCAACGCGACGAGCGCCTTGATCTCGGACGCGAGATGAATGCCGTCTTCGCAAAGGCGGTAATAGAGCGGCTTCACGCCCCATCGGTCGCGCACGGCATACAGTTTCCGCACCCGCGGGTCCCAGATGACACCGGCAAACTCGCCATTGAGCCGCCGCACGAAATCGATGCCCGCATCCCGATAGCCGTGCAGCAGCACCTCGCAATCCGATTCCGTGACGAAGCGGGCGCCGCGCGCCTCCAACTCCCGTCGCAGCGCCGCATGCCCATATATTTCTCCGTTGACGACGGTCCACACATCTTCCGCATGAAACGGCTGCATCTGCTCGGGTGGGCCGACGAGCGCGAGACGGTGAAATCCCATCGCGCAGCGGCCATCGGATGCTCGCCACAGCGCCCGCCCGTCCGGGCCGCGATGGCGCAGCGCATCGAGCGCATGCTCGATGCGCTCGGCCGGCACGACTGCGTCACGATGACAAGCGACGACGAATCCACACATCCTGTTCCCTGTCCTGTTCGTAATGATCAATCCGGTTGACGCCGCGCGACGCGCGCGCGCCTCGCTTGCCACCGGGACGGCGCACGCGCGCGCAACGCCGGCGCGCCGCGCGCACCCGACGCGAGCCACTGCGCGAGCCGCCTGGCCGTCGGAAACGCATACAGGTCGGCCAATTCGAAGCCCGTCGCGAAGCGCGGCGCGAGTCGCGAATGCAAGTTCGCCAGTACGATCGACGTCGCGCCCAGATCGTGGAAATTCGCGTCGGCCGCCACCACCGGCAGGCCGAGATCCTCTTCGAGCGCAAGCAGGATCTCGGCGCACAACGCGGCCTCGTCGGCCGGCGGTTCGGCATCGCGCGAGGCGCGCGCCAGCTCTGCCGTCATCGCGTCGAGATCCGCCTTGCCGTTGCGCGTGAGCGCGAACGCCGAGCGATGGACGAAACGCACCGGCAGCACGTATCGCGGCAATACCCGGCGCGCCATCTCGGCGAGCCGTTCGGCCGGCATTGGCAGACCGTCCGACGTCGTATACAGGGCGCAGACGCCCTGATCCGGCAGATGCACGCAGCCCGCTTGCGCGATCCCGTCGCACCCCGACAGCGCGTTCGACAGCGCATCGAGTTCGATTCGATAGCCGTTGACCTTGACTTGCCGATCCGCGCGGCCGACGAACACCAGCCCGTCGACACGCGAATATCGCACCCGGTCGCCCGTGCGATACATGCGCTCACCGGGTTGCCACGGATCGGGTATGAACGCGGCGGCCGTCAACGCGGGCGCGCCGAGATAGCGCGTCAGTTGCGGCCCGCCAAGATAAAGCTCGCCGGTCCGATGCTCGGGTACCCACTGCAGGCGCGCGTCGAGCACGTAGGCGCGCATGCCCGCGAGCGGGTAGCCGATCCGCGCGTCTTGTCCGCTTGCGCCCAGCCGGGTGCAAGCGGCCCACACCGTGGCCTCCGTCGGACCGTAGAAGGTCCACGTGTCGATGCCGAGCGCGGCGAGCCGGGTCGCGAGCGCCGCGTCGACGGCGGCCCCGCCGACGCAGATCCCCCTCAAGGTCCGCGCGCCGTGCCGCGTCAGCAGCGGCAGCAGCAGCCGACAGGCGGCCGGCGTGAGCCCCGCGTGCGTGATGCCATCGCGCACGAGTGCGTCGTGGAACGCGTCGGGCAATGCGGCCTCCCGCTCGCCGAGCACGGTCAACGCTCGCCCGTGGACGAGCGGCCCCCACAACTCCCACATCGAAAAATCAAAGCTCGGATGGTGGACGAGGGTCCAGCGCGCGTCGGCAACGTCGAACATGAAGCGGCTCGCCGCCAGCAGGTGCTGCAAGCTCCGTCGCGCGACCACGACGCCCTTGGGCACGCCCGACGAACCCGACGTGTAGATGACGTAGGCCGTGTCGAGCGGATCAGGCGTCGGCAAGGCGTCGTGAGTGACCCGCGACGCAACTTCCCGCCACCGCGCAAAGGTCAAGACCGGCACCGGCATCGACGCGGCCAGCTCGGCATGGGCGGCCGAAGCTACGACGCAGATCAGACCGCCGTCCTGGCAGGCACGAGCGAGCCAGGCGACCGGCTGATCGGGATGCAGGGGGACGACGGCGATGCCGGCCCTGAACGCGGCGATCAAGGCCAGCGCGGCATCGACGCCACGCTCCATCAGGAGGCCGACGGGGCCGCTCGTCGGCGCGAGCTGCCCGAGCGCGACGGCCATTCGATGCGTGACGGACAGCAGTTCGTCATACGACAGGGCCTGCGCCGCATTCCGCAATGCGATCGCATCCGGCGTTCGCAGCGCGTTCGATCGCAACGCTGCCTCGATGAAGTCCGCGGGCGGCTCCGGCGCCACGGGCGCCGGCCAATGCCAGTCGGGCGGGCGCACGAACGCAAGCGCGCCGAACGGCACCGTCGGCGCGCCAGTCAGCATGATCGCGAAGCGCGGCAGGTCGGCGAGGCACTGTTCGA
Organism: Burkholderia sp. AcTa6-5; assembly: GCF_017815075.1. Taxonomy (NCBI): domain Bacteria; kingdom Pseudomonadati; phylum Pseudomonadota; class Betaproteobacteria; order Burkholderiales; family Burkholderiaceae; genus Burkholderia; species Burkholderia sp. AcTa6-5. The sequence goes on along the minus strand of NZ_JAGIQE010000005.1, from coordinate 207,405 downwards.
CGAAATGCCGCGGCACGGTATCGGGATCATGCTTCAGGCCACACGTCCACCCGTCATCCCGCGCATATACCGTCAACGCGAGCGCGTAAGGCGTGCCGCGCTGCTCCACATGCTGGATGTGGAGCCACGCGTCGGCGTCGCTCTCAGGCATCGCATCCCAAACGAGGGCGACCTGCGTAAGCGCGGTCATGCCCGGCCGCATCTCGCGCACGCCCGCGCGTTCGCATAGGGTCGCGAACGGAAACGGCGCGAGGCGCAACCCGCTTCGCAACGTCTCCCGATTGCGCAGCAGGAGGTCTGCGAAGGTGTCGGCCGCGGCGATGCGTTGGCGGACCGGCAGCACGTTCGCAAAATAGCCGATCGTCCGGCCGAAGGCCCGGGGGCGGCCATGCAACGGCGTCGCCACGCTGACGTCGGCCGTGGCGCAATGCACGTGCAGCAGCAGCTGAAACACCGACAGCATCGCCACGTACGGCGTCACGCCGTGCGCGCGCGCGCAGCCCAGCAAGGCGTCGCGCATCTGGGCGGACAGCCGAAAGCGATGCTCGCGCTCCACGCGCGCGCCCGGCTGCGCAACGGGCGTCCCGTCGAAGCACAGCGGCTCCGGGGGCGGATCCAGACGGGCCAAGTACGACGCGGCACGCGCGAGGGCGTCCTCGGTCCCGAGCCAGCCTCGCTCCCATGCCGCGAGATGCCGGAAATTCGCGTCGGCGCGAAACGCGCACGGCGGCCGCGACGGCTCGGCCGTCTCCTCCGCGTAGAGCGCATCCAGCTCCCGCAAAATCAGCGGAAACGACAGGAAATCCACCACTATGTGATGCGCGGTGAACACGAGCAGCCCGACCGTCTCGCCCTCCCGGGCGTCGCTCGACGCTCCCGTGCGCAGCCCGTCCGCGCTCAGGCCATCCGCCGCGGCGCGGGACGCGAGGACCGCCACGCAACGAAACAGCGAAGTGTCGTCGATTTCGTGCGCACGCGCGAAGCGCGCGTCAACGAAGGCTGCAAGACACGCGCCGGACCAGTCCCTCGCCTCCACGAGCGGCAACAGCTCGCCGTCGTCGCTCCGCTCGACGGCGAGCGGATACGCCGCAAGTCCGCTCGCCCCGTCGCTGATCCGGCATCGCAGGATCTCGTGCCGCTCGATCAGGCGCCGGTATGCGCGCCGCAGCGGCTCGATGGACGGTGCCGTCCGCATGCGCGCGATGCCCAGCATTCCGTAGGTCGATGCGTCCGGGAACATGCGCTGATAGCGCCAGAGCGATTGCTGATTGACGGAAAGCGCGTAGCCCGCCGACGCTTGCTCGCGGCTCACGGCGCCCCGCCTCCGAGCAGCGAGTGCAGGCACTCCTGGTCCGCGTCGAGTTCGAACCAGCCGCGCACCGGCTCGAAATCGAAATCGCCGATCGCGCACAATCCCAGGTCGTAGGACGGCGCGCGCATGCGCAGCAACTGAGCCATCGCGCCGGCTTCGAGCAGACAGTAGTCGCGCGCGCGCGCCCCATACAGTGGCTCGATCGCAGTGGGGCGCGACACCAGGTGAATCGAAAATGCCGCCCCTCGATGGATGGCCGCGTTGTGCAGCGGGTCGTACAGCGCCGCGTCGATCACGAGATCCGGCGCGAGCAGCCACAGCTCCGCGCGTGCGGGGTGAAAGTAGTACAAGCCGCATGCCAGGCCGGCGACCGCGCCCGCCCTCGCATACAGATACGTCTGCACCGGATATCGCGCGCCGGCGGACGCGTAGCCGGCCCGGGCTTGCCGTTGCCGCAACACGCTCAACAGTCGCGCCACACGGTCCAGCTCCACCTGCGTCTCGCGAAACGCGCGGACGCTGCCGACGGACAGTTCGTCCGGCATGCCAGCCATCAGGCGCACGACCGGCCATCCTTCGTCGTCCCGGATCGCGCCGATGGCCTGCGCTGGCGCGACGCGACGCGTGTCCGTGCCGTCCGCGCCGGGCAGTTCGTCATGCGCGCGAAGCGCGCCGGCATCGGCAACGGAGCCCGCCCGCGCCGTCTCGACGCACGCCGCCAACATCGCGACGGACGGCGTGAAGCTCAGGTTCTCGAAGCCGATGCGCACACCGCTGTCGTCCTCGATGCGATTGATGATGCGCACCAGTTCCATCGAGTTGGCGCCGAGGCCGATGATATTCGCGTCGGGGGCCGGCACGGCGACGCCCAACACCGATTCGACGATGTGCCGAATCTGCTCGATGGTCGGCGATGCGCCGCCGAAACGGTCATCGGCTTGCTCGAAGGCTGCCCCGGGCAGCTTGCTCGACGATTCCATGGTCCGTCAGTTCGACGCGCCGGCCGCTGGGGTCACACCGGCCTCGCTGTGGTGAACGGGCACCGCATACAACTCGTAGATCGGCCGCCGCGTATACATGTCGCCGTCGCCGCCATAGCTGGCTTTCGCGCCGACCGGATGTTCGCCGCTCGCCACCTTCGCGAAGAACGCCTCGTAGGAGGCGCGGTCGCGCCATACCGTGAAGTGCTTGAAGGGGGCCGAATTGTCGCCGGAGACCGGGGCCAGGAGATAGGATTCGAGCAGGCCGTCCGCGTGCAGGCGCGCGCCGGCGTATTGCTTCTCGTATTGCGCCTCGAAGGCCGCGCGCTTGCCCGGCGTCACGTAAATGCTCGCGATCGAGGCGACGGGCCCTTGCGCCGCGGCCGCGCCCTTCGCGGCTTGCGCCCAGGCCGGCCCGCAAACAAGCGCGGCCAGCAACAGGACGACCTTGCTGACGTGTGTCTTCATGTTTTCCCTCATGACGTGTCGGGGTGTGATCGAATGCGATGGCTGGCGTCGTGCCGGATCAGTCCAGGCGCGGCACGATGTCTTCCAATAGCTTGCGGGCGATCCAGTTGCCGTCCGCCGAGGTCGCGCCGAGCCTCACCACGACCAGGTCCTGGTCCGGCACGACGACGACGAATTGCCCCTGAAAGCCGCCCAGGTAAAACGTGTTGCGCGGTATGTTTGCGCCAAGCGAATTGAGCCAGAAGCCGGAGCCCGTCTCGGTGCCGATCGGCATGCCCCGCGCGAGCGTCGGGCGCAGGCTTTCCTTGAGCCAGTTTGCCGGCAGGATGCCGTCGGCACGCGTGCCGTCGCGATATTGGTCGAGCAGAAACTGGCCGAGCCGGCCCCAGTCCCGGGCGCTCGCGAGCATGAACGACGACAGCATGTAGTCGCCGTCCGGCGCGGCTTCCAGGATCGCGCTCGTCATGCCGAGCGGGCCGAAAAGCGCGCGGTACGGATAGGCGAGCGGCGCTTCGTGGTGTTCGCGCAAGGTGTCCGAGATCGCCGCCGACAGGATTTCGTACGAGCCGCCCGAGTAGCGCCACGCCTCGCCAGGCGTGATGCTCCGGGGTTCGCTGCGGGACGGCGCCATCCGCGCCGCGCCGAGCACCGCTTCGAAACGCGCCGCGTCCGGCAGCGGCTTCGGCGCGTCGGCGGATTCCGCACGCGCCGCCAGCGGCTTGGCCGCCGCGTAGGCGGCGGGATCGTGCGCCGAGGTCAGCATCACCATCAGATCCGACGACGTGCCGAGATAGTTCTCGCTCCAGGCCAGCCCCGACGTCATGCGCAGCAGCTGATCGACGGAAATGTTCTTGCGCACGTCGTCGGGAGCGACGCGCCACTCCGGCCGAAGATCCTTTCGCTCGAGCGACAGCCAGCCGCGCCGCACGAGCGTGCCCGTCAACAGGTTGGCGACGCCCTTCACCATCGAATAGCCCGGCAGCGGCGTATCCATCGCGACGCCCTCCGCATAGCGTTCCGCCACGATCTTGCCGTGGCGGAGGATCAGGACGGCGCGCGTATTCTTCAGCAGCGCGGAATCGCTTTCCTCGAACGCGCGGTCCAGCACGAGCGTCAGCGCCGGACTCGGGGCGACCGTCAACGGCGCGGGATGTTGCGCGCTCGCCTCGCTCGTTTGCGGATAAGGCTTCGGCGACGCAGCGCGCGCGAGGTCCGGCGACGGGGCGTTGTCGAGCGTGCAGCCCAGCCCGTCGCGGTAACGCGCCGTACGCTTCACCGGCCCCATGGTCGCCGTGACAGTGCGCTGGTCACGATCGATCGCCACCGGGATCGGCGGCAGATCGGCCAGATCCTGTCCGCTGATCTGCGGCTCAGCCAGCCCCGAGACGAATACGCCCGAGCACATGATCTTCGCATAGGTGGACGCGCCGATGAATGCTGGACCCGGCCCGCGCTGACCACCTTCCGCGGCCAGCGCGGCGCTCGGCGCGCCGAGCAGCGCGGCGATCAGCACGACGAACTTCGGGCACGACGGGGCGCGCATGCCCGACCGGCGATGCCGTCGCCGCGCTGCGTGCGACAACGGAGAAGCGAGAAACGAACGTTTCACTTTTCTTTCCTGTTTGAAGAAGAAGCCAGAAAGCCGATCACCGCGTTCAGGTCGTCGGCCGACAGCGCGCTCAGGCTCTCGCGCATGCCTTGCGGCATGCCGCGGCGGCCATAAACGAAGTCGCGCAGTGCGTCGACGAGATAGGCCCGTCCCTGTCCTAGCAGCAATGGGCTGTCAGGTGCTTGCTCGTGGCAGACGGCGCAATGCTGCTGGTAGCGCGCAAAGCCGGCGGCGGACGCAACCGCGCGCGCGTCGGCCGATCGGGCCAGACCCGACGGCTGCGATGACAGGTAGACCGCAAGCCGCTCGATCTCCTGCGGCGTAAAGGCGGACATCAGGCGCGGCATGAGATTGCCGTCGGCGTCCGGATGGCGGAATGCCTCGAGCCGGCTCGCCAGATAGCGCGGCTTCTGTCCGAGAATGACGGGTATCGCCCAATCGCGTCCCTGGGCGGCATCGTGACAGGACATGCAGTCCTTCACGAGATGATCGCCGTCGCCCGCGGCGGCGGCCTGCGCGACGCAGGCCAGCAAGCCCGCGCACAGCGCCCGCCGCCACGCGCCGCCTGTCGGGCGGTTCGTCCCACGCGCCAATCGCACCATTTCAACCGGTCTCCTTGAGTACAGCCTCGATGCGCGTGCGCAACGCGCGACGATCGATCTTGCCGTTGTCGTTCAGGGGTATGTCCATGTCGCGGTGCCAATGCCGCGGCACCATGCATTCCGGCAAGCGTTCGCTGCAATGCTGCTTGAGGGTCTCGGCCGGCAGATCGTTCGCCGCATGCAGGACGGCGTGCAGCTCGACGGCCCCGGTGCGCCCCGTGATAGGCACCACGACCGCGCGGGACACGCCGGCGCACGCGCCGACGATATGCTCGACCTCCGCGCATTCGACCCGATGGCCCGCGATCTTGACTTGCGAATCCAGGCGCCCGAGCAGCTCGATCACACCGTCCGAGCGGTAGCGCGCGAGGTCGCCGGTCCGATAGCGGCGCTCCCCCGTGCTCGCGTCGACCACGAATGCGCGTGCGCTCAGATCGGGACGCTGCCAGTACCCGTCGCCCAGGCTCGCGCCCGCGATTGTCAATTCGCCCGCGACCCAGTCGGGACAGGACGCGCCAGCGGCATCGACCACGTCGCAGCGTTGCCCGCGCAACGGCAATCCGTACGGGATACGGACCCAGTCCGCGCGCACTGTGGTCACGGGAAAGGAAACCGACCAGATGCCCGCCTCGGTCGCACCGCCGAGCGACAGGAGCCGCGCGCCCGGCGCAAGCTCGCGCAGCACGCCGGGCAGATGCAGGGCAATCCAGTCGCCGCTCAGCAGCACCCAGCGCAACGGCAAGGTTCCGATCCGCGCGGTCTTCCCTTTCCCGTAATCGGCAAGCAGCTCGAACAGCGCGGGCGCGGTGTTCCAGATCGTGACGCGGTGCGTACGGCAGAGCGTCCACCACGCTGCCGGATCCATGCGCTCGGACGCATCCGGTATCACGAGCGCCGCGCCGGACAGCAGCGTGCCGAACATGTCGAACACGGACAGATCGAATCCGGGATCGGACAATCCGAGCACGCGGTCGCTCTCGCCGAGTCGCAGGCGTGCCCGGATGTCGCGCAAGGTGTTCGCGACGGCGCGACGGCGCATCATGACGCCCTTCGGCTCGCCGCTGCTGCCGGACGTGAACATCACGTACGCGAGCGCCTCGGGATCGAAGACGGGCCGGAAGTCCGGCGCGTCGGGCTCGTGGTCGTGCCCGGTCACGGCGAATATCCGCACCGTCGACGCGTCCGTCTGCCAGGGCGGGTCCGTCATGTCCGAGAACACATGCCGTATGCCGTATTTTTCGATCACTTCGTCCACGCGGGCACGCGGCCAGCGCGTCGACAGCGGCACATAAGGCAGGCCCGCCAGCTGAATGGCGAGCGCCGCGACCACGTAGCGCCAGCCGGGCGCCATATGCACCGCCACGCAGGCCGCGTTCGGAGCCTCGCGCTTCAAGCGCGCGGCAAGCCGCCACGCGCGCGTCCATAGCTCGCCATACGACAAGGCTCTTTCCGAGGCGATGACGGCGACCACCTCGGGCATGTCGCGACAGCGGGACGCGATCGCGGCCAGATAGTCTTCATGGGGCGCCTCTTCGCGATCGATCGCGCACCGGCGCGCGAGCTGGGAGGCGGGCAGTCGTACCGCCGGCGCGCGGGCCTCGTCGATACCGGCATCGTTCGCGCACGCGATCAGCGCGGTCACGAGATCGCTGTAAGCCGCGAACATGTCGTCGACGACCCCCGGCGCGAATCGGTCGTCGACGGCGTCCCAGTGCAATCGGACCAAGCCGGCTTCGCCGACCACCTGGTTGTCGATCCACACGCCCGCTGTGCGCGTGACCCGATAGCGTTCCGTGCCCATCGACGCGAATGGCGCCACCCCGCCGTCGAGTTCCGGAATATGCGTGAACACGTAGCGCATCGTGTCCGCTGCGATCGACGCACGCCGGGCTTCCCGGGCCAGCTCGACGCCGCTGTATTCGCGATAGTCCAGATCCGTGAGCAGGCGCGCATGAACCGCGCGGGCAAACGCGAAGAACGACGCGACGGGCGCACCATCGATTTCGAGCCAGGAAACCGACGTGAAATCGCCGACCACCCGATTGACGTGAGGGTGGACGGGCGGCCGGTCGAACACGGTCAGCGTGATGGAGAACGCCTTGCTTTCCGACCAGCGCTGCAAGACCGCAGCATAGGCCGCCAGAAACAGGCTGCTCGCCGGCACGCCGATACGGGCGGCAAGCGTCGTGAGCGCGCGCTGCGCATCGGCATCGAGCGTTACCGCGCGCCGCCGGACCTCCGTCGCCTGTGCGCCGAAGTCGCTGCGGACGGGCAATGCCGGCATCTCGGGAAAGGACGCCAGCCGGTCGGTCCAGTAGCGCCGCGCCGCGTCTCGCGTGGCCGGATTGCCGTGTCGGCGCCGGTGCTCGAGCACGTCGCGAAAGGAAATGTCGAGCGGCGGCAACGCCGCGTCCGGATCCCGATAGAGGGTCCATAGCTCGCGCGCGAGGATGCTCATGCTCCACGCGTCGGCAATTAGGAAGTCGACCTTGACGACCAGGATGTGAATGTCGTCCGGAAGCCGGAACGCCTGCAGCGCGAACAACTCGCCGCCGTCGGCGGCAAACGCGGTGAAGGCTTGCCGGTCACGCCAATCCGACAATACCGCCTCGCGCTGCGCCGTCTCGAGGCCGCGCAAGTCCCGGCAGTCGATGTCGTGCGACCGTACGGGTTGCACCGACAGCAGGCCATCGCTGCCAAAGCGGGCGCGAAGCATGCCGTGGCGGGCGATCAGTCGATTCCATGCGCGCGTCAAGCGGCCGAGGTCGAGATCCGGGAGTGTCCATTCCTGATAGAGGTGGCTGCCGCCCCCCTCCGGTCCCGACTGATGGCGTGCGATCCAATACGCCTGCTGCAACGGCGTGGGCGCAAACGAAACGAACTCGGCGGCCGGGTCGCCGATGAGAGGCACCGCGGCGCGCGACGAAATGCGCCGCTCACGCACGAGCCGCGCCTCGTCGCGCAAGGTCGGCGCGGCAAGCAGTTCCGTAACGCTCAATCGGCAGCCAAAGGTCCGTTCGATCAGTCCGCCCAGCTGCAGCATCAACAGCGAATGGCCCCCCACCTCGTCGAAGCGGCTGTCGGCGAAGACCTCCGCGCCGGGCAACAGTTCACGCCACAAGCCGGCCAGCGTCGTCGCCACATCGTCCAGCGGCATGACGGCGTCGCGTTCGATGCGGCGCGCCGCCGCGCTCGACAGCGTCGCGCGATCGATCTTGCCGGACGGCGTCAGCGGCATATGTTCCAGCCACCAGAACTGCGTGGGGCGCTCCTCCGGTCTCAGTTGCTCGCGCAACGCCAGCCGCCACGCGTCGGGATCGGGATCGGGATCGGGATCGGACCAGCATTGCAGATACGCCGCCAGCCCGCCGTCACGCTCGATCACGGCGGCGCGCCGCACCCGCAGCAAGCGTTCGAGACACGCCTCGACCCCGTCGAGGTCGACGCGCACCCCACGCACCTTGATCTGCCGGTCGCGCCGACCGAAGATTTCCAAGCCGTCCGGACCCAGTCTCGCCCGGTCTCCCGTACGGAACAGGCGGGTGTCATACGGCCCGCGCGCCCGCGGATTCGGCACGAAGCGCGCCGCGGTCAGCGCGGGCCGCCCGAGGTAGCCGTGCGCGAGCGCCAAGCCGCTCACATACAGCTCGCCCTCGCATCTCGGCCGCGCCGGTTCGAGGTCCGCATCGAGCACGTGAAGACACACGTTGTCGAGTGGCCCGCCAACCGGAACGCTCGGCCCGCCGTCATCACGGTCGGCATACTGGTCCAGATCGAGGGCGCTGACGTCCGCCGCCGCTTCGGACATGCCGTACAGGTTCAAAAATTGGGCGGCGGGCAGCAGCGCACGGGCGCGCCGCGCCAACCCGCGCGTCAACGGCTCCCCGCTCACGGATACCTGGCGCAACGCCAGCTCGCGCTGCGGCGCATGCGCCTCAATTTGCGTCAACAACGATTCGAGCAGCGTCGGCACCACCACGAGGTGCGTGACACGCTGCCGCTGCAACAGGCCGACGATACGCGCGGCATCGCGGCATTCGGCGTCGTCGGGCAAAACGAGCGTTGCGCCGGCGCACAAAGGACCGAGCACTTCCCAGAACACGTCGACGAAGCTCGACGCCGTCTTCGACAGGAACACGGCGCTGGACTCGATCGGATATCGCTTCAGCTGCCACGCGATGCGATTGCTCAAGCCGACCCGCGTGCCGACGACGCCCTTCGGCTCTCCCGTGCTGCCCGAGGTGAAGATCAGATAGGCCGGCACTTCGTCCACCCGCGGCCATCGCTCGATCACGACATCATCCGGGTCCGTGATCACGTCGACCGGCTCGATCGACACGACGCCATGGCCAGGCCGGCAGTCGTCGCACGTTGCCCATTCATCGGCGATGACGAGCGCCGCCTGGCTCAAACGCAGCATCGCGTCGACGCGCGCGGCCGGAAGATGCGGATCGATCAACACGACCGTCGCCTCCGCCTTCATCGCGCCGAGCATCGCCACGGCCCAGCGAAACGAGCGCGGCAGCATGATCGCGACGGTTGCGCCGCGCGCGCGGCCCGTCTCGCGAAGACGCCGGGCCATGATCTGCACCGACACCGCAAGCATTCGATAGGAGAACTCGCCGTTGCCGTCACGTATTGCGACACGCGTGGCATGGGTTTCCCAGGCTCGCTCGAACAGGTCACCGAGCGCCGGCACGGCGGGCGACGCGCCGGCCATCCACGCTTGCGCGCGGTCCGTCGTCGCGCTCCGCGCAACGCCGATCGCCGTCACGTCCGCGTCGGGGGTCCGCGCGAACGCGCTCAACACCGCATCGAACAGCGCGGCGATCGCCTCGGCGTGCTCCGGCTCGACCCGCACGCGATCAAAAGCCACATAAAGGCGGTATGCACCCGTGGTGGCGTCCCGGTCGACCCACAGCTTCAACGGGTAGTGCGTCTTCTCTTCGCCAAAGCAGCCGCGCAGCTGTAATGCATGGCCGCTCGCGCGGCCGTCCGCGACCGCCTCGAGCTGGCGAAAGTGCGTGTAGTTGAAGCAATTGTCGAACAGCGGAACGGACCAGTGCCGCTGCATCTCGCTCAAGGGCAGGTGTCGGTGCACGATCGCCTGCGCCTCGGCCTCCGCGACCGCGGCGAGATAGCGGCTGACGGACATGGACGTAAAGACGTGACGCAATGGCAGCGTATTCAGATGCAGACCCAACACGTCGGCGCCGCCGTCGGCCTCGAGGCGCGTGTGCGTCTCCAGGCCGGCCGTCACTTCGAACGTCCCGCACCAAAGCGACAATGCCCTCAGATACGCGGCGAGCAGCACGACCTTCGGCGTCACGTGATGCAGGCGGGCAACGGCATCGACGCAGCCGGCCGCGTCGAAGCGCATCTCGCGAATCGCGATGTCGGGCGACGGATCGCCCGCGGGCGGGACGCTGCGCGTCACGCGGCTCGGTACGCAGTCGCCCAGATGTTCGCGCCAGAATGCGCGCGCCTCGTCGCCGCTCGCGACGACTTCGCGCTCGTGGCGAACATAGTCGTGAAAGGAGAGCGCCGGCGGCGTCCGCTGCTCGGGCGCATGGCCGGCGACCAAGCGGCCGTACTGCGTCAGCAGCTCCGCCATCAGCGACGTCGCGCTCCAGCCGTCAAGCAGCGCGTCGTCGAGCAGCATCAGAACGTGCAACGTGCGGCCCGCCGTCAGCGCGAACAAACGGACAGCCTGCCCCGCCGGATAGCACGCGCTCGGATTGCGCTCGGCCAACCAGTCGCCCACCGTCCTTCCGGACAGCGCCTCGACGATCACGGGTGCGGCGCCCGTCGGATCGACGATTTGCAACGGCTCGCTATATCGCGAAATGTCAATGCGGGTACGCAGCACCGGATGCCGCGCCACGCAGCTCGACCAGGCCTGCTCGAAATGCGCGCGCTCGAATGCCACGGCGGCCTCGACGTCGACCCAAAGCACGTCGCGATAGAGGTGCGTGTCGCCGTAGCGGGACCGGTAGTACACGACGCCCGTCTGCAACGCCGACAGCGGAAATGCGTCGACGGCGCCGACGGGCACGCGGCGGCGATCATCGTCGCGCAGCAGCGTGAACGGTTCGGCGCGACGCACCGTGCGGACAGGGCGCGCCGAACCGTTCAGCGTGGCTAGCTCGCCGATCGTGCGCGCGCGATAGAGGTCCGCGAGCGACACCGTGAGTCCGGCCTTTTGTGCGCTTTCAATCACGAGCAAGCCGCTGAGCGAATCGCCGCCGAGCGAAAAGAAGTTGGCGTCCGCGGACACCGACTCGAAGCCGAGGTGGCGCGCGACGATATCGCATAGCGTTGCCTCGGGCAACGCCGCGCGTTCGCCAGCGGCCTGCGCGTCGCAGGCCGGCAGGCCCGCGAATCTCGCACGATACCGCCGTGCGCGCTGCTCGATCCGGCTCGCGAGCACGGCGATGGGAGATGCGGCGACCATCCACGTTTCGATCGCGCTGCGTTCGACGATGCGTTCGAGCCAGCCGAGCGCTGTCGATGCCGGCAACCCGTGGGAAAAGGCATCGCCCGCGATCGCCAGCGCAGGCAGCACACGCTCGTCGAGCGGCGCGAAACGCACGCCGGACATCGCTAACAGCAGGCCATTGCGCGCGTCGGTCACGCACACGTCGGCGACTACGCCCGACGGTGTCGCTTCGCGAATCTCGACATAGCCGTAACGCGCGGCGGCGAGCGACGCAAACGCCCGCACTCGCTGGAATGCGACCGGCACGGAGAAGGACGGCGCGCATAACTGGATCGGCGCCATGGCGGCATCCATCACCGCAGGATGCCACGGCCATTCGCCAAAATCGGGGGCGAGCGCGTCTCCCCGCAGTTCCACGCGATAGGCATCGCCGTACCGGCTGACTTCTCCCAGGCAACTCCAGCGCGTGCCGAGCTTGAGCCGAGCCGGGCGCGGGACCGCGCACGGCACCGCCCGCCCGTCCGAGAAGGCCGCGCTCCGTTCGGGCGCGATGACGGCCTGAAGGCGCGGCGGCTGCACTGCCGCGACAGCCGTGCAGAACACCGTGCCGCTCGCATCGCGGACATCGAGCACCTCGTGAGCGCCCAGCCGCGACACCGACAGCGCGACATCGGCCCCGTCCGGCACCAGCGTGGGCGCCAGCAATGCGACGTCGCTCAGATCAGCATCGCGCCCCCCTTGCTCCGCCGCGCGCAACAACAGCGCGAGGTGGGTGGTTCCGGGCAGCAGCGCAACACCGTCGACCCGGTGTTCGTGCAACAGCCACGACCCGCTTGACAACGTCACGGTCTGCCGCGTGCCGTCGGCGCCGCTGAGCGGGCCGTCCGTGGCACGTCGCGCGCCTCGCCCCCCGGGGAAGCGCCGCGCCATTCCGGTATCCAGCCACGTGTCCCAGGCGAGCGACAGCATGCGCCACGGCGCCGCGCCGCTTCGCGCGAACGCGTCGAGATACGCGTTCGCCGAGCAATATTCGGCTTGCCCGACGCCGCCCAGCCAACCGTTGACCGAGCTGAACAGCACCATGAAATCGAGCGGAACGCGCGCGAAGACGCGGCATAGCGCCTGCACGCCCCGCACTTTGGCGGCGCAGCGCTGCCGCGCCTGGGCGACGTCCTTCGCCAGGAGAACGCCTTCGCCGATGGCCCCCGCGCAATGAAAGACGCCGTGGACGGCATTCAAGCCGCCGTCGATCCGCTCGCCCAGCCGCGCAAGCTGCGCGTCGCTTTCGACGTCGGCCTGGACATACGTGACGGACGGATACGCGTCGCAAAAGGCGGCCCATTCGTCGAGCATGGCCGGCGCGGTTCGCCCGCAGACGAGCACGCGTGCGCGATACGCGCTCGCAAGCCACGCCGCCAGCGATCGCCCGACGCCGCCCGCGCCGCCCGTCACCACATAGGTGCCGCCGGTGCGCAGTGTGGGCGCCGCCGCATCGTCGCCGACCAGTTCCACCTCGGCATCGACGCGCGGCGTGAACACCCGTCCGCCGCGCACGGCGAATGCCGTGAATTCGCCCTCGCCGTCCTGCTCCTTCGGCGCGCCAGCCGCGATCAGCGCGGCGACGGTCCGCCAGGACGCATCCTGCTCGACGCGCTCGGCAGCGTCGACGATGTCGTACACCCGGCACGCGACGCCCGGCGTCTCCTGGGGCAGCACGCGCGCAGGCCCCCACAGCCCGGCCCGGTCGGCCACGGGTGAAGCACCATCGGCACCGGACAGGCCTGACGAGATCCAATGGACATGGAACGTTCCCCCTCCGTCGGCCACCCTCGCCGCGATCGCGCTGGCGAACGCAAGCGCGCATGCCAGCGATTCATCGAATGGAAGCGCGGCATCGCCCGCTCCGTCGAAATAGACGAGGGTCGTGGATGCGTGGGGGTGCGCTGCCCACGCGCGTCGCCAGTCCGCAACGGACGCGAAGTCAAAGCGCCGCGACGCCGCCACCGGGGCGCCGAAACCGGCATCGATGCGAGCATCTGTCCATACCTCGAGCGGGCCCAGCGCCGCGAGACTGCCGAGCAGGCCCTCAGGCGGAGGCGCCGTGGCGACGAGCAGTATCGGACCGAGCGCGCCGGCCGCGGGCACGCGGCGCGCATCGCGCAGCCAATGCAGATGCCCGAGATGCACGCCCGGCCCCGCCTGCGATCGCCGCGCGTCGAGCTTGGGCCGATAGGCCAGCGCGATTCGCTGGAATGGATAGCCGGGGACCGACGTCTTGCTCGGACGATGCGGATGGAGGCGTTCCCAATCGATGCTGACGCCGCGAACCCATAGCTCGGCAAAAGGACGCACGCACGCAGCGGCGTCGAATGCATCCGACATGACCGCATGCTTGAACAGCGCATTTACTTGGCCAGCGAAGCCCGCGTCCGGCCCAGCCCCGCCCCCCATATGTTGACAGATCGTCGCCGCGCCGGACAACGCGATCCGAACGGGCTCGGAAAACCCCGCCGGTTCACGCGACTGGGTCGTCCAGTGGGACGGCCGGCGCGCGTCGTCCTGCGTCAGCCAGTCGCCCGTGATGCACGACGCGATCGGAATCACCGGACAACGCGGCTCGACGTTCGCCAGAAACGCGGCGACCGAAGCGACCTCGAGTGCCGAGGTAGTGCGCCGCCGCGCCAATTCAAGCGCCTCCTCGGGCAAAAACACGCCGGCCACGGCCGCGGCGACCAGTTCGCCACAGCCGTGGCCCATCAACGCGCGGGGCGTCACGCCGCACGCCCGGTAATGCTGCGCAAGCGCATACCCGTATACGAATGCCGCCAAATACTCGATGCACCCGCCGTCAGTGCGCGGGGATGGGTCGCTCCCGCCGAGCAACCATCGGCGAACGTGGGTCGCCGTGTCGGCGTCGAGCCGGGTGAGCAGCCGGTCGACCTGCGCCGCGAACGCGGGTGCGTTGCGATAGGACGTCGCGCCTGCCCCGCCGAACGGAATGGGCTCGCCGGAGAACACCCATACGACGTCGGGAGCGACGTCGAGCACTGGACCCGCCGCCTCGACCGAGCAATGGGAGACGTCGCCGTCGGCACCGTCGTGGCGCACCAGCAATGCGCGACGATATCGTCCCCGGCCTGGCCGGCCTTGCATGGAATGGGCGATTTCAGGCAGCGCGGCGGCCGGCTCGGCGCGCACCGCCGCCAGCACCACGTTCGCGTAGCGCTGGAGCGAATCGGCGTCCGGCGCGACGACCGGAATCACCTGCATGGCGACGTCCCGGCCGCTGCCTCGCGCGGCGATACCGGTGTCCGGCGCCTCCTCCAGCACGACGTGTGCGTTCGTTCCACCGATGCCGAACGAGCTGACCCCCGCCAGCCGTGGACGCGTCGCCCGCGGCCACGGCGCGAGGCGGTCGCAAAGCTCGAATCGCCCGTCGAGCGGAAGCGCGGCCGTTTCGCCGGAGACATTCAGCGTCGGCGGCAAGACGCCGTGATGCAGGCTCAGCGCGACCTTGATGAGCCCCGCGACACCGGCCGCGTTGTCCGTATGTCCGAGGTTGCTTTTAACCGCGCCGAGGAGGCAGCGTCGCTCGGGCGATCCGGCCGCGCCAAACGCCTGCTCGAGCGCGCGCAATTCGATGCGGTCGCCGACCGCAGTGCCGGTGCCATGCGCCTCGACGTAATCGATATCGTCGCCCGTCACGCCGGCCACCGCGTGCGCCATGCGGATCACCTCGGTCTGGCCGCGCACGCTCGGCGCGGCGAAGCCCGCCTTGTCGGACGCGTCGTTGTTGATGGCCGAACCGCGAATCACGGCGTAGACGCGGTCTCCAGCCGCTCGCGCATCCACGTATCGCCGCAGCACGATCACGCCCGCGCCGTCGCTAAAAACCGTCCCCCCGGAATCGCGCGAAAAAGGCCGGCAAACGCCGTCCTTCGCCTCGATGCCATCGGGAAAGTACTGGTAACCCCGCCCCAACGGGAAATGGACACTTGCGCCGCCCGCCAATGCGACGTCGCAGTCACCGTCCAGGATCGCCTGACAGGCCAAATGCACGGCGACGAGCGAGGTCGAGCAAGCACTCTGCACCGTGACGGCGGGACCATTCAAGCCGAGCTTGTAGGCCACTCGCGATGTGGCCGTGTCCTTGTCGTTGGCAATGCCGGCGCGCCAGCGGTCGAGTCCGTCCCATCCGGGCGCGTCGCTCGCCAGATGCGTGAGAACATAGGTATTGAAGCCGACACCGCCATATACGCCAATGCGCGGGTCCTGCTCGCGCGCAAGCGCCGCGTCCTCGAGCGCGTGCCAGCATGTCTCGAGAAAGATTCGCTGCTGCGGATCCAGCAACGCCGCTTCTTCGGGCGCATACCCGAAAAACGCGGCATCGAAATCAAGCGCATCGTCAAGGCTGCCATTGGCGCGGACATACGCGGCATCGGCGAGGGTTTCCGGCGTCACGCCGGCAACGCGCAACGCCTCGTCCGACACCATGCGAATGCTGGTGCGGCCCTCCAGCAAGAAACGCCAGAACGCCAGAACATCGCTGACGCCCGGAAAACGGCATGCCAAGCCGACGACGGCGATCAACCCGTGTTCGTCAAGTGACGCTTGGCCCTGATTGTCTTGCATGCCGATTCAACCTTGCTTTCGAAGTTGTGCACGTCAACGCGTACGGCTTTAGGCTTTAGGCGTTATTGCAATGGACATATTGCTCGCGGCGCCCCACCAGCCGCAAACCCCGCAAAACAACGCGCCTTTTTCTCCGGGCCGCCGCATGTGCTTAAACGGCCCGCTTCGGTTCATGACACTTACAAGCCTGTCAGTGTATTACATATCAAATTGGAGATGCAAATCATTCTCATTGCTATTGCCAATCACAAATTGATCGGCTACTCTACCGCGTGACTGAAATACGGTCACCCACCATTTATCCGACGTGACAGGAGGCCCAATGACACTTGCCATAACGCGGGTGATTCTTTACGTTCACGACGTTGCGCTGCTTAAATCGTTCTATCAGCGATATTTCAATCTGCCGGTCATCGAGGAAATAGACGGCGAATGGGTGGTGTTCAAGGCAGGAGCGGTCGAACTGGCGCTGCATCTCGCCGGAGAGGCGTACCAGAAACGTGCAACGCCCAATCGCCGCGGCACCAATGCAAAGTTCGTTTTCTCGATTGCGGCGGGAATCGCCGAGCATCGCGAACAACTCGCGGGCGACGGCGTCGCAGTACAAGAGATGAAGCGCTATGAGGGCTTTGCATATCAGATGTATGACGGCCTCGATCCCGAAGGCAATGTATTTCAAGTCATGCAACTGGACTGAAGTCAGCCATTCCGTTTGTTCAACTGGCGCCATTGCGTCTCTGACTTCGGTCGCCTTCCATTTCGCGAACCCGAGCCCCATTCATGATCGCGCCTCACCCAATGGCGGACGCGCCAGGTCCAACTTGCGCCAGAACGCTTCCCCTGACTTTAGGGCAGCGGCGTCTTTGGGCGCTTGAGCGGCGCACTCCCGGGGATTCCGCCTACCATCACCTCAGCGCGCTTCGGCTATCGGGTCCGCTGGACGAAAACGCGCTTCGCGTCTGCCTGCAGCACGCCGTCGATTCTCACGACAGCCTGCGCATGCGTTTTCCGAGCGTAAATGGCGCGCCCGTTTGCACAATCGACGCGCGACGCGCGATGCCGTTGCGGCGCTACGACCTGACCGCGCTTGACGAGGCCGCGCGCGAAGACGCGCTCGATCGGCTGGCTCGCGAAGAGGCCCGGCGCGCCTTCAATCTGGAAACGGGTCCGCTGTTGCGCGCCAGCCTGCTCGCGCTGGCGCCCGGACAATTCATCCTCCTGCTCTGCTTCCACCACATGGTGATGGATGGGTGGTCGCTGGGCATCCTGCTCGATGACATCGCGGCGAACTACCGTGCCTGTACCTCGAGCGGAGTCGAATCTCGACATGCTGGAGCGTCCCATGCCCGCTACCGGATAGACGACTACGTGGCGCACGCGCTTGGCGCGACCGAAACACCGGCCTATCTCGCATCGCTCGACTATTGGAAACGCCGGTTGGCCGAGGTGAGCTGGACACAGCTGCCGTACGACGCGCCTGCGCCAGCGCCGCGCCGCGGCTCCCGCCGGGGCCGCACGCTGCGCCGTCGTTTCGACGGCGTGCCGGCAGCGCTGCATGCGTCGGCCGGCAAACTGTGCGTCACGCGCTACCAACTCGTCTTGACGGGGTTCCTGCTGTATCTGTCGCAGCGCTGCGCAAGCCCCGACGTCGCGATCGCGACGCTCATCGCCAATCGCAACGAGTCCGCGCGGCAGCAGGTCGTCGGCTACCTCGCCAACACGGTGGTGGTCCGGCATCGCTTCGAAGCGGGCCGGCCAACCGCCCAGTACGTCGCCGAGGTGGCGGCGACCGTCCGGGAACTGCTGCGTCATGGTGCGGTTTCGCTCTACAGCATCGCGCAACACGTTCCGCACGTGGTATCGCGCGAACCGTCCATTCTTTTCGCCTTCCAGAACAACCCGTTGCCGCCCATGCGGCTCGGCGACGTGGCGCTGAAGCCGCTCGATGTCGAAACCGGCAACGCAAAGTTCGATCTCAGCGTCTACGTGGCCGAAAGCGAAGGCTGTCTCGACCTATGGGTCGAATACGATACGATGCTTTATCGCGAGGCGAGCATCGAGCAGTTCGTCGCGGGCTTTCGCATGGCGATCGATGCGCTGTGCGAGGACATCGCCCATCCCGAAGCCTCCGTCGAGCAACGGCTCGCCGACGCCCTGCCACTGTCCACGCTCGTCGGACCAGACCGGGCCGCTCGCTCGGACGCATCGTTGATGCGCGCGCTGTTGGACCGCGCGGCACGCCGGCCGGATGCGATAGCGCTCGAAGCGCAGGGAACGGCGCTGACGTTCGCCCAGATGTGCGATGGCATCGCGTCGGTCGTCGCCGCGCTCGACCGGCTTGGCGCCATGTCGGGCGAGCGCGTCGCGATTCTCGGCGAGCGGAATCAAGCGACCCTGAGCGCGATTTGGGCTTGTCTCGCGCTCGGCTTGACCTACGTGCCGCTGGCGCGGGATCTGCCGAACGCCAAGCTGCGCCTCATCCTCGACGACGCCGCACCCGACTGGTTGCTTGCGGACGCCCCCGTGCGGGATCTGCCGGGAAACTGGCACGTCATCTCACCATGGCTCGCCGAGCCGCCCATGGACGCCGCGCTCGCGCATTCGACGCCGCCCGCCTTGCTGCCGGCCTATCTGCTCTATACGTCGGGATCGACGGGGCGCCCGAAGGGCGTGCTCGTCTCGCACGCCAACCTGAATGCATTCTGCGCGGCGATGGACGAGGCCGTGCCCCGCACCCAGGCTGACGTCTGGCTTGCCGTATCGAACCTGTCGTTCGACATTTCGGCCCTCGAGCTGCTGTGGGCCATGAGTCGGGGCTTCCGGGTCAGGGTGGACACGCTGGCTTCGTTGTGCGCGTCGCGCGCGCCGCGCACGCGCGAGGACGCCGGTCCGCTCCCGGCGCTGGGCGTCTTCTACTTCGGCTCGGCCGACCTCTACGAACCGGACGATCATCTTCAGTTGCTCGAGCGCACCGCCCAATGGGCTGATCGACACGGCTTCCACGCGCTGTGGACGCCGGAGCGCCACTTTTCGTCGTTCGGCGGCTTTTTCTCCAATCCAGCCTTGACTTGCGCGCACCTTGCCGCACTCACGCAACGCATCGCGATTCGCGCCGGCAGCGCGATCGGGCCGCTGCACCACACCGTCCGACTGGCGGAGGATTGGGCCACCATCGCACGCCTGTCGCGCGGACGCGCCGGTATCTCGATTGCGTCTGGATGGAATCCGGCCGATTTCATGCTCGCCGCACGCCCAAACGCGGAGCGCGCCGACACCGTGGCTCAGCAGCTGCGCGACCTGAAAATGTTGTGGCGCGGCGAGCCGGTCCCGTTTTGCGATGCCGACGGACGCTATTTCGAGGCACGCATGCCGCTCGCGCCACACGTCGACATCCCGCTCGCGATGACGGTATCGAATCGTCCTGAGCAATTCGAATTCGCGGCCCAACAGGGGCTCGACGTGCTCACCCACCTGCTCGAACAGGACGTGGCGCAGTTGTCGCGCAATATCGAGCGATACCGCCAAACCTGGCAAGCATGCCAAGGCGACACCGGCCGGCCCGGCCGCGTCGTGCTGTTGCTTCACACCTACGTCGGCGCCGACGACGAAACGTCGGCCGCCCTCGCCCGTCCGTTTCTCGCGCGCTACTTGGCCAGCGCGCGCAACGCGCTGCGCAGCCTCGCGCCCGAGCATGAAACTCATGCGGCGCAAACGGAAAGCGAGCTGTTCGACAGCGCCGCCCGGCGGCTCATCGCCGAGCGCGGCCTGATTGGCGGAACCCGGACGGCCATCAGCAGGCTGCGGCAACTCGCACGGATCGGCGTGGATGAAGTCGCCTGCCTGATCGATTTCGGTCCGGATACCGAAGCCATTCTCGCAAGCCTCGAGCGGCTCGCGACGGCCCGCGCCGCTGCCGGCCGCCCCGCCCCCGGGAACGCTTTGAGGCCGCCGGCCACGCACCTGCAATGCACGCCGTCGGCGGCGCGGCTGCTTCTCGGCCGGCCCGACGGCCTGCCCGCGGAACTGGAAACGCTCGCGTGCTGGGCGCTCGGCGGAGAAGCCCTCGAGGACGACCTGGCAAGGCAAGCGCGAACGGCGACGGACGCGACACTGCTGAATCTATACGGCCCGACCGAAGCGACGATCTGGGCGACGCGCGCCGTGATTCTCGCGCGGCGCGCCGGGCCGCCCGGCATCGGCCTCCCGCTCGCGGGCGTGCGAGTCCATCTGCTCGACGACATGCTCAACCTCGTGCCACACGGCGTCGAAGGGCAGATCCACATCGGCGGCGCGGGTGTCTCGCAAGGATACTGGCGCCAGCCGGCGCTCACCGCGCAGGCCTTTATCCCCGACCCGTTCGGACCGCCGGGCGCGCGGCTGTATGCAACGGGCGACTACGCCCGCCTCACGGCTGCCGGCACACTGGCGTTTCTCGGTCGACGCGACAGCCAGGTGAAGATCCAGGGGCACCGCGTCGAATTGATGGGGCTGCGTGACACGCTGTTGCGGCATGCCGCCGTAGCGGACGCGTACGTGCATCGCTACGCAGGGGCAACGGCGGATGCGGAGTCTGTTGTCGTCGCGTTCGTCGTGCCGCGCCAGCAGGCGAGCGACGAACTGGTCGCCGACTTGCGCGACCATCTTGCCGACTATTGGGAAACCGGCAGCCAGCCGCGCGACATTGTCCTCGTGCCGTCGATTCCCCTCACCACAAGCCAAAAAACCGATACGCGACGCCTCGAAGCCCTTCATCGCGACAGTCTCGCCAACGCGCCGTCGGCTACGCCGGCGCACGACGATGCCCCGCACTCGCGCGCCGTGTTCGCCGAGTTACTCGATATCTGGCGCACGGCGCTGCCCGGATTCGACGCCATTCAGGACTTTCATCGCGCGGGCGGCAATTCGTTGATCGCGCTGCAGGTTCTCGCACAAGCCAACGCCCGCTTCGGCGTCGAGGTGACGCTGAGGGACTTCTACCGTTCGCCGACACCCGCGGGCCATCTTCGCTCGATCCTCGCCCACGGCGCTCGCGCGTTCGAATGCACGTTGACGCGCGTCCCACGCCAACGTGAATACGCGACGTCCTTCGCGCAGCGTGCGATGCTCATTCTGGACGCGATGGAGGATGCCGCTCACGGCGCGTATCACGATCACGTCGTGCTCGACCTCGAAGGTCCGCTCTCGACCGACAGTCTGCGGCGCGCGTTTGCCGCGCTGCTGCAACGTCACCGAGTCTTCACGACCGCCTACCGGTTCGAAGCCGGAGACTACCTGCAGGTATGGCGCGACGTCGTACCGCCCGACTTTCGCATCGTCGAGGCGGAAGCGGCGCAACACGAGCGCATCCTGCGCGCGTTCGTCGACGAGCCGTTCGACCTGGCCGGCGGCCGAGTCATTCGTGCGCTCCTGCTGCCTGCCGGGGCGAACGACCATCGCTTCTGCATCGCCATCCATCATGTCGTGAGCGACGGCGTGACATTGCGGCTCGTGCTAGACGAGCTGCTGCGGCACTACCAACGCGCCGCGGGCGGCCACTGCGTGGACGCGGCCGAAGCCCATTGGCAATATATCGATTTCGCAGACTGGCAACGCCGCCGCGTCGACACCCGCCGCGAGGCGCTGGAAGCCTTCTGGAGCGACCGGCTCGCCAGTGGCCGTGCCGCGCCGCCCACCGGCGCGGCGGGCGCGTCGCCGCGCCCCGGCCCGCCCCCGGCCGGTCACTTGCGCATCGAAATCGGTGCCGTCGCCACGCGGATCGTCGGCGAACTAGTCGCCGACCACCACGTCGGCGAGCTGGCCGTGCTGATCGCACCGCTCTGCCTCGTGCTGAAGCAAAACAATCCCGACGGACCCGTCACGATCGCGACCGACGCGCGCAACCGGCAGCGTCCGGAATTCGAGCACATTCCGGGCATGATGGTGAACCAGCTGCTGCTCTCGATACGCGTGCCGGACGCGGGCGGCCTCGACGACGTTCTGCAAGCCTGCCAAGCACACCTCTCCGGGGCGTTCAGCCATCAAGAGTATCCTTACGAGCGGCTCGTCGCGTTGTCGCGCACATTGACGAAACGGGCCGGCACAGCGCTGTTCGACGTCAAGTTCGTCCTCAATGAGGCGCGCGAACCCGCCACCGTACCGGGTTTTCACATCGTCGAGCGGTCCCTGCCGCCACGCGTCGCAAAGTTTGGCATTCTCATCAATATCGCGCGCGACGCGGACCGGTTCTCGGGAAGCATCGTATTCGACAGTGTCCGATATTCGGCCGAGGCGATCCGCACGCTGTGGGAAACCTACCTGGGCGTGCTCGAGCGGCTACCCGCCATGGTCGACGTGCGCGAGGAACGGCACACGCTGTCCACGCAACGCATCCGTGGCGACGCGCCGCCTTCAAGCGCGCCCGCCTTGCTCGCACACCTACGCAACGCGCACCGCCAGCCGTTGGCGACGACGCGCGTCGCATTGCGTGTCGTCGCGCAAGCGCCGGACTGCCCGGTGCCGAGAATCGAACCGAATCATCCCGGCGTGTCGCTTGCGACCGTCATCGAGAACCAGCAACGCACGCTCGTCGAGCTTGTTCGGCGCCACGGCGCCGTACTGCTCAGGGGGTTCTCCGACGTCACCGCCGCCGGACTCGCGCGCGTCGCGACCGACTTGTGCGGGGAGCTCGTTCAATACACCGAACGGTCTACACCGCGCACCCGGTTGAGCGACACGTTGTATACGGCGACGGAATACCCGTCTCACCAGCGCATCGATCTGCACAATGAAAACGCTTATGCGCATCGCTGGCCGGGAACGCTGTTCTTCTGGTGCGCGCGCCCCGCGCCGTCGGGGGGCGAAACGCTGCTGGCCGATTCCCGCCGCGTGCTCGCCCGGCTTCCGCCCGCGCTGCGCGATACGTTCCTGCGCAAGGGGGTGCTGTACCGGCGCGAACTCGGCCCGCCGCTCGGCATGGCGTGGCAGTACGTGTTTCAGTGCGACCGGCGCGAGGAAGTCGACGCCCTCTGCCGCGCCGCCGGTTACAAGGTCGTCTGGCGCTCGGACGAGCGCGTCAGCCTGTCCCGCGTCGCGCAAGCCGTCGCGACGCATCCCGTCACGGGCGACGCGTGCTGGTTCAATCATGCTTTGTTCTTCCACGAGAGCAGCCTGCCCAGCGGCATTCGCGACGGCCTGCGCACGCTATACGGAGACAGTTACCTTCCTCACGCGTCGTTTTACGGAGACGGCTCGCCGATCGACCCGCAAGCGCTGGCCGACCTGCGCGCGGCCCATCGGCACTGCGAACGCAAGCTGCCCCTACAGAAAGACGATGTGCTGATCATCGACAACCTCTTGATGGCGCACGGCCGATGCGCGTATGAGGGTCCACGCGACATCCGGCTGACAATGGGAAAAACAATCGAATAACACCATGAAGATCGATTTGCGAAACGCGTCACCCGGGTACCGTCTTTCGCCGCAACAACACGCGCAGTGGATCAGCGATGAGACGCCGCGCCACCATGTCGTCACGCTGACCTTGGGCGGCACATTGGAACGACGGCGCTTGCTCGAGGCCGCCAACACCGTGGCGCAGCGGTACGAGATCCTGCGCACGCGCGTGTGCGCGCTTCCGGGTAGCGACGAGGCGACGCAGACGGTCGCCGCCCACGTGCCGTCCTCGGTGCTGCCCGAGCGCGTCCCGACGGACGATCTGCCGTTTCTCGTCGCGCTGCGCGATGGCGCGTCGGGTAGTGTCGTCGAAGTGGCTGTCGACCGTTCGTGCTCGGACCGCTGGGCGGTCGCAACGATCGTCGACAGGATTGCCGAGGCATATCTGGGCTTGCACGCGTATGACGCGCGCCCTGTCATCGAGTATCCCGATCTGGCGGAGGGCTACCATGCCTTGCTGCTTGACCCGCTGGGACGCCGCTATTGGGAAGGCCGGCGCGCCGCGACACGCGACGCATCGACGGGTGACGCCGTGGTGCCGCCGGCGAGCGGCGGCGTGCATGGCGTGACGCTCATGTACGACGCCTGCCTGAAGGAAACCGAGCTGTTCGCGCGTTGGGTGCTGTGCCTGTCGAAATGGACCTGCCGTCGGTCCATCGTGACGGGTTATCTGGCGCCGGGCACCCGCTTGGCCGAGCACGCCGATCTCGTCGGTCCCATCGCGCGGCCCCTCGCGCTGCCGTTCGACGTCGACTGGTCGACACATGTCGACACGGCAATTCGCACGATCGCGCAGCAGGCCGAAGCCGATCTCGCGCATGCCGACCATTTCGATTGCACGACGCCTGGCCTCGCCGCGAACCTGCCGTTCATGTTCGAACCCTCGTGTCCCCTGCCGACCACCTTCGCCGGTCTTCGCGTGCTCGACGCGACATGGGAGACGCCCGAGTCGCCCGCCATCCTGCGGCTGTCGGCGATCGCGCCCGGCGAGCTTCGTCTGAGCGCACGCGATCTGTCGGCTCCGCAATTCGACGCGATCACGGCTCATCTGCGCGGCATGCTCGAGCCCGCCGAGCGCATCGCCTGCCTGCGGCTCGGCGCCATCGAATGTCGACGAGCCGTCGAGTCCGCGGGCGACGCACCCGCGAGCCCATTGGCCAACGGTACGCTTTGTGTCGTAGATGCCGTGCATCATTGGGCGCTGCGCTGCCCCGAACGCATCGCGTTGCGCAACATGGAGCATTCGATGTCCTACGCGACGCTCGACGATGCCGTGCGCGCGGCGGCCCGCACGCTCGTGGCCCGCGGCGTCTCGCGGCGCGAGATCGTGGCCCTGCAGACGCACCGAGGCATGGCATGGATCGTCTGGTGGCTCGCGATCTGGCGGGCCGGCGCCGTCGTTCTGCCGCTTGCGGCCGATGCACCCGTCGAACGCACCGCGCAAGGGTGCGCACGCGCCGGCGCCCGCTGGCTCGTGTCGACCACGATGCCGGCTGACGGCGCGCCCGGCCTCCCTTCCGTCATCACGCCAACGGCCGACCCCGCGCGCGGCGCGGCCGACGCCCCCGACTACCGTCCGGCGTCCGGCGAGGCCGCTTACATCCTCTTCACCTCGGGCTCGACCGGCGCGCCAAAGGCCGTGTCGGTCAGTCACGGCGCATTGTCGACCTATCTCGGCTGGGCGCGAACGCGCTATGCGAGCGACCGTGACCGCGGCGGCGGCGGCACGATCGTGCATTCGGAACTCACGTTCGACTTCACGCAGACCTGCCTCTGGCTGCCGCTGCTGGCAGGCGAAACCGTGCGCTTCGCGCCGGATCCCGTCACGCCGGGCATGCTGTACGACATGCTGAGCGCCGAGTCAGCGCTGTCGTTCGTCAAACTCACCCCTGCGCACCTGCAAGCGATCGCGGCGCTCGAAACGCTGAATCCGCGTGCCGTGTCATGGCCGGAACACGTGATCGTCGGCGGCGCGGCGCTCACGGGAGCGATGCTGCCGCGCTCGCTGCAGCGCGCGCGGTCGATCGTGCACAACGAATACGGCCCCACCGAAGCTACCGTCGGCTGCTGCGTGCAGAGCGAGCCCGCCGAGGGGATGCCGGACGGGCCTGTCTCGATCGGCGCGGCCCCGCCCCGCACTTCGCTTCTCGTGCTGGATGCCGAGCTGCAACGCGTGCCGGCGGCGGAAACCGGAGAGCTGTACATCGGCGGCGATCAGTTGGCGCACGGTTACGTCGCAAGCGCACGGGAAACCGCGCAACGCTTCCTGCCCAACCCCCATCCCGGCACGCCGGGGGAAAGGGTCTATCGCACCGGCGACCTCGTCCGCTGCTTGGACGACGGACATCACGTCTTCGTCGGGCGCGTGGACGACATGATCAAACGCAACGGCGTGCGCATCGAGCCAGGAGAAATCACGGCCCACCTGTTGTGCCATCCGGCCGTCTCGAGCTGCCATACGTTCGCGCAGCGGCTCGCCCACGACGCGCAACCGCGGATCATTTGCGCCGTCGTGGGGGACTCGCTCGATACGCGCGCGCTGCGCGCGTGGCTGTCCGCGCAACTGCCGGCTCACATGTTGCCGAACCGCATCGTGCCGGTCGACAACCTGCCCTTGACTGCGCAAGGCAAGGTAAACGAACGGCGGCTCATCGCCAATTTGCCCGCTCAGGATGGCATATCGGGACCGCTCGCCAGTGGCGTGGAAACCGCGCTCGGCGCGATCTGGCGTGATGTCCTCGGTGCCACGGACATCACGCCGTCCAGCCATTTCTTCGCCGAGGGCGGGGATTCGATCCGGGCGATCACGGTCGCTGTCGAGGCTCGCAAGCAAGGCATCGTGCTGTCGACCGAAATGCTTTTTCGGTCTCCGGTGCTGCGCGATCTCGCGGCCTCGGTCACGACGCAGCGCGCGCGGGACGACGTGGCGTCCATGTCGCCAGACGCCGACGCTACGCCATCCGGCGTGGAGGACACCTTCCCCGCGTCCTACCTGCAGCTCGGGATGATCTTCCAGAATCAGGCGCACGGACACGACGGGCGCTATCACGACATCTTCAGCTACAGGCTCGGCCTCGATTTCGATGAAGCGCGCCTGCGCGAGGCGGTACGGCGTCTCGTCGCGCGCCATCCGGCATTGCGCACCACGTTCGATCTGGCCGCCGACGGCGGCGCGGTGCAGCGCGTCTGGGCCCATGGGCCGGACGTGCTCGACTACGAAGACCTGAC
Source organism: Burkholderia sp. AcTa6-5 (assembly GCF_017815075.1). NCBI lineage: Bacteria > Pseudomonadati > Pseudomonadota > Betaproteobacteria > Burkholderiales > Burkholderiaceae > Burkholderia > Burkholderia sp. AcTa6-5. The sequence goes on along the minus strand of NZ_JAGIQE010000005.1, from coordinate 180,704 downwards.
CTCGCTTCCGCCCTCCGATCAACGGCAGGCCATCGAACGGTGGATCGACGACGAGCGGGTTCGCGGCTTCGACGTCCGGGCGCTGCCGCTCCTGCGCTTCAAGGTGCATCGGCTCGGTCCGCGCACGATCGAGTTCACCACCAGCTTCCATCACGGCATCATGGACGGTTGGAGCGACCAACAGATCCACGCGGAACTATTCGCCGACTATCGGGCCTTGGTCGATGGCCGGCCCTCCCGCATCGCCCCGTCCAGCAGCCGCTACCGCGACTTCGTCGCCGCCGAGCGCGCCGCGGTCGATTCGCCGACGACGCGCGCGTTCTGGCAAGACTATCTCGAGGGCGCCGCGCCCACCCGCCTGACGTCGGCCAGCGCTAGCGAAACGGCGCGGGCCGAGCCCGACGCGCCAACGCACCATCATCTTTTCGCCACCTTGCCGGCGCCTGTCTGCGGGCAGCTGCGAGACGCCACGCGGCAATCGAGCGAGCCGATCGCCGTCCTGCTGCTTGCCGCCCATCTCGTCGCGCTGCGCCTCGTCACCGGAGAGCGGGAGATCCTGACCTGCAGCGTGGCCGACTGCCGTCTCGACGAAGCCACGAGCGAACGGGCGATCGGACTGTACATCAATACGCTACCCGTCCGGGCGCGCATCGACGACGAGACCTGGCGGCGGCTCGCGAACCGGATCGGGCGAGGCCAGCGCTCGGCCTTCGGCCATCGCCGGCTACCGTATGCCGAGATCCAACGGATGGCCGGCGAGGCGCCTCTGTCGGAATCGCTCTTTTACTTCACTAACTTCCATAACGGCATCGCCGCGACGGACGATCTCGTGCAGTACGGCAAGTCCTCGCACGAAATCACCAGTTTTCCGCTGACGGCCAGCTTCAACATCGACCCCGCCAGCGGACAGATCACCTACAGTCTCGCGTTCGACGCGCAATGCTTCTCGCCTGCGCGCGTCGATCAAATCGCGCAGTGCTACGACGCGGCCCTGAATGCGCTCGCGAATGGTGTCGACGCGCCGCTGCCGACGATCGATGCGATGCCAGGCCTACCCCGCTCGATCCTTGTGAACGAAGCCGACGGCGGCGCACGCGCGATGGATCTGACTGCGCTGTTCGCCGAGCAGGCACAATCTCACGGCACGGCGACCGCCGTTCTCGACGCGACCGGCGCGCTGACATACCGGGAACTCGACGCGCGCGCGCGATCCGTCGCGGCCGCGCTCGCTCGGCGCGGAATCGGCCCCGGGGACGCGGTCGGCATCCGGATCGCGCACACGGTGGCGCTGCCTGTCGCGATCCTGGGCGTGCTGCTGAGCGGGGCCTGTTTCGTCGTCGTGGACCCGGACGAGCCTCGCGCCCGTCTCGCGCACGTCCTCGCGAACGTCGCGATCGTGATTTGCGTCTGCGACGACACGCCCGCGCCGGCTTTCCCCGACGTCAGCCTAAGCGCGCTCGTTGTGGAAGGCGCCGACGGGAAAACGAACGGGCGGATGCCGATCGCGCCTACCCAGCCCGCGTACCGGATCTACACGTCAGGCACGACCGGCGTGCCCAAATGTGTCGAAATCCATCATGCTGCGTACGCCAACGCCGTCGCTTACTTTCGCGATGCGCTGCGCGTCGGGCACGGCGATCGCGTGATGCTGACGTCGGCCTTGACGTTCGACATCAGCCTGCTGGAAGTCGTGCTGCCGCTCGCCAGCGGCGCCACGTTGCATATCCTGAGCCGCGACGAGGCGCTGACACCCGCCGCCTACGACACGAGTGGCCACACCACCGGCGACACGATCGTCCAGGCAACGCCCTCGGTCTGGTCCGTGCTGCGGCTGCGCGGCTGGCCACGCCTGCCGCGCGTCAAAGCGCTGGTCGGGGGCGAGCCGTTGCCGCCCGAACTCGGCGACTGGCTGTCCGAGACGACGGAAGAAGCGTGGCACGTGTATGGCCCGTCCGAGACCACGATCTGGTCGACCGCCACCCGTCTGCGCCGTGGAGCGCGAACGATCGGCACGCCGATCGCCGCGACGCGCTGCTATTTGCTCGACGACCGGCTCGATCCGGTGCCGGCGGGCAGCGTCGGTACGCTCTACATCGGCGGAGCCGGGGTTGCGCTCGGCTACGCGGGCGCACCCGGCAGGACCGCCGCGTCGTTCCTGCCTGACCCTCAAGATTCGACGCCGGGCGCGCGCATGTATCGTACCGGCGATCGTGCGCGCGTCGACGAGGCGGGCATGCTCGTCTTCCTCGGACGCGCCGACCGGCAGATCAAGGTTGCCGGGCGTCGGCTCGAACTCGACGAAGTGGAAACGCGGCTCGCCGCTCATGCCGAGATCGCCCATGCGATCGTGATTCTCCACCCCTTGCTGGAAGGCAGGCTCGCGGCTTACGTGGTGGCCCGCGCACAGCCCACGAAGCCGACCGCCGCGCAATTGCGCGACTGGTTGTCAACTCACCTGCCGCCGTACGCACTGCCGTCCAGCTATACGTGGATCGACGAGCCGCCGCGCACGCGCAACGGCAAGATCGACCTGCGTGCGCTACCCGCCCCGGCTGCGGCGCGGCCGACGCTCGACGGGTACGGTCTCCCGAAGGACTCGCTGGAACGCGTGCTCCAATCCCTCTGGGCGAAGGTCCTGAAGATCGAGCCGATGAACATTCACGACCACTTCGTGGAACTGGGCGGTTATTCGCTCACGGCCATTCGGATCATGGCGCAACTTCACGATCTGTTCGGCGTACCTGTCCCAGCGTCGGCGATCTTCATCGCCCCGACAATCCGCGAATTGGCCGACCATCTCCGGAACACCTACCCATCGGCGGACCTCGATGCGAAAGCCGACCTCCTTCTTTCGTTACTCTGACATGTCGACACGCCCTTTCAGCAGCACTCGTCGAGCCTTTCTCGCCGCCATTCTGAGCGCAGCGGGAACTGACCTCGCCACGGCCGCCGGCCTCCCGACGGGCAACGGCGCGCGGATCGGCGTCGTCGGCGCCGGCGTCGGCGGACTGACGGCCGCACGCTATCTGCGCATGCTGATGCCGCGCGCGCATATCACCGTTTTCGAACCGAACCGCCGCTATCACGCATGCTTCAAATCGAATGAAGCACTCGCAAACACGCGACCGGACGACGACCTGCTGTTCGGCTACAACGCATGGGCAAAGCGAGTCGAGTGGATTCCGGAACCGGTCGCGTCCGTTGAAACGGGCATGATCGTCACCGAACGCGGCCGCCGTCACGCATTCGACTGGATCGTCGTCTCGACCGGCGTCCAGTTCCGATACGAGGGCATAGACGGGCTGTCGGCGCGACAATCGCTGGACGTGCCGCACGCATGGGGCGACAAGACCCAGTTCGACGCACTCAAGTCGCAACTGGTCGCGATGCGTGACGGCGGCGTGTTTCTCATCGCCCCGCCCAAGGCGCCGTACAAATGCCCGCCGGGGCCGTTCGAACGTGCGAGCCTTGTCGCGCACTATCTGCGCCGCAACAAGCCGAATTCCAAGATCATCATTGCCGACGCCAGCGAGAACTTTTCCAAGCAGCCGCTCTTTCAGCAAGGCTGGGAGCGACTCTACGGCTTCGGGACGCCGAACAGTCTCATCGAGCGCATCAGCGGCGGAAAGGGTGGCCGGGTTGTCAGCATCGACGTCGACAACCGGCGCGTCAAGCTCGAAAATGGCGAAACCATCGTCGCCGACGTCTGCAACCTCATCCCCCCGCAATACGCGGGCGCGATGCTCGAACGGTCCGGGATCACCGATCCAAGCGGCTGGTGTCCGGTCGACAAGGCAACGATGGAATCGACGCGCATGGCGCGCGTCCATGTGGTCGGCGATGCGTGCGACGCGGCCAGCATGCCCAAATCCGCCTTCTCCGCGACGTCGCAGGCCAAGGCTTGCGCATTCGCGATCGCCGCGGCGGCGTTCTCCGCGGCCCCGCCCGACCCGCGATTCATGAACGCCTGCTTCAGCCTCCTCGAGCCCGGATACGGGATCTCGATTGCCCATCACTACGGCTACGAAAAGGCAGGAAATCGCATCGCACAGCTGTCCGGAGGAACAACGTCGCTTGACGCGTCGAACGAGGATCACCTGCGGGAAGCGGCGTTCTCCGAGGATTGGTTCAAGATCATCACCCGCCAGCTGTTCAGCGCCTGAGCACCCATTCGAGGGCGTGCCCATCCGAGCGCCTGGAAAGGCGAGCGACGAAATGACATTGAAGGAGTCTTCCTGATGTGTAACCACGGCGATCAATCGGAAGATCGTACCCAAGCATCCGGCGGTCCCGAACAGATACGCGATCGGGCAAGAGCGTGGCGGGCGAGCATTCGGAATCGCCCGGAACGTTGCGTCGTGGTCGGAAGCGGCACGCTGGCGGTGTCTTGCTGCGAGCAGATTCGCGCAAGCGGCCGCGCCGTCTCGGCCCTGCTGCCGACGGATGCCGCGCTGGATTCATGGGGCAAGCGCGAAGACGTCGTCCGATTGGATTCGATCGATGCGCTGGGTGAATGGCTGAAGAACCATGAGATCGATTGGCTGTTTTCCGTCGCCAATCCACTCATCATGCCTGCGGCGCTCCTTGACGCAATACATGGCGGCGCGTTCAATTACCATGACGGCCCGTTGCCAAGGCATGCCGGCAGCCACGCAACTTCGTGGGCGTTGCTGGCGGGCGAGACAGAGCATGCAATCTGCTGGCACTGCCTATCCTTCCCTGTCGACGGGGGGCATATCGCCATTCGCCGGGCAGTGCCAATCGAGGCCCACGACACCGCGTTATCGCTTAACCTCAAGTGTTATCACGCCGCCCGCGAGGGTTTTGCCGAACTGCTCTCGCAACTGGATACGGGCGAACTCGTCCTCGAGCAGCAGGATATCGCGCAACGTAGTTTCCATGCCAAATGGCGCCGTCCTGAAGCCGGTGCGCACCTTCGCTGGTCAATGACAGCGTATGACTTGTCAACCTTGGCCCGCGCGCTCGATTTCGGCGAGCATTACCCCAATCCCCTGACTTCCCCGAAGCTGTGGATCGCAGATACCGCGTTCGCGATCCGTCAGGTTCATCCGTTGAGGCGATGTTCCGGCCAGCCGCCGGGCACGCTAATCGGTGTCGCCTCTGATGCCTGGCAAGTTGCCACTGGCAGCACCGACGTACTTGTGCGAGGTTTGTCAAGTCTCGAAGGCGTTCCGTATGTCGCGAGCGAACTCGCCGATACGTTGGCTTTGGGCCGAGGTTCGCCGCTACCCGTCCTCACGCAAGAAGAGGCGGAGCTGGCAAGAAGCACGCTTGAGACATTGGCTCCGAGCGAGGCATTCTGGCGTGAGCGTCTCGTCCGGTCCGGCGCCCGTCGTCCGCTCTTTTCGTCATCGCACGATCACAGCGGACAACGCGCGTGCGAGACAACCGACTGGTCCCCCCCGCGTCCTATGATGAGCTGCGAAGACCCCGCTGTCGTCACGCTGGGTACATTCCTGGTGTGTATCTCGCTCGACATCGATCAATCGTGCATTCAAGTCGGATGGAGAGTTGACGAGGCAGCGACTTTGTCCGGGCGCATGGCCGGACTTGCGGAGATCGTGCCTCTGGAAGTTCAGATTGAACGGAGAAACGATTTTCGTCGCCACCTCCAGTCTGTCACGCTGGCATTGGAGCTTATGAAACAACATCGCACGCATCCACGCGATATTGTGTCTCGATACCCGGAATTGAGAACGATGCTCGCTCTGCAGACTCAGCATCCATGGGAAATTGGCATTTCCTTCGTTCGAAGAAACATCGATTCGACGAATCGCGCACTCGCTCCGCGTTGCGCTGTCGGTAAGGTCGCCACCTTGGAAATCGGGGAAGATGGAAGTTTCCGCTGGACATATGACATTCGACAAAGCAACCGGGATATTATCGAACGGTTGAATGACAGGATGAAAGGCCATGGTTTATTTCCCGGTTCCGACTTCTGAGCGAACTGTCCCATAAAACTCATCAACCACCTCTGAAGTTCGCAACTGCGAACGGCTGCCAAGGTGGGAGACGATATGCTCGATGGCCTCGCGAGCGGATTCTCGATGAAAGAAGTGTCCGCCGTGAACTGCATGCGCATGAAAGCTACCTCGGGTATGCAGCTTCCATCGTGCCATGCTCGCGCCATCATGATCGGCGTCGTGTGTGCCGTACAGAGCTATGACGGGACAATCAAGCCTATCTCGCGCTGCGTCGTAGACATACCGATTGAACAACGTGAAGTCGGCTGCTATCACTGGCAGGAAGTGCCTCACGAATTCGGGTTCCGCAGCAAAGGTGTCGTCGACGCCGCCAAAGCGGCGCACGATTTGCAGTAAGCTCTCGTCATCTTCAAAGTGTGTGCCGGCCTTGCGCACCGCCGACGGCGCATACGAGGCGCCAACGAACAGCATTCGCGGCCCTGTCGCGCCGCGGCGTCGTAGTGCATTTGCCACCTCATATGCAATTAAGCCACCGAGGCTGTGTCCATAGAACGCGAACGGCTGGTCATGCCAGCGAGCAAGCGCATCGCAAATTTCCTCGACGAGCGGCACCCAGTCGATGCGCAGCTGCTCATCTGCTCGCTGCTCGCGTCCTGCAAGCTGAACGGCATGGACGCCCACGTCATGTGGCACCAATCGATCCCACGCGCAATAGATTGACGCCCCCGCCCCTGCGTGCGGAAAGCAAACCAATCGCGTCGTATTGTCAGGGCGACGCGACAGGGCGTAAATGCAACGTGTCGCTGCCATGGGCGTACTCCTTACTATCACAATCCCCACGCGGCCTTTTTCTTCAACAGCAAGGTGAGAAAGAACGGCGCACCAAACAGGGCAGTCAGAATCCCGAGGGGAATTTCAGCGGGGGCGTGCAAAGTACGTGCACCGAGATCCGCGACTAGCGTCAAGCTCGCGCCGAGCAGCGCCGCACCAGGCATAACGAAACGTAGGTTCGGGCCGCATAGTAGCCGCACGCAGTGTGGAGCGACGAGGCCGATAAACCCTATCACCCCGGTGCACGCAACGAGTGCGCCAACGCACAGCGCGACGCCGAAGAGCACGATTCGCTTGAGCCGCAGCACCGAGACGCCGAGATGCTGCGCTTCGACTTCTCCCAACTGTAGAACGTTAAGGGCCTGTCGGTTACGTAATAACAACGCGGCGCTTAACACAATGATCGGAGCGACTGTTGCGATGACTGTCCACGTCGCACCCGCGACGCTGCCGAGGTTCCAGAACGCTAGAAAACGCAACTGGTCATCGTTGGAAACATAGGTGAGGAGACCGATACCGCCGATGGCGAGTGCGTTAACCGCGATACCCGCAAGCAGAAGTACAGGAATAGCAAGTCGACCACTCGATGCTGCGAAGCCGTACATTAGCAGTGAAGCGGCGAATGCGCATGCAAACGCAGCTACCGGGAGGTAGCCGAACACCACTGGATGGGCAAATAGGATGGGCCCCAGCACGATCATGGCCGAGGCGCCGAAGGCGGCGCTGCTCGATATGCCGAGCAGCGCCGGGTCGGCGAGTGGATTCCGAAACAGCGCCTGCATGGCGCTTCCCGCTAGGCCAAAACCTCCTCCCACCAAAATCGCCAGCACAACTCGTGGAGCACGAATTTCGATCAGCATGTAGCGCATCTGTTGCAACTCGGGATCATGCAGCAATGATGCGTTACTTGCGAAAATCGCGGTCATAACTTGCCCAAGCGAGAGCCGATAGGGGCCAATGCATAGCGCGGCGAGTGTGACGGCAACAAGGCCAAGCGCCAACGTCCCCAACTTCAATCGACGAGAGGATGCAGCGAAGCGAAATATTGAAGCAGCCCTCAACCAGATATATGAACACACCGAGAGTCTCCAAGTAAACCATCAACTGAGGCTGGCTGGGCGGACATCTGCACCTGGCTGGAGTGCCTTTGACATGGGTATTGCGCGAAGATCAGCGCGATTTTGACGGAATAGTGTATTCTGAAGCACTCGTTCTACGCAATCGCGAGCAGTGCGCAATGTTGCCTGCGCATAAATTTCCGAGTATGTCTTCGACGGCACCAACAGACACTCATGACGTCGCATTCGTTCCCGCAGATCGGGCGCGTAGACAGTCCAGGATTCGTCCCCGCCCTCTTCGAATATTTTGAGGACCAGCGGCTCTTCATCAACAAGCTCGCCTGCTGCCGTAACGCGCTCAAAGTAACGGCCGACCTCGCGGCCCGTCCAAGCTTGTCCCCGGCCAGCAGTCGGCATTGCGGAATGACGAAGCGCGTACCAGAACGTCAGGTGGTCGATCACGGATGAGTGCGAGATGGGCGTGACATGCGGCCGGCGAAATCGCATCCCGCATCAATTTCGCATTCAAATCAAAAACGTAGGCCGAGATGTGGCGGATTTTTTGCGAATCCCGGCCGTCCCTCGGCATGTTGTGTGATACGCGCAGACATGCACAAACAGAACGGCCCCGCTCGATTGCTCGAAGCGGGGCCGACCGGATGCGGGGCTGCTTATGCGGGCGACTCGGCACGTAACGGGTTCGTGCATTCGCCGCTGTCTTGCGGCCGGTTTCCGAATACGTGACGAGACGACTTCAGGGCATTGAGACCGGCAGTGACGTCGCCCAAGCCCGAAAAGCGGAAAGCCGGCTCAGTAAGCGGACATCTCGACGCAAGGGTCGACCTTGGACGGCGAGCAGATGACCGAGTACTTGGCGCTCTCGCGCATCAGCGCTTCGCCTTCGTGCAGTGCGATCCTGATCTCGGGGTGACGCTCGTACGCGAGGAAGGCCGAGCACACGACGGCGGACATCACGACGAGGGAAAACACAAATTTTTCAAGGGTTTGGAAGCGTTCAGGCATGGTATGACCTTTCTCTCATGGCCGGAATTATACCTTGAGATAAGGGTTTTCCCTATAACCCTGGCTGCATACCGAGGATGCGTTCAAACGAGATAGGCGCGATGCTCGCGCCCTTTTTTATCGGGAAAAAGCAGCAGTGCGGTCCAGGCTGGCCGCCCTCGCGTCACTCCGCCGCCGACGCGCCGCTCGCCGCATTGCCCGGCCAGGCCTTGCCGATATGGTCGATCAATGACTTCGCGGTGCCCGTCACGAGCGCCGCATCGACGCCGGACGTCTGCCATGAGCCGTCGGCCGCCTTCACGAAGGTCAGGTTCGCGCGCGACGGCGAGTAATCGGCATTCCGCCACGTGACCACGACGTCGCACGAGTACGTGCGGTCGCCGAGCTTCTTGCAGTCGCCGTCGGGTTTCGCCGACACGACGTCGGCCGACACGGGCAACGGCTGGCCGAACAGCGCGTTCAGCCCGCCGTGGTTTTCGGCCTCGAGCGCGCGGCGCACGGCGGCGTCGACGTCGCTCGATCCGGGACCGTCGTGGAGCAGATTGCAGGCGGCCAGCAGCGTCGAGGCACCGGCGAGTGTCAGCAGCGTTTGAAACTTCATGGATATTCGTCGATCGGGTGAACGCCGCGTAGTCTGCAACGTCCGCGTATCGTGCGCGGTATCCATTTGTAACCAATTGCACGGCGGCCCGGGCGCGTCCGTTGCCGCCCTCGCCTACTGCCGCTCCTGCTTCACGCGGCTCACGAGCTGGGTCGGACTGACGAACTGCAACGCGATCACGACCCACACGAGCGTGATGGCCATGTAGATCATCGCCATCGCGTCGATCGACTGCGGCGCGCGCACGCCGGTCGAGAACACCGCGTAATACAGCGCGACGACGAGCGTCTGCGTGCTCGGCCCCGCGGTGAAGAACGTCAGTTCGAACATCCCGATCGTGCGCACCAGCACGAGCAACCCGGCCGCGAGCATGCCGGGCACGAGCAGCGGCAGCAGCACGTAGCGGAAATAGCGCGACGTGTTCGCGCCGAAGATACGCGCGGCGGCTTCGAGATTCGGGTCGATCTGCTCGATGAACGGCGTCATCACGAGGATCACGAACGGCAGCGCCGGCACGAGGTTCGCCAGGATCACGCCCGGCAGCGTGCCCGCCAGCCCGATCTTGTACATCACGGTCGCCATCGGAATCCCGTAGGTGACGGGCGGCACCATCAGCGGCAGCAGGAACACCAGCAGCGCGAAGCGCTTGCCGCGAAACTGCACGCGCGCGAGCGCATACGCGGCCGGCACGCCGAGCGCGATCGACAGCAGCACGACCGCGCCGACGACCTCGACGGTCACCCACAGCACGCTCGCGAGCTGGAAGTCTTCCCACGCCTTCGCATACCAGTGCAGCGTGAAGCCCTGCGGCAGCGGCGTGCCGAACCAGCGCGTCGCGACCGAGTTCACCGCGACGGTCGCGATCAGCAGCATCACGTTCAGCAGGAAGAACGCCATCAGCCCCCAGACGAGCGCCTTCCATGCGCGGCCGGCGAGATTGCTTTTCATCCGGTGCGGTTCCCTTGCGTCGACGGGTCGCGCATCGGGCGCGTCGTGTTTCGGCGGCCACGTGCGAGCGGCATGATTGTCGGTCGCCATCAGCCCTTGCCTCCCGTGACCGCACCCGTATAGAAGAAGCGGCGCGCGCCGAGCATCGACGCGACCACCAGCAGCTGCACGAAGCCCATCACGATCGCGATCGCCGACGCGAGCGAATAGTCGTAGCTCTCGAACGCGGCTTCGGCCGCCGCGATCGAGATCACGCGCGTCGGGCCGGCCGGCGCGCCGAGCAGCACGGCCGACGGGAACACCGAGAACGCCTGCACGAACGACAGGCACGCGGCCATCGTGAGCCCCGGCACGAGCAGCGGCAGGTAGATCCGGCGAAACTGCTGCCACGGGTTCGCGCCGAGCGTCGCGGCTGCGCGCGCGAGCGTCGGGTCGATGCCGCTGATGTACGACAGCATCAGCAGGAACGCGAACGGAAAGCCCGACACGATCAGCGACAGCAGCACGCCCCAGTAGTTATGCGTGAGACGCACTTCGTCGGTGTACAGGTGCAGCCCCTGCAGCGCCTGCGGAAACCAGCCGTTCGGCCCGAAATACGTGAGCATCCCGTCGGCGACGAGCACCGTGCCGAGCGTGACGGGAATCACGAGCAGCGTCGTGACGAACTTCTGGTACCGCGAACTGCGGCGTAGCGCGAACGCGACGGGCACCGCGATGCCGACGTTGAGCAGCGTCGCCGGCACCGCGAGCTTCAGCGTGACGAGCACGGTCGGCCACATCGCGGTGTCGGTGAAGAACTGCACGTAGTTCGCGAGCGCGCCGCCGCCGTTCGTCGGCTGGAACGACAGCACGAGGCCGTACGCGAACGGATAGATGAACAGCGCGGCGATGAACGCGAGCGCCGGCGTGACGAGCCACGCCTTCGCATCGCGCGGCGCGCCGCCGGTCGCGAGCGTGCTCATGCGGCCTCCGGGCGAGGTACCCCCGCGCATGCCGATTGGCGCAGCCCGTTCATTGCACGTCTCCCGCATAGACGAGCGCGCGCGCCGGCGCCACGCGCAGCCGCAGCGCCTCGCCTTGCGCGAACTCGCCGGCCACGCGCGCCCAGATTGGGCCGAACGGCGTGATCGCGCGGATCAGCGAGTCGCGGCCGCCGTATTCGACCGTCTCGACGGTCGCGTCGAACGCATTGTCGGCACCCGCTTCCGCGCGCTCGATGTCGTCGGGGCGCAGCGCGATCACGACGTCCTTCGCGTCGAAGCCGGCCATCGGCACGCCGAGGAGGCGCACGCCACCGGCTGTCACCCGAACGCCGTCGCCGGCCATCCCTTCGAGCGTGAACGGCAGCACGTTGCGATAGCCCATGAAGCGCGCGACGTGCAGGTTGTGCGGACGCGTGTAGACGTCCTTCGGCGACGCGACCTGCTGCACGACGCCCTCCTTCATCACGACGATGCGGTCGGCCATCGACAGCGCCTCGTCCTGGTCGTGCGTGACGTAGATCGTCGCGCGTTCGAGCTGCGTGTGGATGCGGCGGATCTCGGCGCGCATCTCGATGCGCAGTTTGGTGTCGAGGTTCGACAACGGCTCGTCCATCAGCACGAGCGGCGGCTCGATCACGATCGCCCGCGCGATCGCGACGCGCTGCTGCTGGCCGCCCGACAGTTGCCCGGGCAGCTTGCCTTCGTGACCGACGAGCTGCACGAGCTCGAGCGCCTGCTGCGCGCGCCGCCGCGTTTCCTGCTTCGCCACGCCGCGCATCTTGAGGCCGAAGCCGACGTTGTCGAGCACCGACATGTGCGGAAACAACGCGTAGTTCTGGAACACCATCCCGAAGCCGCGACGCTCGGGCGGCAGCACGTCGATGCGCGTGTCGTCGAGCCAGATGCCGCCGCGCGTGAGCGGCTGCAGCCCGGCGATGCAGTTCAGCGCGGTCGATTTGCCGCAGCCGGACGGGCCGAGCAGCGCGATGAATTCGCCGCGCCGGATCTCGAGGTCGAGGCCGTTCAGCGCGGCAACCTGCGCGCCTTGCGCATTGGTGAAACTGCGGCACACGCCGTCGAGCCGCAACCGTTCGAAACTGTGCTTCATGTACGCGAACTCCGTCGGCGCGGGCGCCCGAGCGCCCGCGGGTTCATGCGTTATTTCGATTTCTGCGAACCGATCTCGCGGTCCCACTTCTGAAACGCGGCGACCATCGCCTGCGCGTTGAGCGGCTGCACGTGCGGACGATCGGCGAGCAGCTTCGCGTATTCGGGGCGGCCGAATTTCCTGATCACTTCCTGGCTGTGCGCGGGCGCCATCTCGAGCGTCACGCCCTTCACCGCCGGGCCCGGATAGAAGTAGCCGTCGTCGTAGGTCGTCGCCTGCTGCGCCGGCTCGAGCAGGAAATTCATCAGCTTGAACAGCACGTCGAGCTTTTCCTTCGGCACGCCCTTCGGGATCACCATGTAGTGCGCGTCGTTGACCCACGTCATGTTGTCGAACGCCTGGACTTTGAATTCGGCCGGTACGATGCCGAGCGCGCGCGGGTTGAGATCCCAGCCGGTGACGGTCACGGTCATGTCGCGCGTGCCCTCGCCGAGCTCCTTCATCACCGCCGACGTGCCGCCCGGGTAATACGGCACGCAGTCGTTCAACTGTTTCAGGAATGCCCAGGTCTTGTCCCAACCGTTGATCGGGTCCTGCGGATTCTTGTCGCCGAGCACGTACGGCAGCCCCATCAGGAACGTACGGCCGGGGCCCGAGTTCGCCGGGCGCGCATAGATCAGCTTGTTCGGGTGCGCCTTGCACCATGCGAGCAACTGGTCGGGCGTCTTCGGCGGGTCGGAGACCTTCGCCGGGTTGTATTCGAGCAACGGGCCGGCCGGCATGTAGGTGACTTCGAGGCCGAAGCCCTGCGCCAGATCCTGCATCTTGCGCGGGCCGGGCGCGTACTTGTCGAGCACGCCGGGGAGCGCGGCTGCGTTGTCGGGCAGGAGCTTCTGCCACAGGTTCTGTTCGATGCCGGCGGCCAGCGCGTCGGTGCCCGTCAGCACGAGGTCGATGTCGGAGCGCCCCGCCGCCTGCATCGCCTTGATCTTGCCCGGCAACTGCGGCGCGGGTGCGTTTGTGAACGTGACGTTCGCGACGAGGGTCGGGTTCTTCTCCTTGAACGCCTCGATGGCCTTCTGCGTGAGCTGCAGGTTGCCTGCGACGTCGACGATGTTCAGCGATACGGGGGCCGCAACGGCCGCGCCGGCCGACAGCGTGAAGCCCAGGGCGAGTGCGATCCGGCGGACACGGCGAGCGATCGGGGTGGTGTTCATGTCTCCTCACTTCGGTCGGTGGATGGGACCTTTCTTGTCAGGAAATCATGACGGCGTTATACGATGTCGGTCAACAAAAAACCACGGGATGCGGGGCGGGACTTTCCCTGACAAAAAGCTTCCGGGAAACATCCGAATGCGGCATGTAACCAGTCGGCCAGTTTGGCGCGCCGCACACATTTTGCGTGTTAGGACGTCGTATGTTGGCGTGATGCGGACTGAAACGGGTTCCTTGGTGCATTGCCAAATGGCACGTTAGACGGCGGGTACCCGGATAAGAAGCCCAGCGATGCACGCCGTTGAACGATTGATCTACGGCGATGGGTACGAGGATGGGTGACTCGCGGTCGTCAACGGCGTTGGGAGAGTTCCCGGACCGCGCTGAAATATTCGGCCAGTTCCTCGCTGGTTACCGTGCCGTCAGCCACATCGACCATAAGATCTTCAAGATCGGCGCGACGGGGAATCGTAATCCCCTGTCGCTCCATATAAGTCAACGCGCAGGTGAGACCGGTACGCTTGTTGGCATCGTTGAACACATGTCCTCGTGCGACGGCAACTGCATAGGTGGCGGCAATGCCGAATACGTCGTCGAGCCCGGCGTAATGCGCATGATTGTCCACGCGATGCAAGGCCGCCGGCATGAGCCAATCCGTTCAGTCCGCCCAGATCCCGGATGATCTCGTCATGGATCGTGATGACGTAATCGAGGTCGAGCAAATCAACGATCCTTCAATGCGATCGGCACGTCTCGGTGCTCGGAAATGACTTTTCGTGCGGCCCGCAGCACGTCACCTTTCTCGGTTTCCGTACAAGCGCTGAAGCGCCCGAATCAGGCCGGGAACGTCAGGCCGCCGGGGTGCAAAGGGGTTTTTCCGAGCGCCGCCACCTCCCCGATCCACCGCTCCGCATCGCGCCACTCGCCGTAGCCGGATGCCGGGTTCAGGTGCCCGACCTCGCCGAGATCGACGAGCCGGCTGCCCCACCCGGCCGCCAGCGTCTCGACGCGGTCGAAGCGCGCGAGCGGATCGTTGCGGCTCGCGGCGACGATGCTCGGGAACGGCAGCGGCCCGGTCGGCACCGGGGTCCAGCCGTGCGCGGCGAGCGCGTCGGGCGTCGGATAGCCTTCGGGCATCGGCGTATCGAGATCGGCCGGCGCCGCGAGCAGCGCCCCGTGAATCGCGCGCGTGGCCTGCCGTGCCCAATGCGCGACGATCATCACGCCCGCGCTGTGTGCAACGAGGATCACCGGCCCGTCGATCGCGGCGAGCGCCGCATCGAGTGCCGCGACGCGCGCGGCGCGGCTCAGCTTGTCGGCATCGAGCGGCGCGACGGAGCGCGCGTTCGGCACGCGTCGTTCGAGATGCGTCTGCCAGTGGTCTTCGACGTGATCGCGCAAGCCGGGCACGATCAGGATGGTGGGCGTGGTCGCCAGGGTCATGCAGCCTCCAGGAAGCGTTCGGGAAGAGAGTTCAGGAAAGTCGTGTCGCGCGCCGTTCGCGTTCGACGCGCGCGAGATCGGCCGCATAGCTCGCGCGTCCGACCGCGAACAGCACGGCCGCCGCGAGCGGCACGACCGGAATCCACTGCAGTGCGCCGACGAGCCCGGCGCGATCGGCCGCCCACCCGGTCAGCAGCGGGCCCGGCGCCATGCCGAGCAGGTTGTTCGCGAGCGTGAGCGTCGCGAACGCCGACGCGTGGATCGCGGCCGGCGTGAGGTTCGCGACCATCGCGCCCGATGCGCCGGACGCGCCCGCGCCGACCAGCATGCCCGCGCAGATCAGCGCGAGCTGCAGCGGCCCGGGCGGCAACCGGAACGCAACCGCGAGGCACACGCCGGTGAGCACGCAATATGCGATCGCGGTCAGCCATTTGCGCGAGCCGTCGGCCCGCCCGACGCGGTCGGTGACGATCCCGCAGCCGACCATCCCGACGCCCGCGAGCAGCACGAAGCCGGCCGCGACGACGGCCGCGCGGTCGGGCGCCATCGCGTAGTAGCGGTTCAGGTAGCTAGGCAGCCACGCGAACAGCGCGCCCGGCACGAACAGGTGCAGCCCGCTGCCGACATACGCGCAGATCACCGAGCGCGACGCGAACAGCGCCGACATCAGCGCGCGCCCGCTGCCGCGCAGGCCGCGCGGTGCGCCGGCCTCGCGCCGGCACGGCTCGACGCGGCACGCGGCGAGCCGCCGCTCGGTCACGATGCAGCGATACGCGACGAGCAGCACGATGCCGAGCGCGGCCATCACGCCGAACGACCAGCGCCAGCCCAGATGCGCGCCGACCAGCCCGCCGAGCGCCATCCCGAACACGGAACCGAATGCGCCGCCGGCCATGAACGCGCCGGTCAGCGTCGCGCGCAGCCGGGCCGGAAAGATGCTGAGGATCAGCGCGACGCCGACGCTGCCGTACGCGGCTTCGCCGAGCCCGACGAGGCCGCGCGCGACCAGCATTTCCGCGTAGTGGGTCGACAGCGCGCAGCCGAGCGTCGCGACGCTCCACAACGCGGCCATCAGCACGATGCTGCGCACGCGCCCGAAGCGGTCGGCCAGCACCGACAGCGGGAACGTCAGCAGCCCGACCAGCAGCGCGACGACGCCGGACAGCGAACCGAGCTGCGTGTCCGACAGCGCCCATGCGTGCTTGAGCAGCGGAAACACCGCATTGAGCACCTGCCGCGACATGTAGTCGGACAGCAGCAGCCCGACGGTCAACCCGAACACGAGCCACGCATACGCAGGCGCGCGCCGCTCGGTGGCCGTCAGGTCCTGCAGCGACGGCTCGACGTGATGAATCAACATGCGTGTCTCCTCCGGCGCCGGGGCGGCAATGCGCCGGCGCGGCTTGCGCGGCCCCGCTCCGTTTCGGGGAGCTTGCCTCGCGCCATACCGATACGCGAGGATGGGTGCCGCGCCACATCGATCGGCGGGCGGCGCTCGCGGGCCGCCCGGTGCGCTATGCGTCAGGCCGCGCGCAGCGGCACGCTCACCTGGCCCGGCCGGCGGTTCGGCGCCATCCCGAGCTGCGCGAGCGTTTCGTCGACGCCGTCGTACTGCACGCCGATCCGGTAGATCGCCTTCGCGTCCTTGCCGGTCGCGATCTCGCGGCCGAGTTCGCGGGCGATCCGCACGCACTGCTCGACCTGTTGCACCGACGTCATCCGGTTGCCCTTCTGGTCGATGATCGTGTCCTCGATCCCGCAGCGCGGATGCAGGCCGAGCGCCATCGCGACCGTGTTGATCGGCAGCACGTTCTTCATCAGCGATTCGAGCGTGATGCACGCGCCGTCCGGGCAACGCCGCACGAATTCCATGAAGTTGTACGGATTCGGACCGTCGAAACCGCCGCCGATGCCGACCCACGTGACGTTCAGCGGGCCGCGATAGACGCCGCGCCGGATGATCCGTTCGAGCGTTTCGAGCGCGTGCATGCCGGTGAGCTGGAAATGCGGCTGGATGCCGGCCGCCTGCAGGCGGCGCAGGTGCTCGTCGACCCAGCCGGGGCCGGCCGGCACCGTCATCTCGCGATAGGCGTCCCACAGCGCGTTTTCGTTCAGCGACGTGCCGGCGATGTCCTTGCGGCTCATCAGCTCGGTGATGTTCATCTGCACGGTGTTGATCGCGACCGTCACCTGGTCGGGCTTCGGCGTCAGCTCGGCGAGCATGTGGCGCGTGTCGTCGGACAGCCATTTCGCCTCGGCG
This sequence comes from Burkholderia sp. AcTa6-5, assembly GCF_017815075.1. Taxonomy (NCBI): domain Bacteria; kingdom Pseudomonadati; phylum Pseudomonadota; class Betaproteobacteria; order Burkholderiales; family Burkholderiaceae; genus Burkholderia; species Burkholderia sp. AcTa6-5. The sequence goes on along the minus strand of NZ_JAGIQE010000005.1, from coordinate 163,289 downwards.
CCGTCGCCTTCCGGCGCGAACGAGATCGAGCCGCCGACCTGCAGGATCATGTCGGGCACCGCCTCGCGCAACCGGCCGAGCAGTTCGTTGAATTTCGACAGCCGCTTGCTGCCCTTGCCGTCGAGCTCGCGCACGTGCAGGTGCAGCACCGTCGCGCCCGCGTTATAGCAGTCGACGGCCTTCTGCACGTGCTCGTCCATCGTCACCGGAATGTCTTCCGGAAAATCGGCGGGCATCCATTCGGGGCCGTACGGCGCGACCGTGATGACCACCTTGTCCTGGTTTTCCGGGTGCAGCGAATCGTCGAGAAATTGCATGTCGTCCTCCAGTGGGAATCGTTGTGTGTCGGGCGTACGACGCGTACAGGCATGCGTACCCCGCCGCGCCGGGCGGCGAGCCCGGCGCGGCGTGTATCGGGTGGCGAATCGGTTAAGCCGCGCTCGCGCTCAGAACGGCACGTCGCCGACGATGCCCGCGCGCTCCATCCGGCGCACGCACGGCGGGTAGTCCATCACCGCGTAATGCTGCGTGCTGCGGTTGTCCCAGATCGCGACGCTGTTCTTCTTCCAGCGCCAGCGCACCTGGTATTCGGGGATATAGGCCTGGCTGATCAGGTACTGCAGCAACTGGCCGGCGCCGGGGTTCGCGTCCTGCCCGAAGCGCACCCGCGCCGGCGTGTGGAAGTTCGTGAAATGCGTCGCGAACGCGTTCACGTACAGCACCTTCTCGCCGGTTTCCGGATGCGTGCGCACGACCGGATGCTCGGCGTCCGGATACTGCGCCTTCAGCGCGAGCCGCCTGTCGATCGGCATCGCCGCGCCGAAGCTCGCCTCGATGCTGTGGCGCGCGCGCAAGTCCGCGATCTGCTGCTTCACGTGGTCCGGCAGGCGCTCGTACGCGAGCACCATGTTTGCCCACATCGTGTCGCCGCCAACCGGCGGACCGTCGATGCAGCGCAGCACGCAGCCGAACGGCGGCGCCACGCGCCAGCTCGCATCGCTGTGCCACGCATTCTCGTAGCGGTCGTTCGGCTGGTCGGGCGACTTGTAGATCCGCACGAGCCCCGGGTGCTCGGGATCGCTGCCGGCGACCGGATGATCCTCGAGTTCGCCGAAGCGCCGCGCGAACGCGACGTGCTCGGCGCGCGTGATGTCCTGGTCGCGCAGGAACAGCACGCGGTGCCGGAGCAGTTGCGCGCGGATCTCGGCGAACAGGCCGTCGTCGTGCACGGCGTCGGCTAGGTTCACGCCGAGCAGCTCCGCACCGATCGCACAGGTCAGGGGTTCGACTCGCATGCGCGCCTCCTCAGACGATGAACACCGATGAACCGGTGGTCTTGCGCGATTCGAGATCGCGGTGCGCCTGCGCGGCGTCCTGCAGCGCATAGCGCTGGTTGATCTCGATCCTGATGCGGCCGGCCGCGACGTGCGCGAACAGTTCGCCGGCCAGGTCGTTCTTCTCGGCCGGATCGGCGATGTAGTCGGCCAGCGCCGGGCGCGTCAGGTACAGCGAGCCCTTCATCGCAAGTCGCTGCGGATCGAACGGCGGGATCGGGCCCGACGCGGTGCCGACGCACACCATGAGCCCGCGCCGCTTCAGCGAATCGAGCGAGCCTTCGAAGGTGTCCTTGCCGACGCTGTCGAACACGACGTCGACACCCGCGCCATCCGTCAGTTCGCGCACGCGCTTCGCGACGTCCTCGCGGCTGTAGTCGATCGTATGGTCGCAGCCGTGCGCGCGGGCGATCGCGGCCTTGTGTTCGCTGGAGACGGTGCCGATCACCGTGAGCCCGAGCAGCCTCGCCCATTGCGACACGATCAGCCCGACGCCGCCGGCGGCCGCGTGCAGCAGGATCGTGTCGCCCGGCGCAAACGCGTGAATGCGGCGCAGCAGGTAGGCCGACGTGAGGCCGCGCATCGTCATCGCGGCGGCCGTTTCGCACGCGATGCCGGCGGGCAGCCGGACGAGCGGCGCGGCCGCGATCAGCCGTTCGGTGCTGTACGCGCCGAGCGTGTTCAGGAAGCCCGTGTACGTCACGCGGTCGCCGGCGGCGACGTTCGTCACGCCGGGGCCGACGGCCTCGACCACGCCGGCCGCCTCGACGCCGATGCCGGCCGGCAGCGGCACCGGATACAGGCCGCTGCGGAAATACGTGTCGGCGAAGTTCAGGCCGACCGCCTCGTGCCGCAGGCGCACCTGGCCGGGGCCCGGATCGCCGACGTCGACCGCCTCCCAGCGCAGTACGTCGGGGCCGCCGGTTTCGTGGAATCGCACTGCATGAGCCATCTTGTTCTCCGTAAGTCGTCAGTCCGATGCGCGGCGCGCATCGGCGGGTTCGTTCGTGCGTGGCGGCGTCGCGGGTGCGCCGTCCGCCAGCGGTTCGTCCAGTCCGGCCCAGTCGGCGTCGACGAGGTAGCGCCGCGCGGCCGGGAAAATCACGCCTTCCATCCGCCCCATCTGCTCGAACGTGCCGTGCGCATAGCGGGCCAGCGCGGTGTCGAACGCGGCCGACGGCAGCCCGTCTTCGGCGAGCCGGGCGAGCGCGCCGAGGGTTTGCGTGTCGCGCTGCCGCTGGCGGTCGAGTTCGTCCAGTTCGGCCGCGACGCACTCCGCCCGGATGCGCAATGCCGCGAAGAGCCGCGCTTCGTCGGCCGTGCCGAAGCGGGCGTTCTGCAGTGCGGCGAGCGAAGCCAGCGCATCCCGCGCATCAGCCGCTTGCCGCTGCGGCGCATGCGCGGCGTCGCCGGACGCCATCAGCGCCTCGAGCAACACGCCGACCGCGCGATGCGCATCGAGACAACGCGCGATCACGCGCGCCGCGGCGGGCGCCCGGTGCGACGGGCACACGAGCACCGGCACGCCGCTCGTCGCGAGCAACCGCTGCCGCCGTGCGCGGGCCGCCGCATCGGCGTCGGGCGGCAGCGCGGCGACGCCGATCAGGTCGCAGCCGAGCTCGTCGGCGAGCGCGCCCGGCGATGCGTCGCCGGCTCCCGGATGGCCGGCCCCCGGATGGCCGGCCCCAGCGATCGCATGGGACAGGCCCTGCGCCCGCGCGGCGGCTTCCACTTTCGCACCGTGTCCGGGCGGCCGCGCTCCGGATAAACGCGAGTCCGGCGCGGCGGCGGACAGCACGAACGTGACCCGCGCGCCGACCGCGCGCGCCAGTTCGAGCGCATCGCCGATCGCGTCGATGCCGCCGGGCGCGCCGTCGACCGTCACGAGCAGATGGCGGTACATCGTGCCGCTCCGCTTATCCGGCGCTCGGCGCGTGACGCTTCGCGCCGGTCGATACGATCTTCATGGGTGCCCTCCTCGTGGCGTTCGTCATGCATCGGAACCCATGCTATCGACGCCGCGCCCGGGCGGCCCCACTCGGCGCGGGGGGGATTGACGCGCGAACGCGGTTCGACCGATCCTTCCGCCAAGCCCACCCCGGACGCTGGCCCGCGTGGCCGCGCCGGACCCCACTGCTGCCCCGATGGCCTACCCACCCGATCGCGCCGACGCGCCCCCCACCGAACTCGTGCTGAAGACGACCGCGCCGCGCGTGCCGGCGCAGCTGCTCGCGCGTGCGCGGCTGAGCCTTGCCGCACCGGCGTTCGGCGGTCGCCCGGTCACGCTGGTGCAGGCGCCGGCCGGTTACGGCAAGACCTCGCTGCTCGCGCAATGGCGCCGCGAAACCGTCGCGCTCGGCCGCGCGGTCGTGTGGCTGTCGGCCGACGAGCGCGACGACGCGCCACGGCTGCTGCAGGGGCTCGTGCAGGCGGTGCGGACCGGCTGCGCGCGGCCAGGCTTCGGACGGTTGATCCCGGGCGGCGCGGCGCGTGCGCTGGACGGGCTGACCGCGTGGCTGGCCGAGGTCGCGCAACTGTCGATGGAGGCGTTGCTGATCGTCGACGACGCGGAGCGGCTGCCGGCCGCCGGTCTCGATGCGCTGACCTACGTGCTGCACAACGCGCCGCAGAACCTGCATGTCGTCGTCGCGGCGCGGCGCGGGCTCGATCACGCGGCCGGCGACCTGCTCGCGGGCGGCCAATGCACGCTGGCAGGCCCCGACTGGCTGCGTTTCACGCTCGATGAGACGATCGCGCTGGTCGGCGCGCGCTTCGCGCAGCGGGTGGACGCCGATGCGTGCGCGCGGCTGTTCGAGCGCGTCGACGGCTGGCCGCTCGGGCTGCAGCTCGCGATGGCCGCGATGGCGCGCTCGGCCGATCCGCGCCAGGCGGTCGATGCGCTCGCCGCCCGCGTGGACGGCACGCGCGACCGGCTCGTCGAGCTGCTGCTCGCGAACCTGTCGGCCGACGACACCGCGTTCCTGACGCGCACGAGCGTCGCCGATCGCCTGCATCCGTCGCTGTGCGCGGCGCTGCTCGACGACGCGCGCGCGCCCGATCGCCTCGCGCGGCTCGCCCGCGACACGCCGCTGTTCATCGCATCGGACGATTCGGACTGGTGCCGGCTGCACCCGCTCGTGCGCGACACGCTGCGCGATCGGCTGGCCGCGCGCGCCGACGTCGAGCGCAGCACGCTGCACGCTCGCGCGGCGAGCTGGCTCGACGCGCACGGGATGACCGAGGAAGCCGCGCGCCACGCGTATGCGGCCGGCCAGGTCGAGACCGCGTACGCGCTCGCGCAGCGCTGCCTCGAGGATGCGATCAAGCAGGGCCGCATCAACGACGTGCTCGACTGGCTCGCGCTGCTGCCCGATGCGGAGCTCGACAAGCGCCCGACGCTGCGGATCGCGGTCGCGTGGGCGCTGGCGCTCGGCGAGCGCCATGTCGAGGCGCGGCGCCAGATCGCGGGCATCCTGGCCGACGACGGCACGCCGGCCGCGATGCGCTACGAATGCGCGCTGATCCTCAGCGCGGCCGCGTATTACGCTGATGAAATCGATCGCTTCGTCGAACTGTTCGAGCCGTGGGCCGACTTCACGCCGCCGGCGGCGACGTGGCTCGCGCAAATGCATGCGAACCGGCTGTCGGCGCGCGCGATCATCGTCGGCGAACCGGCGCAGGCGCGTCGCTTCCAGCAGGCCGCCCCGCGCGGCGAGACGGCGGCCGGATTCGGCTACGTCGCGCGCTGGGGCGAACTGATCGCGGGCCTGAGCTACCTGCGCGAAGGCCAGATCCGGCTCGCGGACGACGTGCTGTCGCCGGCGCTGGCGCGCGCGGAAACCGATCTCGGGCGGCGCCATCCGCTGACCTGCATGCTCGCGGCGATGTGCGCGGCGATCGCCTACGAGGCCGATCGCGTCGACCAGGCCGCCGCGCTGCTCGCGAACCGGCTCGACGTGCTCGAACACGCGGGCACGCCCGACACCGTGCTGCTCGGCTATCGCACGGCCGCGCGCATCGCGCTGCTGCGCGGCGTCGAGCATCGCGCGATCGACTTGCTCGAGGCGCTCGACGCGATGGGCGTCGCGCGGCGGCTGCCGCGCCTGTCGGTCGCGAGCGTCGCCGAGCAGGTGCGCATTCACGCGGCGCGTTATCGCGAGGCGACGTGCCATGCACTGGTCGAGCGGATCGATGCGATCGCCGCGGCCGAATTTCCGGCGCACGGGCCGCTGTGGCGGCGCCCCGTCGTGCTGCTGCAGGCGACCGCGCATGCATACGCGGCGCTGGCCGCGCGCCGCTGGGACGACGCATGCGCGGCGCTCGACGAAGCCGCCGTGCTGGCCCGCGAAATGAGCATGGGCCGCGAGCGCATCGAGATCATGGCGCTCAGCGCGTTCGCGCTCGACCAGTCGGGGCGTGGCGGCCGTGCGCTGCTCGACGAGGCGATGAACCTCGCGGACATGTTCGGCCTCACGCGCACGCTCGCCGATGCGCATCCGGCCGTGGCCGACTGGGCGCGCCGCGTCGGCGACGAGGCGGCCGCCGGCGACGGCCCCGCGCGGCACGCGCTGCCGCAGCCGCGCATCGTGCCGCCGGCCCCGCGCGGCGCGACGAGCCCGCGCGCGGTGCCGAGCGTCGTGCTGACGCCGAAGGAGCGCGCGATCCTCGAATTGCTCGCGCGCAACCTGTCGAACAAGGAGATCGCGGTCGCGCTCGCCGTCGGCGAGGAAACCGTGAAGTGGCACCTGAAGAACCTGTTCGGCAAGCTCGACGCGAGCTCGCGCAAGCATGCGGTGCGCCGCGCGCTGGTGCTCGGGCTGCTTGAAAACGCGCCTTGACACCTGTCCGAGCCGGACGCCCATAGCGGCGTAGCTGTCCGCCCCCCTTCAATTCTCCGCAACCCTGCCCCCCGCGCATGGGGGGGAGCGGTTGCCTGCCGTTGCGTAGTCTTTCCGCACGGCTCGCCCCGGCGCGCATGTCGCGCCTTGCCGCCGGCCTCGCTGCTTCCTCGCTTTACCCGCTTTACCCGGCCGGGCTCGATCCCGTCCGGGCCAATGACGATCCTGGAGACTTCGATGAAGACGAAACTGGCCGCGCTCGCGGCGCTTGCCGGCTGTTCGGCGCTCGCGCATGCGCAATCCTCCGTCACGCTGTACGGCGTGATCGACACGGGGCTGCTGTACCAGAGCACGTCGGCCGCGTCGTTCAGCCCCCGCGCGCCGAACACCGGCAAGGTGTTCCGGATGAAGGACGGCGGCATCTATTCGAGCTTCTGGGGCATCCGCGGCAGCGAGGACATCGGCGGCGGCTACAAGATCAACTTCAAGCTGCAGGGCTCGTTCGACAGCGGTACCGGCAAGCTGCAGCTGAGCGACACACCCGGCGCCGTCGCGATCTTCAACCAGGTCGCGTCGCTCGGCGTGTCGGGCCCGTTCGGTTCGTTCACGGCCGGCCGCCAGATCGTGCCGATGATCTATGCGATGGCCGACACCGACGTGCGCAATGCGCAGTTCTTCGGCAGCGTGCTGACCGCGTGGCTCGGCCTGAACACCGCGGCCGGCTGGCCGGGGACGAGCACCAACGGCTCGATCGGCGCGCTGTACGACAGCAATGCGCTCGTCTACCAGTCGCCGACGTTCGCGGGCGCGTCGATCGCGCTCGAATACGCGCCGGGCGGCGTCGCGGGGCAATTCCAGGGCGGCACGCGCGAATCGGTCGTGCTCAAGTATGCGAACTACGGGCTGACCCTGTCGGCCGTCTACTACAACGGTCACGACACGAACCCGGCGCCGGGCGTCGCGCCGACCGGCGTCGACAACAATCGCTTCGTCTACGTCGGCGCGAAATACACGATCCGCGATTTCTCGGTGTCGGCGTCGTACGGCAACGGCCGGAATCCGTCGCATGCGGACAAGGTCAACCTCGACATGCTGTCGGCTGGCGTCGGCTATCGCTTCACGCCTTTCCTGCAGGTGAGCTCGGCCGTGTATTACCTGAAGGATCGCAACGTCTCGGCGAACAAGTCGACGGCGGTCGTGCTCGCGGCCGACTACAGCCTGTCGAAGCGGACGACGGTCTACGCGCAGGTCGGCCACGTGAACAATCGCGGCACGATGGCCCAGATGCTCGTGTACGGGCAGCCGGTCGCGCCCGGCGTCGGCACGACGGCCGCGATGGTCGGGCTGCGGCACAACTTCTGATGGCTTCGGCGGTGCGGGCGCGTGCGCAGCCGGCGCCTGCAGCGATTCCGGGGATCGGCTACAGTGGGCGTTTTCGGCGCGCTCCGGCCCGCCGCCGCGCCGTGGATCGTGTTCGGGCGCGGCAGCGCGAACGCAGCGCGGATCATTCACTTCGACGAGCGAACCTTCATGCCCGATCTGTCCGCCTTCCCGATCACGCAAAAGTGGCCGGCCCAGCATCCCGACCGCCTTCAGCTCTACTCGCTGCCGACGCCGAACGGCGTCAAGGTGTCGATCATGCTCGAGGAAACCGGCCTGCCGTACGAGCCGCACCTCGTGCGCTTCGACACGAACGACCAGTTGTCGCCCGAATTCCTGTCGCTGAACCCGAACAACAAGATCCCGGCGATCATCGATCCGAACGGCCCGGACGGCCAGCCGCTGCCGCTGTTCGAATCGGGCGCGATCCTGATCTATCTCGCGGACAAGACGGGCCAGTTGATCCCGAAGGATCTCGCGGGCCGCTACGAGACGATCCAGTGGGTGATGTTCCAGATGGGCGGCATCGGGCCGATGTTCGGCCAGGTCGGCTTCTTCCACAAGTTCGCCGGGCGCGATTACGAGGACAAGCGACCGCGTCAGCGCTACGTCGACGAGTCGAAGCGCCTGCTCGGCGTGCTCGACGCCTATCTCGCGAACCGCCAGTGGGTGATGGGCGATACGTACACGATCGCCGATATCGCGATCTTCCCGTGGGTGCGGAACCTGGTCGGTTTCTATGAGGCGGGTGAACTGGTGGGGTTCAGCGAATTCCGGCACGTCAAGCGGGTGCTTGACGCGTTTGTTGCTCGTCCGGCTGTCGCGCGGGGGCTCAATATTCCGGCGCGCGGCTGATCGGTTACGCGGGCGCACCACGTGCGGCCCGCGCCCTGCGACCTGCGACGCCCGCCGCATTGTGCGGCGGGTTTTTTGGTTCATCGCGAATTTTCGGGGAACGCTGGGAAGACTGTCGGTCTTCGGCCAGAAGCGTCATTTGCTCCTACCGTTGCTTGGACATTCAGACGTCGGCCCCGCTCAGTAAGTGGCCATGCCTTTCGCGACGTGCATCATCGTCAACGCTCACCGAAGCGCTGCTCAGGGTCGGTTGCGCTGCTGGCTTGGATTGCCATCGGTTATCGTGACGGAGTCTGGCGTTCAACTTTCTGAGCGACGCCCATCAATCGATGTATCGATATGCTTGCGCTCCCGCTCGTTTAAGAACCAGCCGACGATCAGACCAAGCGCGATCATCCAGAGCCGGGAGACATGGGCATTCTCTAGCGCCACTGCTAGAAGGGCCGCGAAGCCCATTCCATAGAAGAACCAGTCTCCCGGTTTGCATCGACGTGCAGCGCTCTTTGCGGAGTCGCCTAGAACCGATGCCCCTGCTGCGGCCAATGTTCGAAGGTTGTCGTCGGCACCGAGCCGTCCCGCTGTTACTTCTCGGCGCGTTATCCGGTCCAGCAGTACCGGATTGACCAAGCCATCCTCTGTCGCCTCCTTGTTAAGGAACATCCGGTATTCCGCGTTTGCGGCTTGAAGCAGCTTTGCGTAGGACGCTTCATCAAAGCACTCTCTTCCCACGGCCACGAGTGTTCGATGCGCTTCTAGCAACGCCACATGCTCATCTTCGGTCGTCGCGTGCTCGTGCAGCGCTGCAATTTCATTGCGAAAGGCGTGCCAGTCGCCCCCTTGTGCCATTCTGTCCAGCAGGGATTGAATTTCTTGTTTCAAGGCGGTCTCCTCGACGCGGAACGTGAATGAATTCTAGCGGCATGCGTCCCTCCCGCATGAGCGTATCGCGCAGAGTGCCGAATTTGCCACTCAAAAGCCGAAACGCAACCGTACGGGACGGTACTACCGGCGCCTTTATCGGCCACTCGCGCTCGCGGCGTGCAGGAGGAGCTCGGTTGCGGTTGGTGCGTTCCCGAGTAATATTGGCAGTATTGTGACGGTGTCGCCTCGCCCAATCCAAGGACACTCAAGAATACAAACCATGTTCAAAAAACTGCGAGATGCGTTCGTGCCGCAATCGGTCAAGAACGTTACAGCCCATCCCCACGAATTCGTTGAGGCGTCACTTGCCATTCAGGCGTTCTGGACGAACAACCTCGCGATCACGAAAGATTTCACGCCCGAGTTCAAGGAGCAGCAAGCCAAGGTTTGGGCCGCGAAAGTGTTGGATATATTGGGATCTACTGACCCACTGCAGAAGACGCGCGACGAAGTAGTCGGTCTCGTCGCAGCCTGCGCACCGTTTCAGGTGCTTGTCATCGACTCACCACCCGCCGCAGATCAAACGGGGTTACGGGGCTGGCTGGGAATCAGTGGTGAACTACGGCAAAATCTCGAACTGCTCTCCCACACCAACGGACCGCTGGCCGCGTATTTGCAAAGTTTTGGTGGAGCGCTCAACCTAGATGCGAAGTGGAACGCGGTACTCTTCAGATATCGCATCTTGTGGGCGGGCATGAACATCTTTAATTCATTGAGAAAGCCAATGGGCGATATCCACCCAGAAATTGGCAGCGACTGGTTCTGGCCATTTCTCGCTATTCAGTGCGCAGTTACAGAGTGCTTTTTTCGTGGTGATGCAGGTCTTCCCCTTACACTAAATCCTGATCCGGTGGTTGCAGCCAATATTTCATCGACTTTACTGTCACTGACTGACCTAATCAAGGGCGGGACGAAGCACCCAGATCTCGAATGGGAACACATGCATGGCATCAAATTACCTCGCTACACGCCGATATGACCCTTAGTTTCCGCCCGTAACCCGCCGATCAACTTGATGATGCAAGCGACTTTGCGCGGGCAGAGGTGCGTTTCCCGTTAGGAATCCGTGCCCGGAACGGACTCCAACCCCGCAGAATTTCGACGATTGCGAACATAGTCTGCTCGCATATGATGGCACTCCTCGGCGAGTTTTCGCGCCAAAGTCGATAGGGCTGCCAAATTTGGTTCATTTTGGGCCAACGAGAACGGCATGCTTGCTATGACACCACTCGACGTATCAAGACGTGTGGGGTTGTACTTGTATTCTGAATGTGCAATCGCTTTGTTACGCAATCTCTTACACTTTTCGTGAAGTTCAGTCTCAGGCGCTGTCAAGTTTGCGAAGTCACCAAGCTCCAGCTTCGAGGTCGCCTCAGCCGGCCCCCTTTCGTTTGGCGAAAATGGCCTGTAATAGCACACGATTGCGGCAAAGACGATCGCTTCGTATGCAAGGCTAGATTGAGAGTGGCCTTTCGCTTCTTCCGCAAATTCTATGCATTTTTCGAAATCGCGAACCGCAATGGAAAGTCGATTGAATTTAGCTTCTGTGATCATTGCTAGGCCCTCATATTAGACGTAATCGGAGCGAATTTGCGGCCCGCTTCAACGGCGACATCGCCATATGCTAATCGATCGGAGGCAGCGACCGTTTGAGACTCGAAACCCGCCGTCGTCACGAGGAAGTGCCGAAGGACTCAAACGGGTCGGCAAGCGACGCCCACGAAAATTCACGAAGAACTTTTTTGCCCGCCGCGTCCGTTTCCATCACGCATTCTTCAACGCGACGTCCCTTCCTCCCCTTCCGGCGCCCCACCTTCCAGCCCCGCCAGCAACTTCCCCAGCAGTTCCGACAACTGCGCCTGCTCCGCCGCCGACAACACCGCCAGCACCTCGCGCTGGTTATCGATGTGCGCACCAACCGCCTCATCGATCAGCACCCGCCCCGCATCCGTCAGCGCGACGAGCGTGCCGCGCCCGTCGGCCGGGTTCGGCCGACGCTCGACCCACCCCGCCTTCTGCAGCCGGTCGATGCGCGCGGTCATCCCGCCCGACGACATCATCAGCGCGTCATACAGCGCGGTCGGCGTCAGCGCGAACGGCGCACCACTGCGCCGCAGCGTCGCGAGCACGTCGAATTCGCCCGGCTGCATGCCGTAGCGCGCGAACAGCGGATTGAGACGGTCCCGCGCGATCACGAGCGCGGCTTCCTGCAGCCGCCCCATCACCACCATCGACGTTGCGTCGAGATCCGGACGCTCGGCGCGCCATTGCGCGAGCGCATGCTCGGCTCGATCCATTAACCCTCCTCGGCTCACCAGTTATCTTGACGTCAAGATAAATTGCCATATATCTTGATGTCGAGATACTTTACCGGAAAAACGCGCGGCGCCTCGCTGACAGCCGCGCACCGATATCGAGGGCCTTGCAATGAATCGCTTCACTTCTCCCGGATGGCGGCTCGCCGCGATCGTGCTCGTCGGGCTGAACCTGCGGCCGGCGCTCGCCGCGGTCGGCCCGTTGCTCGACATGATCCAGCGCGCGACGGGTATTGGCGACGGCGCGGCCAGCCTGCTGACGACGATCCCGATCCTGCTGATGGGGCTCGGCGCGCTGAGCGCGCGGCGGCTGCAGCGCATCACCGGGATCGCGGGCGGCGTGTGGCTCGGCGTCGCGTTGATCGGGCTGGCCTGCGCATCGCGCGTCGGGGCGCAGCACGCATGGCTGCTGCTCGCGAGCGCGTGCTGCGCGGGCGTCGGGATCGCGATGGTGCAGGCGTTGTTGCCCGGCTTCGTGAAGGCGCATTTCGCGACGCGCATCGGCGGCGCGATGGGCGTCTATTCGACGTCGATCATGGGCGGCGCGGTGCTCGCGAGCGTCGTCGCGCCGTTCGCCGCGGCGCGCTGGGGCTGGCTCGCCGCGCTCGCGGGCTGGGTGCTGCCGGCGGCGCTCGCCGCACTGGCGTGGCCGCTGGCCAGCCGCGGTGGCGACGCGCTGGCCGGCGGGCCGGCGTCGGTATCGAATGCACGGCCGTCGCGTTCGCCGCGCGCATGGCGGCTCGCGCTGTTCTTCGGCATCGCGACGGGCGCTTACACGCTCGTGCTCGCGTGGCTGCCGCCGTACTACATGCGGCTTGGCTGGTCGCCGACCGCGGCCGGCAGCCTGCTCGGTGGCGTGACGCTCGCGGAAGTCGTCGCGGGCCTGACCATTTCCGCGACGATCGACCGCCTGCCCGATCGCCGGCCCGCGCTGCATGCGGCGATCGCGTCGCTGTTCGTCGGCTTGCTGGTGATGCTGGCCGCGCCCGACGCGCTCGCGTTGCCGGCCGCGCTGCTGCTCGGCGCGGGGATCGGCGCGCTGTTTCCGCTGTCGTTGATCGTCACGGTTGACCATGCGGCGACGCCGGCCGATGCCGCGTCGCTGACGGGGTTCGTGCAGGGCGTCGGCTACCTGGTCGCAGGCTTGTTTCCGTTCGCGGCCGGCCTGGTGCGCCAGCATCTTGCGGATCTGACGCCCGCGTGGATCGCGATGGCGTGCCTCTGTATCGCGCTGTTCGCGCTGGCGGCAGGGTTTGCGCCGAAGCAGGTGCGACGCATGGCGCGGGCCTGAGCGACGCCGCGGGCCAGCGGCGCGGGCGCAGGTGCGTTCAGCCCCCGCTCGCGTACAGCGTCGAATCCGCGAATCCTTCGGCGTCGAGCACGCGCCCGATCAGGATCAGCGCGGTGCGCTCGATCTGCGTGCCCTGCACCTTGCCGACGATGTCGGCCAGCGTGCCCGTCACGCGTTCCTCGTCGGGCCAGCTCGCGCGATAGATCACCGCCACCGGGCAATCGGCGCCGTAATGCGGCAGCACTTCGTCGACGATACGCGCGAGATGGCGCACGCCGAGATGGATCGCAAGCGTCGCGCGATGCGCGGCGAGCGCGCCGAGCGCTTCGCCTTCCGGCATCGTCGTCTTGCCCGCGAAGCGCGTGAGGATCACCGTCTGCGCGACGCCGGGCAGCGTCAGCTCGACACCGAGCGTCGCCGCGCACGCAGCCGTGGCCGTCACGCCCGGCACGATTTCGTACGGAATCCCGAGCGCTTTCAGGCGGCGGATCTGCTCACCGATCGCGCCGTACAGCGACGGGTCGCCCGAATGCACGCGCGCGACGTCCTGCCCTTTCGCGTGCGCGGCGGCGAGCAGCGCGACGATCGCATCGAGGTCGAGCTCGGCCGTGTTGACGACCTGCTCCGCGCAATGACCGTCGAGCACGGCGGCCGGCACGAGCGAACCCGCATACAGGATCACCGGGCACATGCGCACGAGGCGCTGGCCCTTCACCGTGATCAGCTCCGGGTCGCCGGGGCCCGCGCCGATGAAGTACACCGTCATCGAAAATTCTCCGTCAATTCGTGGGGTGACCGCTGCGTCGCGTCAGGCGCGCGCGGCCGGATCGAGTGCGTCGATGAGCGCCGTGACCGAGTCGAACCCGCGGTCGGCATCGGGCAGCGGCGGCCGGCGCAGCATCACGACCGGCAGCCTGCGTTCGCGCGCGACGTCGAGCTTGGCCTCGGTGGCCGCGCCGCCACTGTTCTTGCTGACGACGACGTCGATGCCAGCCAGCGCGAACAGCGCGCGCTCGCCGTCGGGCGTGAACGGCCCGCGCGCGGCGATGACCTGCGCGCGGGCGTTGCCGGCGTGCGCATCGAGGCAGCGCACGAGCCAGAACTGGTGCGGCGGGATCGCGTCGAGATGCGCGAGCGGCTCGCGGCCGAGCGTGAACAGCGGACGCCTGAACGGCGCGAGCGCGGCCTCGATGCCGGCCCACTCGTCGACCATCCGCCAGTCGTCGCCCGGTTGCGGCGTCCACGGCGCGCGGCGCAGCGCCCATAGCGGCACGCCCGCGTCGCGCGTCGCCGCCGCGGCGTTCGCGCTGATTTGCGCGGCATACGGATGCGTGGCGTCGATCACGAGGCCGATGCCAGCGTCGCGAAGATACGCGGTCAGCCCGGCTGCGCCGCCGAAACCGCCGACGCGCACGTCGCAGCGCAAATCGTCGGGCGTCTTGCCGAGACCGGCGAGACTATAGACATGATGCGGGCCGAGCGCGCGCGCGATTTTCAGTGCATCGCCGGTGCCGCCGAGCAGCAGGATGCGCGGGCTCATCGCGCCTCCCCGACGAAGCGGCCCTGTCGGTCGATCGCGAACATTTCGACCGCGACCGACGGCGGCACGATGTCGCGTGCGACCCGCAGCGCATGCGCGCAGACGAGGTCGCCGAGCGGCACGCCGTCGGCCTGCGCGAGCTTCAACGCTTCCTGGCTCGTGTTCGCGGCGCGCATCGCGGCCTGCAGCGCATCGCTCGCGCCGGCTTGCGCCGCCCACTGCGCGAGCAGCGGCAGATCGATGCTCGAATGGCGGCTGTGCAGGTCGAGATGGCCGGCCGCGAGCTTGCTGAGCTTGCCGAAGCCGCCGCACATCGACAGGCGCGCGACCGGCGCGCGCCGCAGGTGCTTGAGCACCGCGCCCGCGAAATCGCCCATCTCGATCAGCGCCATGTCGGGCAGATGGTAGTGCGCGCGCATCGCATCCTCGCTCGCGTTGCCCGTGCAGGCGGCGATGTGCGCGATGCCGTTCGCCCGCGCGACGTCGATGCCCTGATGAATCGATGCGATATAGGCCGAACACGAAAACGGCCGCACGATGCCGGTCGTGCCGAGGATCGACAGCCCGCCGACGATGCCCAGGCGCGGGTTCATCGTCTTCAGCGCGAGCGCCTCGCCGCCTTCGACGCCGATCGTCACGTCGAAACCGCCCGTGTAGCCGTGTTCAGCGCCGAGCGCTTCGAGGTGCGTGGTCATCATCTGGCGCGGCACCGGGTTGATCGCCGGTTCGCCGACCGGCAGCGTGAGCCCCGCGCGCGTGACCGTGCCGACGCCCGGCCCCGCATGAAAGCGCACGCCGGGCGCTGCCGTGAGCGCGACGCGCGCGAAGATCAGCGCGCCGTGCGTGACGTCCGGATCGTCGCCGGCATCCTTGATCGTGCCGGCTTCGGCGCCGTCGGCCGTGACGCGGCAGAATTCGAGCCGCATCATCACGCGCTGTCCCTTCGGCAGCACGATCTCGACCGCGTCGTCCGCGTGACCCGCGAGCAGCAGCCGCGCGGCCGCGAGCGACGTCGCGGTCGCGCAGCTGCCGGTCGTGTAGCCGAAGCGCAGCGGCGCGGGCTGTTCGGGGGTTTCGTCGCGCATCACGCGTCCGCTGGGTTCGACGGGTTCGCCCTATTCGACGAACCTGCCGCGTCGGCCGCGTCTGTCGCGTCGGGCTTGCGCCCGTCGTACAGCGTGACCGGCAGCGGCTGCCGCCACGTGTCGAAGCGGCCGAGCGGTTCGGCGTGCGCGAACGACACGCGCGTGAGCGTGCCGCCATGCGCATCGCGCCACGCGGCGAGCGCCATCTCGCCTTGCAGCGTGACCGCGTTCGCGACCAGCCGTCCGCCGGGTTTCAGCGACGCCCAGCACGCGTCGAGCACGCCGGGCGCCGTCGCGCCGCCGCCGATGAAGATCGCGTCGGGCGCGGCGAGCCCCGCGAGCGCATCGGGCGCACGGCCCGCGACGAGTTGCAGGCCCGGCACGCCGAGCGTATCGCGGTTGTGTTCGATGAAGCGCTGCCGCTCCGCATGCGCTTCGATCGCGATCGCCTGGCAGGATGGATGCGCGCGCATCCATTCGATGCCGATCGAGCCGCTGCCGGCACCGACGTCCCACAGCAGTTCGCCGGCCGCGGGCGCGAGGCGCCCGAGCGTCATCGCGCGCAGGTCGCGCTTGGTGAGCTGGCCGTCGTGGCGGTACGCGTCGTCGGGCAGGCCGGGCGTGAGCGCGCGGCGCGGCGCGTCGGGGCCCGCCCGGCAGTCGAGCGCGACGAGATTGAGTGCGGCGGTTTCGTCGATGTTCCAGTCGTGCGCGAGGCCGTCGATCCGCCGTTCGAGCGGGCCGCCCAGATGTTCGAACACGCTGATGCGCGTCGGCCCGAAGCCGCGGGCGACGAGTTCGGCCGCGACCGCGGCCGGCGTACGGCCGTCGGCGCTCAGCACGAACAGCCGCCGGCCCGGCAGCAGGTGGCGGCCCAGCGTCGCGAGCGGACGCCCGACGAGCGAGACCGCGCCGACGTCCTGCAGCGCCCAGCCGAGCCGCGCGGCCGCGAGCGACAGCGACGACGGCGCGGGCAGCACGCGCCATTCGTCGGGGGAAAGCGCGCGGGCGAGCGTCGCGCCGACGCCGAACAGCATCGGGTCGCCGCTCGCGAGCACGCACACGGGCGCGCCGCGGCGCGCGAGCAGCGCCGACAGGTCGAACGGCGACGGCCATGCTTCGCGCGCGGCGCGCAGCCGCGCGGGCAGCATGTCGAGATGCCGTTTCGCGCCGACCACGTGCGTCGCATCGAGCAGCGCGCGCCGCGCGTGGCGTCCGAGCCCCGCGTAACCGTCGTCGCCGATGCCCACTACCGTCAGCCACGCCGTCATGCACCCTTCCCCATCGTTCGATTCCATCGTGTCGCCGCGCGGCCGTGAAAGCGCCGGTGCCGCCGTCCGCGTTGCAAAAAACGGCATGGTACCGTGTTCCACCCGGCGTTTCATCTGCCGGCTCGCCCGCTCCCGACCGTTGCCCGCTTCGCCGGCCTCGAACGGCCGGCCGGTCGCGAATCGCGGCCGAAATCGGGTATCCTACGGCCGTTCGTTCGCCGGTGCCCTTCGGGGCCGAAGAGGGAACACAGGGCGCACCGCGCGCCGCTGTGGCTGCCCCCGCAACTGTAGACAGCGAGCCGATCTCCCCCTCATGCCACTGGTTTCACCGGGAAGGCCGGGAGGCGGCGCCGACCTGTCAGCCAGGAGACCTGCCGGCCAGAAAGTGCGTGCGTGCCAGTCGGCGTCGGGCGGGGTGTACCGATGCGTTGGCCGTGGCGCCACACTGTTCCGGTATCCCGTTGAATTCCGCCCCCGATTCGATTCCTGCGTCGCCCATCGTGCGCCCGTCGGCTTGCCCGGGGCTCGTGCGCGTGGTCGCGGCCGCCGACGGCGGGCTGTGCCGGATCAAGCTGCCGGGCGGCCGGCTCGACACGCGCCAGGCGCGTGCGATCGCCGCCGCCGCGCGCCTGCACGGCTCCGGCGAGATCGATGCGACCAATCGCGCGAATCTCCAGTTGCGCGGCATTCGCGACGGTGCGTCCGATGCGCTCGCGCGCGCGCTGCTCGAAGCAGGGCTCGGCCCGCGCACAAGCGCCGGCAACACCGCCATCGATGCGGCCGCGCTCGCGGCGAGCGACGACGTTCGCAACGTGATGCTGAGCCCGCTCGCCGGGCACGACCCGGCCGCGCTCGTCGATAGCCGTGCGCTCGCCATGCCGCTGCTCGACATGCTCGCGAGCGAGCCGCGCCGCGGCGAACTGTCGCCGAAATTCTCGATCCAGCTCGACGGCGGCGAAGCGGTCGCGGCGCTCGATCATCCGCACGACGTCTGGCTCGCCGCGTGGCGTCGCGGCGACGGCGCGGTACGTCTCGCGGCGGGGCTGGCCGGCTGCCCTCCGGTTGCGCACGACGACCGGCCCGCGTCGGTCGACGTGTCGATCGATCAGGGCGTCGCACTGGTCCGCGCACTGCTGCTCGCGTTCCTCGATCTCGCGCCGGCCGACGTCACGCGGATGCGCGCGTTGCTGTCGATGTGCGGCGAACGCATGCTGCTCGAGCGCGCGCAACACTATCTGCCGTTCCCGCTCGCGGCCGATCCGACGCTCGCCGGCTGGCGGCGCACGCCCGCGGACGCCGCGTTGCGTTTCGGCGCATACCCGTCGCGCGACGCGGCACGCTGCAGCATCGGCGCGCAATTCGCGCTCGGGCGGCTTGACGCGGCGCAACTGGAGCGGCTCGCCGCGCTGGCCGAAGCCGACGGCGACGGCACGCTGTCGATGACGCCGTGGCAAGGCGTGTTCATGCACGGCGTATCGAACCAACACGCGGCCGCGACGCGCGAAGCACTCGCGTCGCTCGGCCTCGTGTGCGCGGCGTCCGACCCGCTGGCGACGCTCGTCGCCTGCACCGGCAGCGCGGGCTGCGCGAAAGCGCACGCCGACACGAAACGCGACGCGCTTGCACTCGCCGCGCGCATCGGCCATCCGCTCGACGTGCATCTGACCGGTTGCGAACGCCACTGCGCGCTGCCGCACGCTGCCGTGCATACGCTCGTCGCGGTGGCGCCCGAACGCTACGACCTTTATCGGCGCGACGCGGCCGCGGGCCTCGGCGCCCTGCTCGCGCGCCGTCTGACGATTGACCAGGCCGCGGTCCGCCTCATGGACGCGCGGCACAGCCAGGACACCACCGATGCTTGACTACATTCGCGACGGGCAGGAAATCTACCGTCAGTCGTTCGCGACGATCCGCGCCGAGGCCGACCTGTCGCAGGTGCCTCCCGATCTCGAGAAACTCGCGGTACGCGTGATCCATGCGAGCGGGATGGTCGACGTCGTGTACGACCTACGTTTTTCCGCCGGCGCCGGCACGGCCGGCCGCACCGCGCTCGCGACCGGCGCACCGATCCTGTGCGACGCGAGGATGGTCGCCGAAGGCATCACGCGCGCGCGGCTGCCCGCGGCCAACCGCGTGATCTGCACGCTCGGCGAGCCGCAGGTGCCCGATCTCGCGCAACGCCTCGGCAACACGCGCTCGGCCGCCGCGCTCGAACTGTGGCGTCCGCATCTCGCGGGCAGCGTCGTCGTGATCGGCAATGCGCCGACCGCGCTGTTCCACCTGCTCGACATGATCGACGCCGGCGCGCCGCGCCCCGCGCTGATCGTCGGTTTCCCGGTCGGCTTCATCGGCGCGGCCGAATCGAAGGCGGCGCTCGACGCCGACAGCCGCGGCGTGCCGTACGTCACGCTGCTCGGCCGGCGCGGCGGCAGCGCGATGGCCGCCGCCGCGGTGAATGCGCTCGCGACGGAGGTCGAATGACGCGCGCGCGCGGACGGCTGTTCGGGGTCGGGGTCGGCCCCGGCGATCCGGAACTGATGACGATCAAGGCGCTACGCGTGCTGCAGGCGGCGCCCGTGGTCGCGTATTTCGTCGCGAAGGGCAAGAAAGGCAACGCGTACGGCATCGTCGAAGCGCACCTGCTCGACGGACAGACGCAACTGCCCCTCGTCTATCCGGTGACGACCGAGGCGCTGCCGCCGCCGCTGTGCTACGAGACGGTGATCGCCGATTTCTACGACACCGCGGCCGAGATCGTCGCCGCGCACCTCGATGCAGGCCGCGACGTCGCGGTAATCTGCGAAGGCGACCCGTTCTTCTACGGCTCGTACATGTACCTGCACGACCGTCTCGCGCCGCGCTACGACACCGAGGTGATCCCGGGCGTGTGCGCGATGCTCGGCGGCACGGCCGTGCTCGGCCAGCCGCTCGTCTATCGCAACCAGAGCCTGTCGGTGCTGTCGGGCGTGCTGCCCGAGCACGAACTGCGCGAGCGGCTCGCGCGGGCCGACGCGGCCGTCGTGATGAAGCTCGGCCGCAATTTCGACAAGGTGCGGCGCGTGCTCGACGAACTCGGGCTCGCGAAGCGCGCGCTCTACGTCGAGCGCGCGACGATGGCGAACCAGCGCATCGTGCCGCTCGACGAAGTCGATCCGATGGCGTCGCCGTATTTCTCGCTGCTCGTCGTGCCGGGGGAAAAATGGCAAGGATGACGACGCCGCCCGCGATCGTGATCCTCGGCGCGGGCGCGCTCGATACCGCGCGACGTATCCAGGCGCGTTATCCAGATGCCCTCGTGCACGGTCTCGCGTCGCGCGTCGAGGCCGACGTGCCGTTCGACGACCTCGGCCCTCACCTGCGCGAACTCTATGCGCGCGGCTTGCCGATCGTCGCGCTGTGCGCGGCCGGCATCGTGATCCGCTGCCTCGCGCCCGCGCTCGCCGACAAGGGCGTCGAGCCGCCGGTGCTCGCGGTCGCGGAGGACGGCTCGGCCGTCGTGCCGCTGCTCGGCGGGCTGACGGGCGTCAACGTGATCGCGCGCGAAATCGCCGAATGCGTCGGCGTCGCGCCGGCGATCACGACGAGCGGCGAACTGCGCTTCGGCGCGTGCGTGCTCAATCCGCCGGAAGGCTATGCGCTCGCCGATCTCGCGCAGGGCAAGCGCTTCGTGTCCGACCTGCTCGCGGGCGCGTCGACGCGCATCGACGGCGCCGCGCCGTGGCTCGACGACGTCGCGCTGCCGCGCGATGCCGCGGCCGCGCACGCGATTCGCGTGACGCCCGATGCGTGGCGCGGCGCGCGCGACGAACTCGTGATTCATCCGCGCAGCGTGGTGGTCGGCGTCGCCGCGAATGCCGCGCATGCCGGCGAAGCGCTTGCTGCGCGCATCGAAGCCCTGCTCGACGCACAGGGCCTCGCGCGGCTGGCGCTCGCGGCCCTCGTCGCGCCCGCATCGGCGATCGGCGAACCCGCACTGGAAGAAGCGGCGAACACGCTCGACGTGCCGCTGCGTTTCGTCGATAGCGATAGTGACCGCGACGCGCCCGCCGACGCCACCACGCTGCTCGGCCGCGCATTACGCGTCGCCCACACGCTACGTGAAGAATCGAACGGCCTCGCGTGCGCGATCGCATCGCACCCGGTCGATCCGGCCACGCTCGGCCGCGCACGCGGCCGCCTGACGGTGCTCGGCCTCGGCCCGGGCGGCGCCGCCTGGCTCACGCCGGCCGCACGCGCGGCGCTCGCGGATGCGACCGACATCCTCGGCTATACCACCTACGTGAACATGGCCGGCCCGTTTCGGGCCGACCAGCGCGTGCACGGCACCGACAATCGCGAGGAAATGCAGCGTGCGCGCCATGCGTTCGAACTGGCGGCCGAGGGCCGGCGCGTCGCGGTCGTGTCGTCGGGCGACCCCGGCGTATTCGCGATGGCCGCGGCCGTGCTCGAAGCGCTCGATGAAGCCCGAGACCCGCAATGGGCCGCGGTCGACCTGCGCGTGGAGCCCGGCATCTCGGCGTCGCTCGCGACGGCCGCGCAGGCCGGCGCACCGCTCGGCCACGATTTCTGCGCGATCTCGCTGTCGGACAACCTGAAGCCGTGGGAGGTGATCGAGACGCGCCTGCGGCACGCGGCGCAAGCCGATCTCGTGATGGCGTTCTACAACCCGATCTCGCGCGCGCGGCCGTGGCAGCTCGACCGTGCGCTCGATATCGTGCGCGTGCATCGCGCGGCCGACACGGTGGTCGTGCTCGGCCGCGACATCGGCCGGCCGGGCGCGACGCTTTCGACCACGACCCTCGGCGCGCTGCGCGGCGATCAGGTCGATATGCGCACGATGGTGATCGTCGGCTCGTCGACGACGCGGCGTTTCGCGATCGGCAACGCACGCGAATGGGTCTATACGCCGCGCTGGTATCGTTGAACGCCGCTGCGCCCGCCGGGTTGCGCATACCGCATCCCGGCGGGGTTCGCACGAATGTGAATGCGCATGCGAGCGAGCCGTTGATCGGCATGCCGGTTCGCTGGAACCGGTCCATCCGCGCGGCGGCGCGCGATCGATCGGAAAAAGTGCCCTCCGCGCGTTTCGATATTCGACTGAATCGGCAAGTTCGTTACGTATCGGAAATCGAATAACAAAAAGAAGAACACCTAAGTTTCCTATTCGACGCGAATCCTCCAAGATAGGCACGCCGTCGGCGGGATACGTGCGTTGCCCCCCGGCGACGATACGCAGGCCAGCGTATCCCTCTTCCACTTGGAGAACACAGAATGAACAACAATGTGTTGCCGCGTTTCATTCCGCGTGGGTTTGCCGCGGGTTGTCTGCTCGCGATGGCGAGCGTGTCGCACGGTGCCGGTGTCTATGCGCCCTATGTCGACGTGACGCTCTATCCGACACCGTTGGTCGATCAGATCGGCGTGCGCCAGGGCATCCAGCAGTTCACGCTCGCGTTCGTGGTCGCGGGCAACGGCTGCGTGCCGTCGTGGGGCGGCGTGCAGCCGATCGGCAACGGCGCGAGCGGCGGGCTGCTGACCGCGCTGTCCACGTCGATCGCGAGCTACCGCGCGAAAGGCGGCGAAGTCGCGGTGTCGTTCGGCGGCGCGAACGGCACGCCGCTGATGCAGGCGTGCTCGACGGTTCCCGCGCTGAAGACCGCGTACCAGACGGTGATCGACACGTACGGCCTCACGCATATCGACTTCGACATCGAGGGCGCGTCGCAGCAGGACACGGCGGCGGTCACGCGCAACTTCCAGGCGGTCGCGCAGTTGCAAGCCGACTATGCGGCGAAGGGCAAGCCGCTGCACGTGACGCTGACGCTGCCGACGATGCCGACCGGGCTCACGCAGGACGGCGTGAACGTCGTCAACGCGGCCATCGCGAACAAGACCACGTTCGACGCGGTCAACGTGATGGCGATGGATTACGGCCCCGCGAACATCGACATGGGCGCCGCCGCGATCAGCGCCGCGCAGGCGCTCTATTCGCAGCTCGACACCGCGTTCAAGTCGGCCGGCCAGCCGAAGACCAACGCGCAGCTGTGGCAGATGGTCGGCGTCACGCCGATGATCGGCGTCAACGACGTGCAGGGCGAAACCTTCACGCTCGCGAATGCGCAGACCGTGCTGAACGCGGCCGTCGCGAACGGCTACGGTTTCTTCGGCAACTGGTCGGTCGGCCGCGATCAGGCGTGCCCGTCGGGCGGCACGTATGCGTCGCCGACCTGCTCCGGCGTCGCGCAGCAGCCGTACGCATTCGCGACGATCTTCAAGAAGCTCGACGGCAAGTGGGGCGCGGGCGTCACGCAGGATCCGAACTACGGCGGCGGCTCGGACGGCGGCACGCCGCAGCCGGGCGCACCGTGGGCGGCCGGCCAGGTCTATACGGCCGGCGCGACGGTCACCTACCAGGGCACCACGTATCAGGCGCAGTGGTGGACGCAGGGCGACGTGCCGGGCCAGGCGGCCGTGTGGAAGCCGATAAGCGGCGGCACGCCCGCGTGGTCGGCGACGACCGCGTATCAGGGCGGCACGTGCGTGACGTATCAGGGCGCGAAGTATTGCGCGAAATGGTGGACGCAGGGCGACAACCCGAGCGCGGGCGGCGTGTGGGTGAAGTCGTGACGGTGCGACACGCTCGCGTGTGACGTGCGGCGGGCCGCTTCCGGCGTGGCGGGACCGCACGCCGGCGACGGCCCGCTGCCCGCGCCGTCGCGCGCCGTTGCCCTACCCGCGCGCGTGCTCGGCCTGCAGCCGCGCCTTCGCGTCGACGAGCAGCGCCGCATGCGTGTCGCGATGCTGGCGGATCCGCTCGGTCGGCCCGACGACCGACAGCCCGTACCAGTCGCCGTCGAGCGTCAGCGCGACCGCGATCGCCGATAGCTCCGGCGCGCTCTCGCCGAAATTCTCGGCCCAGCCGAGTTCGCGAAACCGCGCAGTCTGCGCGACGAGCGCCGGGAGGTCGGCCACCGTCGCGTCGGTAAAGCGTTCGAACGGCAGTTGCGCGCCGAGCGCCTGCTGCGCATCGCTCGCGAGTTCCGCGAAAATCGCCTTGCCGATCGAGTTCGCATGCAGCGGCCGCAGCTCGCCCGGCTGACGCGTATAGCGGATCGCCTGTTCCGATTCGACGACGTCGAGATACGTGACCGACGCACCCTGGATCTTGCCGAGCACCGCCGTTTCGCGGCTCGCGTCGCGCAGCGCGACGAGGTGCGGATGCACGATGTCGACGAGCGGATCGGTCGCGTCGATCGCGGCGGCGACCGTCTGCAGGCGTCGGGTCGGATAGTAGCCGCCGCGCTTGCGCACTTCGTACAGATAGCCGCGGCTCACGAGCGTGCGCGCCATCGCGAGGCAACTCGACGCCGGCACATTGAGCAGGCGCGCGAGTTCGGTGAGCGGCAGCGGCCGCCGTTCGGCGGCGAACAGCTCGAACAGGTCGAGCGTGCGGGCAACGAGTTTGACGTCCATGACGAGCGCTTGATTCGGAACGGGAAACCGCGCGCCGGGCGGGCCGCCGGGTCGCTACGGTCAGTATGACTTCGGCAGCCCGAGCACCTTCTCCGCGATGTAGCACAGGATCAGTTGCGGACTCACGGGCGCGAGCCTCGGAATCATACACTCGCGCAGATAGCGCTCGACGTGATATTCCTTCGCGTACCCCATCCCGCCGTGCGTCGCGATCGCCGTCTGGCACGCGTGGAACGCGGCTTCCGCGCCGAGGTATTTGGCCGCGTTCGCCTCCGCGCCGCACGACTGGCCCGCGTCGTAGCGCGTCGCAGCCTTCATCACCATCAGCCACGCGGCCTCGAGCTGCATCCACGCCTGCGCGAGCGGATGCTGGATCGACTGGTTCTGCCCGATCGGCCGGCCGAACACGACGCGCTCGCACGCATACTGCGTCGCGCGGCGCAGCGCGGCCTGCCCGAGCCCGATCGCCTCGGCCGCGATCAGGATCCGTTCGGGGTTCAGCCCGTGCAGCAGATAGCGGAAGCCGTCGCCTTCGTGGCCGATCAGGTCGTCGCGCGACACGCGCAGGTTGTCGATGAACAGCATGTTCGAATCGACCGCCTTGCGGCCCATCTTCTCGATCTCGCGCACTTCGACATGCGAACGGTCGAGGTCGGTATAGAACAGGCTCAGCCCGTCGGTCGGCTTCGCGACCTGGTCGAGCGGCGTCGTGCGCGCGATGATCAGCATCTTGTTCGCGACCTGCGCGGTCGAGATCCAGATCTTGCGGCCGCTCAGCACGTAGTGATCGCCGTCGCGGCGCGCCTGCGTGCTCAGGTGCGTGGTGTCGAGCCCCGCATCGGGTTCCGTTACTGCGAAACACGCCTTGTCGTGGCCGGCGATCAGCGGCGGCAGGAAGCGCGCCTTCTGCGCGTCGTTGCCGAACACCTGCACCGGGTTCAGCCCGAAGATGTTCATGTGGACGGCCGACGCGCCGGACAGCCCCGCGCCCGACGCGCTGATCGTGCGCATCATCAGCGCCGCCTCTGTCATCCCGAGCCCGGCGCCGCCGTAGGCCGGGTCCATCGCGATGCCGAGCCAGCCGGCGTCGGCAAGCGCCGCGTGGAAATCGGCGGGAAACCCGCCGGCGCGATCGCGTTCGAGCCAGTAGTCGTCGCCGAAGCGTTCGCAGATTTTCTCGATCGCGCTTTCGATCGCGCACTGGTCGTCGGTCAGGTCGAACTGCATGGACTGCTCTCCCGGAAAGCGTGAACGGCCGCGCCGCTCACAATGGAAACAGGCCCGTCGCGACCGCGGCGAAGACCATCAGCACGGTGGCGGCGAACAGGAACGGAATCGTGAATTTCTGGTGCTCGGCGAGCTCGACGCCGGTCAGGCCGACGATCAGGAACGTCGCGGGCGTGAGCGGGCTCACCGGAAAGCCCGTCGTCATCTGGCCGAGCAATGCGGCCTGCGCCATCTGGATCGGCGGCACGCCGAGCAGCTTGCCGCTCTCCGCGAGCACCGGCAGCACACCGAAGTAGAACGAATCGGGATCGAACAGCAGGCTGAGCGGCATCGACAGCAGCCCGAGCACGAACGGCATGTGGCGCGCATGCTCGACGGGCACGTGCGCGACGACGACCTCGGCCATCGCCTTCAGCATCCCTGTGCCGGACATGATGCCGGTGAACGCGCCGGCCGCGAGCAGCACGCTCGCCATCATCAGTGCGGCCTTCGCATGCGCGTCGATCCGCTCGCGCTGTGCCTGGACGTCCGGATAGTTGATCACCAGCGCGGCGACCGTGCCGAGCATGAACATCACCATCGGGTCGACGATGCCCGACACCAGCGTGCCGAGCACGACGAGCGTGAGCGCGACGTTGATCCCGAAGCGTCCCGGGCGGCGCAACGCGCGTTCGGCGTCGGTCAGCTCGCGCGGCGCGATCGCGAGCGCGGCCGCGCCGGCGCGGTCGAGCCCGAGCCGTTTCGCCTCGCGCACGCCGAGCACGTACGCGGTGCCGAACACGAACACGAGCCCGACGATCTGCACCGGGATCATCGGCGTGAAGATCGCCGAACCGGGAATGTGCAGCGCGGCCGACGCGCGCAGCATCGGGCCGACCCACGGCAGGAAGTTGACGCCGGCCGCCATCGACGCGACGCACGCGAGGATACGGCGATCCATCCCGAGCCGCGTATAGAGCGGCATCATCGCGGGCAGCGTGACGAGAAACGTGACCGCGCCCGAGCCGTCGAGATGGATCAGCAGCGCGAGCAGCGCCGAGCCCATCACGATGCGCGGCGGATGGCAGCCGATCACGCGCAGCACGCCCGCGATGATCGGGTCGAGCATCCCCGCATCGGTGAGGATTCCGAAAAATAGAATCGCAAAAACGAACATCCCGGCGATCGGGCCGATGTTCTGTACGCCGTGCACGACGAACTTGCCGGTCTGCAGTCCGAAACCGGCCGCGAGCGACGCGGCCACCGGCACGACGATCAGCGCGACGAGCGGCGACAGCCGCTTCGTGATGATCAGGCCGAACAGCGCGACGATGGCGACCGCGCCGATCCATGCGAGCATGATGCGTCTCCTCTTCAGCCGGCGCGCATCGACGGGCGTGTCGATGCGCGGGCCGACGTGATGTCCGAATGTGGGTGTGCGCGGCGCGCGGCCGTGCGCCGCTGTGCGGCACGGCGGACGCCGCGATGCCGGTCAGGTGCGGCGGTGGTCGTCGTTGCCGTTGTCGTCCTCGAACACCTGCGCCGCATGTTCGTTCAGCGCGGGCGGCGGCCGCCGGTACGTGGCCGGCGTGCGGCCGAGCTTGATCGGCGACGCGATGCCGCGGTGCCGGCCCAGCTCGACCTTCATCCGCCGGTGCGCGACATGCGGATGGTCGAGCGCCGCGTCGAGCCCGAGCACGGGCGCGCACGGCACGCCGCGGCGCATCAGGTGCTCGGCGAGCGTCGCGCCGTCGTGCGCGGCCAGCGCCGTTTCGAGCAGCGTGCGCAGCGCGGCGCGGTGCTGGCTGCGCGCGCGGTTGTCCGCGAAACGCGGATCGTCGAGCCAGTCGCGCGTGCCGAGCACGTCGCACAGCGCGGCGAACTGCCCGTTGTTGCCGACCGCCAGGAAGATGTCGGCGCCCGCCGTCGGAAAGCTGTCGTACGGCGTGATGTTCGGATGCGCGTTGCCGGTGCGCACGGGCGCGTTGCCCGAATGAAAGAAATTCGGCGTATGCGGATGGAGGATCGACAGCGCGCAGTCGAACAGCGTCGATTCGACGAACTGGCCGCGCCCGCTCGCATCGCGCTCGCGCAGCGCCATCAGCACGCCGAGCGCCGCGTTCAGCCCCGTGACGAGATCGACGATCGGCACGCCGACGCGCAGCGGGGCACCGCCGGCTTCGCCGTTGACGCTCATCAGCCCGGCCAGCGCCTGCACGGCCGCGTCGTAGCCCGGCAGCCCGCCGAGCGGGCCGTCCGCGCCGAAACCCGACACGCGGCAATACACGAGGCGCGGAAACCGCGCATGCAGCGCGTCGAACCCGAGCCCCCAGCGCTCCATCGTGCCGATCTTGAAGTTCTCGACCAGCGCGTCCGCGCGTTCGAGCAGCCCGAGCAGCCGCTCGCGATCGGCCGGCTGCGTCAGGTCGAGCGCGATGCCGAGCTTGTTGCGGTTCACGCCGAGGAAATACGACGCGGTGTCGCCGTCGAACGGCGGGCCCCACGTGCGCGTCTCGTCGCCGGACGGCGGCTCGACCTTGATCACCTCCGCGCCGTGGTCGGCGAGGATCTGGGTCGCGTACGGGCCGCCCAGCACCCGCGACAGATCGATGATGCGCAATCCCGCCAGCGCGCCCTGCTGCTCGTGTTCCGCCATGCGTCTCGCTCCTGGTTCCGGTCGATCGGACTGCCGGTTCCGGTGGCCGGGCGCTTGCGCGCGGCTTCTCCGGATTCGACGAATAATTCTTGTGTGTGAATTTATATTCACACTGGAGAATTATGTTGTCAAGCCCGAAGGGACCCGGCTGCCGCGCGGATCGCGTCGTCGCGCGCAAGCGGGAACGACGCCGAACGCAGGCCGGTTGCGGTGACGCCCCGCTGTTCGCTAAGCTGACGGACCACGTTCATCCCGAACGACACGAGACGGAATCTCCATGAAACGATTGTGGCTGGCGGCCCTCGTGCTGGCGTCGACGCTGGGCGTCGCGCATGCGCAGAACCAGACTTTCCATTTCGGCGAAGGGCAAACCGGGATGCCGGGCGCCGCGCCGCATGCCGCCGCGCCGGCGGCCCGGCCCGCGCCCGCACGTCGGCACGTGACCGCGCCGTCGCCCCATCACCGGCGTGCGGTTCACAAGCGCCGCCATTCGCGCCACACGAAGCCGACGCGCAGCGGGATATACACGCACGCGTGAGCTTTCGTCCATTCCGCCGTGCGACCGCGGTGCACGGAACTGTCACGAACGGCCGGTATCATCGGCGCGGCGGCTTGCATGCCGTCGCCGCCTGCTGTCGGACGACGGCCGCCGGCGTGCACTTCTCTCCACGATTCAGCACCTGTCTTGCCAGAACATGAGCACCGGGCCGGATACCCTCGCCGTCATCAAGGAACGCGCCACGATCGTGTGCCGCCAGCGCAGCAGCGTGCTGCTGGTCGCGCGCACCACGGCGCGCTGGTCGCTGCCGGGCGGCACGATCCGGCGCGGCGAGACGCCGCTCGAAGCCGCGCGGCGGGAACTCGCGGAGGAAACCCGGCTCGAGGGACTCGCGCTCGACTACGCGGTGCAGTTCGGCGGGCTGACGAAGTTGCATCACGTGTTCGTGGCCGACGTGCCGGCGCACCTGATGCCGCGCGCGAGCAACGAGATCGCCCACTGCAAGTGGTTCGCGGTCGACCGGCTCGACACGCTGCGAGCGAGCGTGCCGACACGCAAGATCATCGAGCTGCTGCGGCTCGACTGTTTTTCTGCATTGGTGAGCGAACCGCTTCGCTAAGGTCGATGCCGGCTCAGGCTTGGGCACGGCTCGCGGCGATTACGCGCGCAGGAATGGGCCAGCCTTGCGTTCGAGCAGCGCGACGAGTTCGGGCTGCATGAACGCGTAGCGATCGGGAATATCGAGGCAGACGATCTTCCGGTGCTTCAGATGCGCACCGAATTGCGCCGACAGTCGCGTTTTGTGCGCGCGCTCCATCACGAACACGATGTCCGCCCAATCGAGCTGCTCGGCGGACAGCCGCACGTCCGCGTCGGGCGCGAGGCCCGCGGAGTCGGTTTCGACGCCCGGCCACGCGGCGAACACCGCTTCGGCCGTCGGGCTGCGCAGCCGGTTGCGGCTGCAGAGGAACAGTGCCCGCGTCATGTCGCTTCGCGGTCGGCCGACGGCCGGCTCAACCTTGCGGAATCGTGCCCGGCCGCACGTACGCGAGCATGTGCGGCACGTAATCGGCCTTGCCGAGTTCGACGCCGTGATGGCGCAGGATCGCGTACGCGGCGATCGCGTGAAAGTAGAACTGCGGCAGCGCCCAGTCGCGCGCGTACTGTTCGCCGGTCATGTCGAACGCGATCCCGTTCGGCATCTCGAGCGAGATCGGCAGCGCTGCGCCGCCATCGAGCGCATCCGGTGCGAGTTCGCCGAGAAAGGCGAGCGTGCCGGAGATGAGCGCCTGCGCATCGGCCGGCGAGCCGGGTTGCGCATCGGCATTCCAGCCCGCCTCGCGCAACGCGAGCAATGCCGCCGGCAGCGGTTCGCCGCGCAGCCGGTGCACCGGCTCCATCGCCTGGAAACACGAGAAGCGCACCTGCGCGGCGAGCGGATACATGTCGGGCGCGAGCCTCAGCGTCATCGCCGCGTCGGGTTCGTCACCGGCGGCCTGCCGGTGGGCGACGGCCTTGTCGAGCCACGCTGACTGGGCGCGCAGCATCTGGGTGTAGGTCGGAACGAGAAGTTGGGTCGGTGACACGCGTGCGCTCCTGTGCTGAGGGTTCGCGCCACACGATAGCAGCGTCGGCGCGAACCTGCATCCCGGCCGGGCGCAGACGGGCGCAAACGCATGCCGTTACGGCTTGCCGTGCCGCGCGAGGAACCGGTCGAACTGCGACGCGAACGTCTTGCCGTCGCGCGCGCTGAACGGCGCCGGCCCGCCGGTGTCGATGCCCGCGCTGCGCAACTGGTCCATCATCGCGCGCGTCGACAGGCGCTCCTCGATGTTCTCGCGGCTGAACCAGTTGCCGCGCGGGTCGAGCGCGTGCGCGCCCTTGTCGAGCACGGCGGCGGCCAGCGGGATGTCGGCGGTGATCACGAGGTCGCCGGGTTCCGCCAGCTCGACGATGCGCGCGTCGGCCACGTCGAAGCCGGCCGGCACCTGCACGGCCTTGATGAACGGCGACGGCGGCGTACGCAGAAACTGGTTCGCGACCAGCGTCACGTGGATTTCGGCGCGACGCGCGGCGCGAAACAGCATGTCCTTGATGACGGCGGGACATGCGTCGGCATCGACCAGTACTTGCATGGCGGGAGTGTCCAGTGGGCAGAAGCGCAAACGCCGATCATAGCGCACCGCCGGCCGGCCATCAGCCGGCGAGATCCGTGCGAAGCGCGTCGGCCGTCATCCATCGCGCGCCCCACGCCGCGGCGAGCCGCGCGCCCTGCCCGATTCGCACGGCCGCATCGTCGAAGTCGACGAACACGACGTGATCGGCCGCCGCGGGTCTGGCCGGCATCTCGCGCGTGCGGCCGTCGGACAGCACCCACAGCCAGCGCTGCTTGCCGGGCTCGCGGCGAGCGGCGCGGGCAAGCAACTGCGCGGCGGTCGCGATACCGTCCGCGAGCGGCGTGCCGCCGCCGCCGTCGACCGGCTCGAGCCAGCGCGCGTTCCACCAGCGCGGTACGGCCGGGCCGAAGCGCCGCGCGGCGCCGTTGCCGCCGAAGCAGATCAACGCGGTTTCGACGCGTGCGCGCGCAGCCTGATCGAAATACGCGACGATCAGCCCCTTCGCGAGCGCGAGCCGCTCATGCGACAACATCGACGCCGAACAGTCGAGCACGAAGCAATGTAGCGCGTGCGGCGTGCCCGCGCGTTTCCCGTAGCGCAGATGATCGCGATGCAGCGGGCCGCCGCGTTTCGCGGCGAGCGTCGCCGGCCACGCGACGGCCGTGCCGGCGCGCGCCGTGCCCGGCACGCGCGCGGCGGCGCCTGTCTGCCATCGAGGACCGCGAATCGCGTTCGCGGCGGCGCCGGCTCGATGGCTCAGCGTTTTTTTAGCGGCAGCGGCACCACGCTTTTCACGTCGCGCAGCCCGGTCGGTTCGGGCGGCAGGTAGCCCCAGTCGCCCTGCGATGCGGACGCGTCGGCCTCTGTGTCGTCGGTGCCGCCGTGTCGCTTGTCGGGCTGCCGTGGTGTATCCGAGCGCAAACGATCGTCGTGCTCACCACCTT
Source organism: Burkholderia sp. AcTa6-5 (assembly GCF_017815075.1). Classification (NCBI taxonomy): domain Bacteria; kingdom Pseudomonadati; phylum Pseudomonadota; class Betaproteobacteria; order Burkholderiales; family Burkholderiaceae; genus Burkholderia; species Burkholderia sp. AcTa6-5. The sequence continues at coordinate 131,564 of NZ_JAGIQE010000005.1, read as the reverse complement.
GCTGCGACGGCGGCGGCCCCGCATGGCGCCGATGCCGCAGCACGGCTTCGGCCACGCGCGCCACATGCGACACCGTCACCGCGTCGGCCTGCTCCAGCGCGGCCAGCGCACGCGCGGCGCGCAGCATCACGAGATCGGCGCGCAACCCGTCGACGGCCGCGTCGATGCACAGCGCGCTGACGCGCGCATGGACCGCATCATCGAAATCCAGCGTCGCCAGCCGCGCACGCGCCGCATCAATCCGGTCCGCGAGTGCCCGCTGGGCCGCCGCGTGACGCGCGCGAAACGCATCCGGATCGAGATCGAACGCAAGACGCGCCTTCACGATCCGCTCGCGCTGGGCGGCGTCGAAGCAGTTCTCCAGCTCGACCATCAGCCCGAAGCGGTCGAGCAGTTGCGGACGCAGCTCGCCCTCCTCGGGATTCATCGTGCCGACCAGCACGAAGCGCGCGTCGTGCGCGTGCGACACGCCATCGCGCTCGACGATGTTCACGCCGCTCGCCGCGACGTCGAGCAGCGTATCGACGAGCCCGTCGGCGAGCAGGTTCACTTCGTCGACATACAACACGCCCCGATGCGCGCGCGCCAGCAGGCCCGGCCGGAAGCGCACGCCGTTTTCGGCCAGCGCGTGCGCGAGATCGAGCGTGCCCGTCACCTGCTCGTCGCTCGCCGACAGCGGCAGCGTGACGAACTGCCCTTCCGGCAGCAGCTCCGCGAGGCCGCGCGCGGCCGTCGATTTCGCGGTGCCGCGCGGGCCGCTGACGAGCACGCCGCCGAGCGACGGGTCGATCGCGGCGAGCAGCAGCGCCTGCTGCAACGCGTCCTGCGCGACGAGCGCCGCAAACGGAAAAACCGCGCGGGCGCGGTGCGTCGTCGGATCGGTCATCGCCGTCCTCCTTCCTGACGTTGTTCGCTGGCAAGCCAGATCGCCTCGATCCGCTCGCGATAATGGCCCGGCTGCTGCCACAGCCCGCGCTGCATCGCTTCGACGAAGCGCTCGCAGATGCCGTGCAGCGCGTTCGGGTTGTGCCGTTCGAGAAACGCGCGGGTGGCGTCGTCGAACAGGTACGCGTCGGCGACGAGCGCGTACTGGTGATCGGACAGCACGCGCGCGGTCGCGTCATAGCCGTACAGGTAATCGACGGTCGCGGCGAGTTCGGCCGCACCCTTGTAGCCGTGACGCTTCACGCCGTCGAGCCATTTCGGGTTGACGACGCGCGAGCGGATCACGCGCGCGATTTCCTCGCGCAGCGTGCGCATCTTCGGCGCGACCGGGTTCGCATGGTCGCCGTGATAGATACTCGGCTGCTGCCCGGACAGGTGCCGCACCGCCGCCGTCATTCCACCCTGGAACTGGTAGTAGTCGTTCGAATCGAGAATGTCGTGCTCGCGGCTGTCCTGGTTCTGCACGACGACGTCGATCGTCGCGAGCCGCTCGCCGAACACGTCGGGCGCGGCGTCGCCCGCACTGTTCTGCGCGTATGCATGGCCGCCCCATCGACGGTAGGCATCCGCGAGATCGGCGTCGGTCTGCCAGCGCCGCTGGTCGATCAGGTCCTGCAGGCCCGCGCCGTAGCTGCCCGGCCGCGCGCCGAACACGCGCCAGCCGGCGCGGCGGCGCGCTTCGTCGGGCGCCATGCCCTGCGCGACCCACTTCTCGCGTTCGCGCTCGATGCGCGCGCGGATCGGGTTCAGTTCCTCGGGCTCGTCGAGTGCGGCAACCGCCTGCACGGCCGCGTCGAACAGATGCATCAGGTTCGGGAATGCATCGCGGAAGAAACCGGACACGCGCAGCGTCACGTCGATGCGCGGCCGGTCGAATATCTCGATCGGCAAAATCTCGAAGTCGGTCACGCGGTGGCTGCCGTGCGCCCATTTCGGTCGCACGCCGAGCAGCGCGAACGCCTGCGCGATGTCGTCGCCGCCGGTGCGCATCGTGGCCGTTCCCCAGACCGACAGTCCGATCGCGCGCGGATAGTCGCCGTGATCCTGCAGATGGCGTTCGATCAGTTGCTGCGCGGATTTCAGCCCGAGCGACCACGCGGCCTGCGTCGGCACCGCGCGCGTGTCGACCGAGTAGAAATTGCGGCCCGTGGGCAGCACGTCGGGACGGCCGCGCGACGGCGAACCGCTCGGCCCCGGCGGCACGAAGCGGCCGTCGAGCCCGCGCAGCAACTGCCGCATTTCCTCGCCGCCGCACGCGTCGAGCGCAGGCAACAGCGTCGAACGCACGCGTTCGAGCACCGCGAGCGTATGCGGCCATTCGCCGGGCGGCGGCATGTCGAGGCCGGGATCCTCCGAAGCGGTTCCGCACACGACGTTGAGCCAATGCTGCGCCAGCCGTTCGAGCCGTTCGCGCGTATCGCCCGCATGCCGCCACGGCGACGCGTCGAGCGTTTGCAGCACGGCCGGCCGCGGCCCGGTCCACGGTGCGGCCCAGTCGGCCGAAAGCGGGTCGAAATCGCTGCCAAGCGCGAGATCGTGCGCGAGCGCGCCGATCAGGCCAGCCCGTTCGCCCTTGCCGTCACCGACCGGAAAACGTGCCAATGCGAGCAGCGTGTCGCGCCGCTGGCGCTCGACCGGCGACGCGCCGAACACGTGCAGCCCGTCGCGGATCTGCGCTTCCTTCAATTCGCACAGCCATGCATCGACGCGCGTGAGCAGCGCATCCTCGTCGCCCGCATCGCGCGGCGGCGACACGCTCAGTTCGTCATGCAGACGATGCTCGGCGATCGTCGCGAGGATCGTCTTGCGCAACAGCTTCGCGCGCCGCGCATCGACCATCAGCGCTTCATAGTATTCGTCGACCTGCCGTTCGAGATCCTGCAGCGGGCCGTAGTTTTCCGCACGCGTGAGCGGCGGCATCAGGTGATCGACGATCACCGCCTGCGCGCGGCGCTTCGCCTGGCTGCCCTCGCCCGGATCGTTGACGATGAACGGATACAGATGCGGCAGCGGCCCGAGCGTCAGGTCGGGCCAGCATGCGTCGGACAGCGCGACGCTCTTGCCCGGCAGCCATTCGAGGTTGCCGTGCTTGCCGAGATGGATGACCGCGTCGACGCGATACGCATCGCGCAGCCAGAAATAGAACGCGAGATACGCGTGCGGCGGCACGAGATCCGCATCGTGGTAGCTCGCGTAGTCGTTGTCGTCGCGCGAGCGCGACGGCTGGATGCCGACGAACACGTTGCCCGCGCGCCAGCCGGCGATCGTGAAGCGCTGCTGCCGCAGCGTCGGGTCCGCTTCGGGCGGCCCCCAGCGTTCGTTCAGCGCGTCGCGCACGGCCGCCGGCAGTCGCGCGAAGCGCGCAACGTAGTCGGCCAGCGCGTAACTCTGAAACGCGGGACGCAGCGTGCGCACGGCGGGATCGTTGGTCACGCCTTCGGTGAGTTGCGCGATCAGCGCATCACCTTCAGACGGCAGATCGGCCACCGTGTAGCCCGCATCGCGCAGCGCCGCGAGCACGCGTAGCGCGGATGCCGGCGTGTCGAGCCCGACGCCGTTGCCGATCCGTCCTTCACTTTGCGGATAGTTCGCGAGAATCAGCGCGATGCGCTTGTCGGCGTTATCCAGCGTGCGCAGCCGGCACCAGCCGCGCGCAAGCGCCGCGACGAACGCGATCCGCTCCGCATCCGGCTGGTAGCGCACGACGTCGACTTCAGTGTGCGGGCAACGATACGCGAGCCCCTTGAAGCTCACCGCGCGCGTGACGATGCGCCCATCGACTTCGGGCAGCGCGACATGCATCGCGATGTCGCGGGCGTGCAGCCCCTGGTTGTCGGCCACCCATGCGTCGCGATTGCCGCCGGACAGAATCACCTGCAGCACCGGCGCGTCGCCGGCCAGCACGTCGGGCTCGGCGCTGTCGATCGCGCCGGCCGCGAACGCGGTGGTGTTGAGCACGAGCGCGACGCCATGCGTGTCGCACAGCTGCGTGATGACCTCGCGGCTCACCGCGTCCTTCAGCGACGTCACCGCGATCGGCAGCGGATTCAATCCTTCGTCGATCAACGCATCGGCCAGCGCGTCGAACACGGCCGTGTTCGCGGCCTGCCAGTGCGCGCGATAGAACAGGATCGCGACGACCGGCGCGCCCGGCGTCCAGCGCGGCCGCCAGTCGTCGACGCTCGCGCGGTCGCGCGCCGGGTGATACAGCGCGGCGGCCGGCAGCGGGCGCGGCGGTTCGGGCGCGTCGCCGAACCCGAGCGTGTGAAATGCGATACTGCGCAGCAGCGCGTCGGCGTTGTGCACGCCGCCTTCGCGCAGATAGCGCCACCACAGCCGGCACAGCTCGGCCTCGACCGTGCTCTTCGCGACGAGGTTCGGGTCCTCCTGCAGGTCGCCCGAGAACATCGCGAGCTGCTGCCCGCGCTTCGACGCGAGCAACACGGCCTGCTCGATCCCGTACGGCCAGTACGCTTCGCCGCCGAGATGATCGATCACGACCGTCTTCGCGTGACGCAGCACGTCGTCGACATAGAAATCGACCGACGCAGGCTGCCGCAGGAACGTGACGTTCGCGAGCCGCACGCTCGGGAACCCGGCCGGCAAGTGCGGCACGACGCTCGCGAGCAGCGACAGCGTCGTGTCGGCCGAACTCAGGATCACGATGTCGGCCGGCTGCTGGTCGATCCGGACGACGCCCTGCGTATCGTCGACGAAGCCGCCCGGCGTGGTGCGCAGCAGATGCATCGTGCGTTACGCCTGTTGCGACTCGGCCGCGCACGCGGCGTCGAACGCGCGTTGCAGCGCGTCCGCGTCGAGATCCTCGCCGATCAGCACGAAGCGGCTCGCGCGCGTTTCGCCGTCCTGCCAGCGGCGGTCGAAATAGCTGTCGAAGCGGCGGCCGACGCCCTGGATCACGAGCCGCATCGGCGCGCCGAGCAGCGCGGCGAAACCTTTCGCGCGATAGATCGTGTGCGCTTCGACCACCCGCTGCAATGCGGCGATCGTCGCTTCGCGCGTGCCGGCGTCGCCCGACACCACCACCGAATCGAAATCGTCGTGATGATGATCGTGATCGCCGTCGTCGGCCGAGCCATGATGGTCGTGCCGCAGATGGATCGTGTCCTCCGACGCCGATTCGAGGCCGAGCAGCATCGCGAGATCGAGCTCGCCGCGCGTCGCGCGCACGATCTTCACCTGCGGCGGAATTTCTTCGCGGATCGCGGCTTCGATCTGCGCGAACTCGGCGTCGCCGACGAGGTCGGCCTTGTTCACGATCACGAGATCGGCGGACGACAGTTGATCGGCGAACAGTTCGTGCAGCGGCGATTCGTGGTCGAGGTTCGGATCGGCGCGGCGCTGCGCGTCGACGGCCTGCGGGTTTTCCGCGAACTGGCCACTCGCGGCGGCCGGCCCGTCGACGACGGTCACGACCGCGTCGACCGTGAAGCTGTTGCGGATCGTCGGCCAGTTGAACGCCTGCACGAGCGGCTTCGGCAGCGCGAGGCCCGACGTCTCGATCAGCACGTGGTCGATGTCCGCGCGGCGCTCGACGAGTGCTTCCATCACCGGATAGAACTCTTCCTGCACGGTGCAGCACAGGCAGCCGTTCGCGAGTTCGTACAGCTGGCCCGACGCTTCGCCCTGCGCGCCGTCGGCATCGTCGCAGCCGATGCCGCAGCCCTTGAGGATTTCGCCGTCGATGCCGAGCTCGCCGAATTCGTTGACGATCACCGCGATGCGGCGGCCTTCGGCGTGCTGCAGGATATGGCGCATCAGCGTCGTCTTGCCGCTGCCGAGAAAGCCCGTGACGATCGTGACGGGCAGCTTGCGTAGGGTCATGGTAGGTCCGGTGTCGAAGAGGGAATCAGGACGGGATCGTCGAGTCGGGGGCGGCGCGGCCATTCAGCGGGCGGTGCGCGGGAAGCTCGCCGCGTGATCCGCGCGGACAGTCCCACGGCGGGCGGAACAACGAATCGGACATGGTGCTTCCTTGCGAACGGTCGACATCGTGAATGCCAACACGGCTGCGGCCGTGGACGATGCGCCGCCTCCCCGCAGCGCTGAACCCCAACGTTTAGGCCGGTATCCGGGCTGACGAACACGCCGCTTCGCCTTCCCGGATGCGCGGCATCCAGTGGCGGTCGTCCGCATGCGCATGGCATGCGGCGAAGCGGCGCTGCGTGGCGCTTCTCGCGCGACGCGTTCGCTTACCGTTGCGGGGGCAGCACAGGTTGGCTCGACTGCGGTGCAGGCAGGCTCCCTGTTTCCCGTTTAACTGCGCGTGCCGGAGCGGCGCGCGCGAGCACCAAAACGCGTGCGAGTGTAGGCGGCGGGGCCGGGAGCGTCAAGGCGAGCGGCCCTCGGCGAACGCGAATGATTGTCGTTTTCAACTGATCGGGATAAACTTCGCCGACAACAACGCAAACCACCGCGCAACGGCAATGTGAGGCAATCACTCAGTCATCCTTAAATTTTCATGTCGAAACGACAGATCTCCGGGCGGCGCTTTCCTGTGCTGGCCCTGTCGCTGTGCTCGCTCGCCGGCGTGGCCTCCTTCCCTGCCCCGGCCGCCGAGTTCGACGACGAACTGCCCGCGCTCGAGGTGCGCAGCCGCCGTCATCCGAACGATCCGCGCGCCGAAAGCGTGAGCACGGCAACCCGCACCGCGAGCGATCCGCGCGACGTCCCGCAAACCATCGACAGCGTCGCAGTCGACGAAACGCTGTCCTACGGCGGCCGCACGCTGGCCGACGCGCTGGCCGGCGTGCCGGGCGTGTCCAATACGTCGGATACGCGCTTCGATTCGTTCCGCATTCGCGGCTTTTCCGCCGCGGGCGACCTGTTGCTCGACGGCATGCGCGACGATGCGCAATACGTGCGCAGTCTCGGCAACATCGAACGCGTCGAAGTGCTGAAGGGGCCGGCGGCGGCGCTGTATGGGCGCGGCAGCGGCGGCGGCGTCATCAACCGGATCACCAAGCAGCCGTTGCCGGAAAACTTCGGCCATCTGTCGGCGGCGACCGGCAGTGATGGACGGCTCGGCGCATCGGTCGATCTCAACCGGATGCTGTCGAGCGCATGGAGCGTGCGGCTCAATGCCGGACGCGAACACGCCGGCAGCTTCCGCGACCACGTCGACGGCACGCGCCAGACCATCGCGCCGTCGATCAAATGGCGGGACGCGCGGCGCAGCTGGCTGCTGCAGTTCGAATACGACGCGTACCGACGCGTGCCCGATCGCGGCATCCCGGCGCCGGTCGCCGCGCTCGACGCGGCCGGCAAACCCGTTGCGTACTCACTGCCGTCCGAGCGGCGCGCGACCTTCTTCGGCGCGGCGGGACGCGACACCATCCGCGACCAGAACATGAACTGGCGCTCGGTCTTCACGCACGCGCTCGGCGGCGACTGGGAACTGCGTCATACGCTGGGCGTGCTGGATTTGCGCAGCACCTTCGACAATACCTACGTCACGCAAAGCTACGTCACGAAGCCGCGCGACTACCGGCGCGTGCAACGGGCGCGCTACCTGCAGGACATGACGCATCTCAACGTGCAGACCGGCGTCGAACTGGGCGGCAAGGTCGCGACCGGACCGGCGCTGCATCATCTGCTGTTCGGCATCGAATACGGCTGGCAGAAACGCAGTCCGACGCTCTGGCAGGCCGACGCGACGCCGGTCCCGATCAGCGGACCGGATCGTTTCGCTCTGGCCGGTTCGGCGCCGCGCCCGTATGCGATGAACCGCCATCGCGTGAGCGACTACGCGATCTTCGCGCAGGACCGCATCGACCTCGGTCGAGCGTGGAAGTTGCTCGGCGGCCTGCGCGGCGAACGTTTCGACGTCGATTCGACCAACGTGCTGAACGATCTGCATTCGCGGCGCACGACGACGGCATGGAGCCCGCGGCTCGGCGTCGTGTGGTCGCCGGTCCGCGCGCACAGCGTGTATGCGTCGTACAGCAAGAGCTTCGCGCCGGTCGGCGGCGACCTGATCGGCATCACGCCGGACGCGCGCGGCAACGCCAACGATCTCGGCCCGCAATACAACCGCCAATACGAGATCGGCGTGAAAAGCGACTGGCGCGGCGGCGCGCTCACCACGACCCTCGCACTGTTTCAGCTCGATCTGTACAACCGCCGCGTCGCCGACCCGGTTCGGCCGGGCTTTTTCGACCTCACCGGCCTCGAACGCAATCGCGGCCTGGAACTGGGCGTCGCCGGCCGGCTCACGGGCGACTGGTTCGTCCGCGGCGGCATCGGCTGGCAACACGCGCGGGTGGTCGACGCCGAGCCGAAGTACGCGGGCAAGCGGTCGGCGGGCGTGTCCGGGGCGAACGGCAGCCTGTTCGTCAGCCATGCGCCGCTGCGCGGATTTTTCGCCGAACTCGGGCTGGTGTACGAAGGTGCGCGTTACGCCGATCGCGACAACCTGCTCGAATTACCCGCCTACGTTCGCTGGGACGGCAAGGCCGGCTATCGCACGCGCGACTTCGAGGTCACGCTGGCGGCCGTCAACCTGACCGATCGCGACTATTACGCGAATGCGACGGGCCTCGCGCAGATCATGCCCGGTGCGCCACGCATGTTCACGCTGACGGCGGCGTACAAGTTCTGACCGCGCGGGCCGCGCCGACGCCCCGCACGGCCGGCCCGCGGGGGACGGCGTCAAGACGAGCGGTCGTCGCGACCGGCGTTTCGGTCCGGATGCTCAGCCGGTTCGCGGCGACTGCTCCGCGATCGCTTCCTGCAGCGCTTGCACTGTATCGGGACGCCCGAAATACCAGCCCTGCGCGCCGATCGACAGCCCCGGGATGTCGAGCATCTGCGCCTGCTCACGGGTCTCGACGCCCTCAAAGACCACGCCGACCCCGAGCCGACGGGCAATCGCGAGGATCTCCGGAATGATCGAGGTGCCGTCATGCTGCGGCGCGGCTGGCAGAAGCGAACGGTCGACCTTGATGTAGTCGATCGGAAGATGCTGCAACAGGCTCAGGCTGGAGTAGCCCGTGCCGAAATCGTCCATGTAGACGGGATGCCCGAGATCGCGCAATTGCCGAAGCGCCGGCACAATTTCCGGCAGTTCCACGGTCGACCGTTCGGTCAGTTCGAAGCCGACATGCTTGCGCGACAATCCGGCCGGCCAGCAACGGTCCAGCGTCGCCATCAGGCTGCCGTCCCGCAGTTCGTCAGCGCTGACGTTGATGGTCACGCGAAAGTCCGGCTCGCTGTCGAACAGCAGGCGCATCTCCCGCAGGACCGTGCGCACGACGAAGGCCGTGACGTCGGCGATCATGCCGGCGCGTTCGGCGTCGGCAATGAATACGTCGGGTGCGGCTGGCCCGTCGATCCAGCGGATCAGCGCCTCGGCGGAGACGATCCGCGATGACGCGCCCAGCGCGACGATCGGCTGATAGCGCAGGACAAATTGCCCGTTTGCCAGCGCTCGACGTATCTGCGCGGGAAGCGCCGTCCACCGTCGGTGCAGCATCAGCGCCCCGAGCCCCAGACAGCAGCCCGCCGCGCCACCGGCGATCCCCAGCAGCCAGGCGGCGTGCCGACTGGCGTTTGCCAGTGCTTGCGGTGTCACGACGACGATCGTGCACACCGGCACGCGGGCCGAGCAGAATGATTTGCCGGCCCGAAACCCCGGCACCTGGCTGGCATCGACGTACGCCGGGACGCCGCGCGCGTCGAGCCCGATGACGAGCGCGGTTGGGTGGCCTTTGAGCCCGATCACGTAGTGCAGACCTGACGGCGGCAGTACCCTGAATGCGTCCAGATCCATCAGCAGGTTCGCCCTCCTTCCCGCGACCACGAGCCCCAGCGTGTCGGGGCTCGACAACAACGGCACGGTCCAGAAGGCCGACATCGCGTCGGTCAGCCGGAATGGCTGCCGCTTCGGAGAAAAGGGCCTGGGCAGCATGCCCAGCATCGTCGTGCAAAGCAGATCGGTGCCCGACAGGCGTCCGACGTCCTTGACGTACTTCGACTGCACGGAAGCCGATCGCAACAGGCGCAAGTCTCGCGGCGAGCAGTCCGCGTACGGGGAAGCATCCACGTCGGCAAGCGTCCTGGCCGCCGAATCGAACACAAGGTCGATCTGCTGCACGACTTGCGCCCCCAGCCCCGCAACCGATTGCGCCAGCACGGTCTTCGTAACAAGCGGCCAGGCTTTCAGCGCCAGTCCTGCCGAAACGACCAGCATGCCGATCGCGAGTGCATAACCGGCCCCACTGGAGGTTGTCCATCTGCGTACGTTCGCCATAGGCGCGGCACTTCGCGATGTAGTGGCCATCGCCCTGCAGGTCCGGCAGAGCGAGCCGATTTTGGTATGGGTCTCGTCAGCTTCGTGCGACTGGCAGCCCGAAGCCGGCGCCTTGCTTACGATGTCGACCAGATGATTGCACACCAATATTGCGGGTACGCAATGCCTCTTCCCCGGATTGAGTCCCGGACGGATGCGGGCGCGGTTCGCCGGCCTCGCGCCCGACGCACGCTGTGCTATCGTATGCGCCGCGTTCGGTGCTCGCATGCGCATTCCGCGCATGCAGTTAAACGGGAAACAGGAGGCGGACATCCGCCCGGCCTGTGCTGTCCCCGCAACGGTACGCCGCCCGCGCAACGCGCTTTCCCGCGCGTGCGCCCAGGCCGCCCGCGATGCCACTGCCCTTCGACGGGCGGGAAGGCTGCGGCCTGGCAAGCGGCCAGCCCGGATACCGGCCGACGCAAGGGGCGAGCGCGATGCTCGCCGAACGCCCGATCCGCGGGGAACGGATGGGGTGCGCATTCCACCCGCGTTCGCGCGGGTTTCGCCCGATCCGACATGCACTGCCTGCCCGCCGGCCGCCGATGCGCCGCCCGCCTTCCCTGTTCCACTGTTTCGACACGGTGCGCGCCGTGCCGCGCGCGATGAGCCGCGCGTGGCTGATCGGCGCCGGCCCCGGCGACGCCGACCTGCTGACGCTCCGGGCCGTGCGCGCGATCGGCGCGGCCGACGTGCTGCTCGTCGACGATCTCGTGAACCCCGAGGTGCTGCGCCATGCGCGCGCCGATGCGCTGATCGAGCACGTCGGCAAGCGTGGCGGCCATGCGTCGACGCCGCAGGCGGCGATCGTGGCCGCGATGCTCGCGCACCTGCGCGCGGGCCGCAGCGTCGCGCGGCTCAAGGGCGGCGATCCGTTCGTGTTCGGCCGCGGCGGCGAGGAGCTGATCGCGCTCGGTGCGGCGGGTTGTCCGGTGGAAGTCGTCAACGGGATCACCGCGGGCATCGCCGCGCCGGCCGCGCTCGGCATCCCGGTCACGCACCGCGGCGACGCGCAAGGCGTGATCTTCGTCACGGGCCACGGCGCGGGGGCCGACGAGCCCGACTGGCGCGCACTCGCGGCCACCCGCATGACGATCGTGGTCTACATGGGCATCCGCCGGCTCGACGCGATTGCCGCGGCGTTGCGCGACGGCGGGCTGCCCGCCGACACGCCGTGCGCGGCGATCGAGAACGCGACGCGCCCCGAACAGCGCCACGTCGTCGCGACACTCGATACGCTCGTCGATCGCATCGCGGAAACCGGTATCGGCTCGCCGGCGATCGTCGTGATCGGCCGCGTCGCGGCGCTCGCCGACGATCCGGCGGTGCGTGCGGCGCTCGGCGGCCACGCATGATGCGCGTCGCGCTCGGTGTCGGTTTCCGCGCGGGCGTCACGGCCGCGCAACTCGATGCCGCGATCCGCGCCGCGCTCGCGTGCTACCCGACCGCCGAACCGGCGCTCGTCGCGACGCTCGCCGACAAGGCGCGCGCCCGTGCGCTGCGCACGCTGTGCGCGCGCCGCGGCTGGCCGCTCGTCGCGTTCGACGCGGCGCAACTCGCGAGCCGCCCGGAACTGGCCACGAGCGGTCCGTCCGGCGCCGCGCTCGCCCGCTTCGGCATCGCGGGCGTAGCCGAGCCGTGCGCGCAGCTCGCCGCGCCGCACGGCCGGCTGCTCGGCCCCAAATCCATCCGGGACGGCGTGACGGTCGCGCTCGCCGGCCCGCTTTGAACCCATTGTTTCGCTTTCGACAGGACGACTCCCGATGAAGACCGATTCCGAATCCCATCAGCGGATGGCCGAACGCCGCCGCGCCGGCCATGAAAAGAAACAGGCCGCCGCCACCCAGGAAAAGGGCCTGCTGATCGTCCACACCGGCAACGGCAAGGGCAAGAGCACGGCCGCGTTCGGGATGGCCGTGCGCGTGCTCGGCCACGGGATGCGGCTCGGTGTCGTGCAGTTCATCAAGGGCGCGCTGCATACGTCCGAGCGCGACTTCCTCGGCGCGGTCGCGGAGTGCGATTTCGTGACGATGGGCGACGGCTATACGTGGAACACGCAAAACCGCGACGCCGACATCGCGACCGCGCGCAAGGGCTGGGACGAGGCGCGCCGGATGATCGAAAGCGGCGATTACCGGATGGTGATCCTCGACGAGCTGAACACCGTGCTGAAGTACGAATACCTGCCGCTCGACGAAGTGCTCGCGACGCTCACGGCTCGACCGGAGTCGGTGCACGTCGTCGTCACCGGGCGGCACGCGCCCGATGCGCTGATCGATGCGGCCGATCTCGTCACCGAAATGCGGCTCGTCAAGCATCCGTACAAGGAGCAAGGCGTGAAGGCGCAGCGCGGCGTGGAGTTCTGAGCATGCCGGCCTGCCCCGCGCTGTTCGTCAGCGCGCCCGCGTCCGGACAGGGCAAGACGTCGGTGACGGCCGGCCTCGCGCGGCTGCACCGCCGGCTCGGCCGTCGCGTGCGCGTGTTCAAGACCGGGCCGGATTTTCTCGATCCGATGCTGCTCGAACGCGCGTGCGGCGCACCCGTGCATGCGCTCGATCTCGGGATGGTCGGCGAGGCCGGTTGCCGCGCGCTGCTCGCCGACGCCGCGCACGACGCGGACCTGATCCTGATCGAAGGCGTGATGGGGCTATTCGACGGCACGCCGAGCAGCGCCGATCTCGCGGCCGCGTTCGGCGTGCCGGTCGTCGCGGTGATTTCGGCGAAGGCGATGGCGCAGACGTTCGCGGCGATCGCGTTCGGGCTCGCGCGGTTCCGGCCCGAGGTGCCGTTTCACGGCGTGCTGGCGAACCGCGTCGGCTCGGCACGGCACGCGGAATTGCTGCAACAGGCGTTGCCCGACGACCTGCGCTGGCTCGGGCACGTGCCGGCCGATGCAGGCATCGCGTTGCCGGAGCGGCATCTCGGGCTGCATCAGCCGGCCGATATCGACGATCTCGATGCACGGCTCGAGCGCGCGGCCGATGTGCTCGCGCAAACCGCGCTTGTCGAGTTGCCGGCTGCCGTCACGTTCGCGGAACCGGACGTGGCCGCGCCGCTGCCGCGCGCGCTGGCCGGCAAGCGGATCGCGGTGGCGCGCGATGCGGCGTTTTCGTTCATCTATCCGGCCAATCTCGCGTTGCTGGATACGCTCGGTGCCGAGCCGCGGTTCTTCTCGCCGCTCGCCGACGAACCCGTGCCCGACGATTGCGATGCATTGTTTTTGCCCGGCGGCTATCCGGAACTGCACGCGGCGACGCTTGCCGGGAATGCGCTGACCGCACGGACGATTCGCGCGCATGCGGCAGCCGGCCGGCCGATCGTCGCGGAATGCGGGGGGATGGTGTACCTGTGCGAATCGCTGACCGACGTGGACGGCTCGACGACGCCGATGCTCGGCCTGCTGCCGGGGCATGCGACGATGCAGCGCCGGTTCGCGGCGCTCGGCATGCAGCAGCTCGATACGCGCACCGGGCCGATGCGCGGCCATACGTTTCATTATTCGCGACTGGATACGGCGCTGGCGCCGGTCGCGACCGCGGCCCGGCCCGATGGCGAGGCTGGCAGCGGCGAAGCCGTTTATCGCGCGGGTGCGATCGTCGCGACGTACATGCACATGTACTGGCCGTCGAATCCGGATGCGGTCGTGGCGCTGTTCGGTGGGGAAGCATTCGAGACATGATCGGCCGGCCTTCGGCGGTACGACGCCAACGCTCTTCAGGATTCGGGACAGGAAGCGTGTGACCAGGCGTGACCGGCCTTGACCGCAACGCGTTGCGCCCGCATGCGAGCCAGGAAGGTTTCTCCGTCGAACGTCTTGGGATGACCGGAGGCCTCCCCGGCGTCCAGCGCGTCATGCAACGCACGCACCTGTGCGTTGCATGATTCGGGCGGCCGCCATCTCGCTCGCATGGTGTCGCTATCGGAACATCGCTCCGTCAGCCCGCCGGCGTCGACGTACTCGACAACGTGATCGTCTGGAGGAACAGGCGCTTTTCTCGACATGATTCACTTCGTTTGAGCACGATGGGCATATACCAAGGCCAGGTACATGCCGTCTGTCATGACTGGGAGCGGATTGTGAATGCCCGGCCCCAACCTCGCGCCGCATCCTCCATCACACCAGAAACGCCTCGGCCAACTTCACCCAGTACGACGCGCCAGTCGGCAGCACCGCATCGTTGAAGTCGTAGCCGGGGTTATGCACCATGCAGCCGCCCTCCCCGTCGCCGTTGCCGATGATCAGATAGCAGCCCGGCCGTTTCTCGAGCAGGAACGCGAAATCCTCGCTGCCGGTGAGCGGCACCATCCCGTCGATCAGATTGGCTTCGCCGCCCCATTCGCGTGCGACGCCGCGCGCGAACGCCGTCATCTCCGCATCGTTCACGAGCACCGGATAGCGGCGCTGGTGGTCGATCGTCGCGGTCGCGCCGAACACGGCCGCCTGCGCATGGACGACCTCCTTGATGCGCGTTTCGAGCAGGTTGCGCACGTCGGGCTTCAGCGCGCGCACCGACAGGCGCATCTGCGCGCGATCGGGAATCACGTTCGGCGCGTCGCCCGCGTGGATCGCGCCGACCGTGATGATCGCCATGTCGAGCGGCGACACGTTGCGCGACACGATCGTCTGCAACGCCAGCACGATCTGCGCGCACACGACCACCGGATCGATCGCCCGGTGCGGCACCGCGCCGTGGCCGCCGCGGCCCTGCACGTCGATGACGACGGTATCCGACGACGCCATGAACGGCCCCGGCAGGAAACCGAACTTGCCGGTCGGGAAGCCCGGCATGTTGTGCATCGCGAAGATCGCGTCACACGGAAATTGCTCGAACAGCCCTTCGTCGAGCATCTTCTTCGCACCGCCGAGCCCTTCCTCGGCCGGCTGGAAAATCAGGTTCAGCGTGCCCGAGAAGCGGCGTTCGCGCGCGAGATGCTTCGCGGCCGCGAGCAACATCGCCGTGTGCCCGTCGTGGCCGCACGCGTGCATCTTGCCGGGGACCGTGCTCTGGTACGGCAGGCCCGTCGCTTCGTGGATCGGCAGCGCGTCCATGTCGGCGCGCAGGCCGAGGCGCTGCGCGCCGTCGCCCACTTTCAACTGCGCGACGACGCCGGTGCCGCCGAGCCCGCGATGCACGGCGTAGCCCCACGACTGCAGCTGCTCGGCGACGAGCTCGCTCGTCGCGAATTCCTCGAAACCCAGTTCGGGATGCGCATGGATGCGGTGCCGGATCTCGATCATTTCGTCGGCGAGGCCTGCGGGGATCACGCTGTGCGTCACGGTGTCGTCTCCTGTTGTGCAGTGGGGAATGTGCAGGCAAGGATAGTGCGTTGAGCAGCAACCGGACAGACAGAAAGTCGTCGTGGCGGCAACCACTGATTGCTGGTCGGATCGCGCACGCAGGGGACGAAGCGTGGCCCTCGCGAGCGCTATGCCGTCTGGACGACTGCCGCTGGCGATCGGCACGCACGACACTGTGTGTTCAGGTTCGAATTTTCATGCGGAGGGGATCGTTGGGTGTCGCTCAGCAATCTGGAATAATCCATTTACATCAAATGGTTGGGAACGTTTGTTCATTTTTTGACGAATGTACATTTTTTGTGTACGCTGACAAAACAGTGAACAAGCGATCCTCCGTGATGCCCGCAAACGCTCCTCTTCCGATATTGGAACAGCACGTGCTCGATGAGGCCTGTGCCGCGTTCGCGCGCGCGACCCGGCGCTTCGCTGCGCGGCCCGTGCGCGTGCCGGCGACGTACCGGGCGCGCGCCGACGCAATGATCCGCTTCGACATCGCCGGGCAGACTATCGAGATGCCGGCGGCCGTGAGCATCGGCGTCGACTCGCTGCAGGGCGCGCTCGCGGCGCTGCGTCGCCGCGGCGGCACGCCGGCGCCGGGCGAGCGGCCGCTGATGCTGGTCGCGCCTTATTTTTCCGCCGAACTGGCCGCCCGCCTGATCGAGCACGACATCCCGTTTCTCGATACCGCCGGCAATGCGAGCCTGATCCAGCCGGAGGCCACCGTGATGATCGCCGGTCGGCCGAAACCTGCCCGCACGCCGCGCCGTCAGGCGTCACGCGCGACCACGCCGAAGGGGCTCGCCGTGATGTTCGCACTCGCGACGCAGTCGGGCCTCGTCGCGCAGCCGTATCGGGGGATTGCCGCCGCGTCGGGCGTCGCGCTCGGCACGGTCAACCTTGCGATGGACGATCTGATCGCGCGCGGCCTCGTCGCGCAACGGCGCAACGGCGAGCGCCTGATTCCCGACTGGCCGCGCTTCGTACAGGAGTGGGTCGCGCTCTACCCGAGCCGCCTGCGCGCGAAGTTGCCGGCCCGGCGGTTTGCCGCGATCTCGCCAGACTGGTGGCGCGACTTCGATTTCGCGTCCTTCGATGCGCAACTCGGCGGCGAACCCGCGGCCGATCTGCTGACTCACGATCTGAAGCCGGCCACGATCACCGTCTATACGCACGGCGCCGTGCCGAACCGCCTGCTGCTGCAAGGCCGCATGCGTCCGGACGAACGTGGCGACGTCGAAATCCTCGAAGCGTTCTGGCCGCGCTCGCCGGCGCTCGACTGGCGCGAGCAGGATGTGCCGCTCGTGCCGCCGCTTCTGATCTATGCGGATCTCGTCTCGTCCGGAGACAGCCGCAACCTTGCCGCCGCCGCGCAGCTCCATGACCGATACCTCGCCCACCCGCCCGCTTGAAATCGATGCGAGCCGGCCGCTCGAGCCGGCGGCGGTCGCGCTGCTGCAAGCGGTCGGCGCGGCCTGCGCGCATCTCGACGCGGCCTTCGTCGTGGCCGGTGCGACCGCGCGCGACATTCTGATGTGGCACGTGCACGGCATCCGTCCGGTGCGTGCGACGCGGGATGTCGACGTTGCCGTATGCGCGGTGAGCTGGCCGTTTCACGCGCAGCTCGTCGATGCGCTCGTCGCGACCGGACAATTCGCGCACGCGCCGAAGCATCAGCAGAAGCTGCTGTTCGACAGCGGCACGCCGGGTTTTCGCACCGAACTCGATCTCGTGCCGTTCGGGCCGCTCGAAACGCCGCCCGGGGAAATCGCGTGGCCGCCCGGCGGCGAGTTCGTGCTGAACGTGCTGGGTTTCCAGGAGGCGGTCGATACGGCACTGCCCGTGTCGGTCGGCGCGGGCGTCGTGGTGCCGGTGGCCAGCCTGCCGGCGCTCGTGCTGCTGAAGCTGCTTGCGTGGAAGGACCGGCGCGCGCGCCAGAACAGCGACGCGTACGACCTGCTGTTCCTGCTCACGCATTTTCACGACGCGGGTAATCGCGAGCGCATCTGGGACGTCGCGCCCGATCTGGTGGAACGACATGGTTTCCAGCCGGAGCTGGCGGCGGCGGCGTTGCTGGCGCGCGATGCGAAACGGATTGCGTTGCCGCATACGCGCGACGCCATTCACGCGCTGCTAGCCGACGAAACGATGTACGCGATGCTCGGGCAGGACCTGCTGGCACGTGCGTTCGCGCTGTTGCCGGGTGAGTTCGACGACGACGCGGACCGGTATCTCGACGCGTTCCGTGACGCCTTTCTTGCCGGCCCACCCGCCCGCCGCGTGTGACGTGACGCAGCGCGGCAAGAGGACGACGCTGCCGCGCGTCGGGGTCAAGCCACCCAGTCTTCGACGGGCAACCCCGCGACACGACTGAATTCGCGGCCGTTGTTCGTGACCAGCACCGCGCCGGCCGCGATCGCATGTCCGGCGATCGACGCATCGTTCGCGCCGATCGGCGTGCCGCGTAGGGCGAGATCCGCCCGAATCGCGGCGGTGGCGTCGACTGCCGCCGAATCCCACGACAGCACGCCATCCAACCGCGAAACGAAGGCCGTCACGAGTTCCGCATGCTTCGGCGACGCTTTCTTGCCCACCGCGCCAAAGCGCATCTCGGCGTAGGTCACGGCCGACACGACGATCCGGTGCTGTGCGTTGACGCACGACTGCAACCGCGACAGCACCACGGGCGGCCGCTCGCGCATGATGAACGAACAGATATTCGTATCGAGCATGTAGAGCGTGGTCACCGGTTGGACTCCGACGGCGCGTCGGCATCGCCGGACAGGTCGAAGCGACCGGACTCGATGACGGCCGGGCGTTCGGCCAGGAAATCGGCATCGGCCAGCGGTTCGTTCGCGAACGACAGCCACGTGGGACGTACCGGCCGCAACAGCAGCGTGTCGCCTTCGCGGCGGATCTCGAGTTCCGTGACACCCTCGAACTCCATGTCCTTCGGGATGCGGATTGCCTGGTTACGGGCGTTCTTGAAAATGGAAACAGTGCGCATGAGCCACTCCATGGGAGTACGATGCGCCCATTCTAAACATATGCTGGCATATGTCAATTTGTCGGGACGCGCATTCGCGGTTGCGTCCCACGTTGTCGCGGATGTCTGATTCATGCTGCCGGCCTGTCGTCGATGAGAGGAGCGATCCATTCTTCACGACGCAGGCCGCGCGGTCCATATACCGGACGGCCGATGCATGCGCATCGCCAGGCTACGCAGGCCGTCGCACCGACGCCGCGCGCCCGCCTCGTCACGGCAACCGGAAAGTGTCAAAGAACGTATCGCGCTCGATCACCGTGAGCGCCGCGCGCTTGTGCGGGAAATCGAATTCCTTCAGCGTGTAGAACCCGAGCCGATGCATGTACGCGATATGCCGCACGTGATCGACGCGCGGCTCGCCGACGAGCCGCTGCGTACGCGGTTCGTCGACGAACATGTAGTGCAGCACCCCGCTCCACCACGCATGCAGCTTGCCGGCGCTCTGGAACCGCGAGTCGCCGATCAGCAGGTGCAGCCCGCGATCGTAGTCGTGCGCGTCGTAGAACGGCGCGAGGCGGTCCTCCTTCGCCCAGTAGAACTCGAAATAGCCGAACGGCGTGTCGTCGAAATAGCCGATCATCGGGTGCATGTGCGGATCGGCCAGCCGTTCGGCGAGATACGCCGCATGCTCGTCGCGCGTGCCGCGCTGGTCCCAGAAATGCGCGACGCGGTCGAGGTTCATCCAGCCGCTGAACAGGTCCGCGTGCGCGTCGATGTCGACGGTGCGCAGGCTGAACGTCATCCCGACCTGCGGCATCGCGCGCGCATAGATCTCGCCGGCCGGCGACGGCGGCCGCACCGGATGCCGGTGGCCGTTCGTGATCGCGTAGCGCAGCGGCATCCCGCCCGACGCAGGCGCCTTCAGCCACGGCCGCGGGTTCTGCCAGAACGTCGTGCGCGACACGGTGAGCCGCAGCGCGTCGCCCGCGACCTGCGCGCCGTCGATCACGCCTTCGCGCACCGCACGCGCGACGTACGAGGCCACGGCCGCCGCATCGGCGCCGCCGAGCGGCACCGTGATCGTCGCCGCGTCGTGCCGCGTGTCGGTGTTGAACAGCGCCACTAACGTCGGGAGCAGCGCGTCGGGCGCGTCGTCGGGCCGCCATGCGTCGAGCGCATGCTCGACGACCGCCGCCGCCTGCCCGTGCGCGGCGCCGTCGAGCGCGGCGGCCACTTCACCTTCGACGGCGTCGGCGGCGCCGGCCGGTTTCGTCAGCGTGTCTTGCATCACAATGCTCCCGCGTCGTGGCGATCGGCGAGCACGTGCAGCCCGCGCTCGAGCGCCGGAAACAGGCTGCGCTGGAAGTTGTTCCAGCGCAGTTCGAGAATCGTGTCGTCCGGCGCGATCGGCGTGTCGAGCACGTCGCAGATCACCTCGCCGGAATCGATACCGTTGTCGACGTAGTGGAACGACGCGCCCGTCATCGTCACGGGTTCGATGGACGACGTCGCGCCGGTGGCCCAGTCGACCCGTTCGCCGCGCGCGCCGTGCAGCGCGTCGAGCGTCGCCCACGCGCCGCGCCGCTGGTACGGCGAATCGTCGGCGGTAATGCCCGGGTGGATGTTCGCGATGCGCCGGTGAAAGCGCGCGCCCGGCCGCACGAGTTCGTCGAGGATCACGAGCAGCCCGTCGAGCACGACGACGTCGGCGTCGAGTTCGAGCAGGCGCTCGAGCAGGCGCCGCTCGAACGCCTGTTTGCCGGCCACGCGCTCGCGCGCGTCGCGCGGCAGCCGCCGGTACGTCGACGGGATCGAACAGAACAGCTCGTCGACCGGCCGGCCCTGCACCGTCAGCCCTTCCGGCAGGATCCACGGGCGGCCCGGCGTGCGCGCGAAGCCGTAATCGGCCACTTTCGCGCGGTCGGCCGGCGAGCCTTCGTCGTCGTCGACGATCACGCCCTGGAGCGTGTAGCGTTCGCCGAGCGGCGAATCGTTCAGGCGCTCGACGAGGAATTCGAGCGGCGCCTTCATGTAGCGCGTGCCGCCCCGATAAGCGACCGGCTGGCCGGCGCGATCGGCCGCGCCGTTGCGCAGCGACTGGATGTAGACGAGATTTTTCTTCGGCATGGAGGCGTCGTGGAAAAAAGCGGACGAAGGCGCCGCGGCCGGCCTGCCCCGGCTACGAAGGCCGGCCGGCGAGCCGCGGCGCGCGACGTCACCAGTTGTATTTCGCGGTGGCGATCACCGTGCGGTCGGTCCCGAAGATGCAGACGTTGTTCGACTGGCAACCGCTGATGTAATGGCGGTTGAACAGGTTCGTCCCGTTCACCGCGAAGCGCCAGTTGCGCATGTCGTAATGCAGGCCCGCGTCGAACAGCGTGACGCTCGATACCGTCAGCGAGTTGTCGGCCGCACCGGCCGACGCGCTCTGGTAGCGAATGCCGCCGCCGAGGCCGAAGCCGGCGAGCGGCCCCGTGTACCAGGTCCAGTCGGTCCACAGCGACGCCATCTGGCGCGGACGCGGAATGTCGACCGGCCAGTTGTTCAGCGAAACGTCGTTGGCCTGCACGTTCTTCACGTCCTGATAGACGTACGACGCGATCACCGACAGGTTGCGCGTGACCTTGCCGGTCGCGCTCAACTCGATCCCGCGCGAACGCACTTCGCCCGTCTGCACCGACTTCGTGCCGGTCGGGTCCTGGCTCGGCAGCGCCGACGTGAGCACGTTGGTCTGGTTGATCTGGTAGATCGCCGCGTTCAGCATCAGGTTCTTGCCGGGCGGCTGCCAGCGCAGGCCGGCTTCGATCTGCTTGCCGCGCGTGGGCTGCGGCAGTCCGCCGCCGACCAGGTTCACGCCGATCAGCGGATTGAACGACGTCGCGTAGCTGACGTACGGCGACAGCCCGTAGTCGCCCTGGTACGTGAGGCCGACGCGGCCCGTGAACGCCGTCACGTCGGCCTTCGTCGACGTGCCGGCCGCGCGGTCGTCCTGCCGCATGTTGACCCAGTCCTCGCGGCCGCCGAGCGTCAGCGTCCAGCGGTTCCACTTGATCTGGTCCTGCGCGTACAGGCCGAACGTGTTCAGCGTCGTGTACGTGTTGGTGCGGAACGTCGCGTCGGGCGTGAACACCGCCGTCGTGACCGGCTGGTACACCGGGTTGTAGATGTTCAGCGGCGGCGCGGCGGCGAGCCACTCGCTGTCGGTCGCGGTCTGCCGGTTGTACTGGAAGCCGAGCAGCAGCGTGTGCTGCAGCGGGCCCGTCGCGAAGCGGCCCTCGAGGTTGTTGTCGATGTCGAAGCGACTGTAGTTCATCTGGAACACGCCGGCCCAGCGCGACACGTCGGTCGTGCTGCCGTCGACGAAGCCGTTGCCGAACACCGAGCCGTTGTCGAGCGACAGGTGCATCAGCCGCGTATTCTGGCGGAACGTCCAGGCCGGCGTCAGGTTGCGCTCGAACTGGTAGCCGACCGACCACTGCTTCTTGCGGTAGTAGTTGAAGCTGCCGTCGCCTTCGTAGATGTCCTTGTTGATCTGGCCGTTCGGGTTCGGCAGCACCGTGCCCTGCGCGGGCAGGAAGTTCGACGAGATGTCGCCCCAGTCCTGCAGGTAGGTCGCGGACAGCGTCAGCGACGTATCCGCGTCCGGGCGCCAGCGGAACGACGGCGCGAGCGCGACGCGCTGGTCGTTGTTCGGGCCCGTCATGGCGTTGCCGTCGCGCGCGACGCCGACGAAGCGGTACGCATACTTGCCGTCCGGATCGAGCTTGTCGCCGACGTCGATCATGAACTGCTTGCGCGCGTAGTTGCCGATCTGCACGCCGGCTTCGCGCACGCGCTCGCCGTCGGCGAGCTTGGTGTGCACGTCGATGATCGCGCCCGGATCGCCCGCGCCGTACAGCACCGAGGTCGGCCCGCGCAGCACGCTGATGCTGTCGATCATGTACGGGTCGACGCGCCAGCTCGCGAGGTTGATCGTGTTCGGCACCTGCAGTCCGTTCACGTAGGCGGTCGGCGTGAAGCCGCGCAGCGCAGCGTACCAGTCGGAGCGGTTGTCCGACCCGTACGACGAGAAGCCCGGCACGTAGCGCAGCGCCGCGTTCACGTCGGTGGCGCCGGTCATCTCGATCTGCTGCGCGGTGACGACGTTGATCGTCTGCGGGATCTCGTTGAGCGGCGTGTCGGTCTTGGTGCCGGTCGTGCTGCGCTTCGCGACGAGTCCGACCGTGCCGTCGCCGGCCGAGGCCGCGTTGACGGTGATCGCCGGCAGCGTGCCGTTCTGCGCGGTGCTCGACGTTGACGTCGTCGCGCCGCTTTGCGCACTGCTGGCCGACGCCGCGGCGCCCGCGTTCACGGCCGGCGCCGTCTGCGCGTACGCGTGCCCTGCCGCCGCCGTACCGAACGCGACGCTTGCCGCGGCTGCGATCGCACGCAAACGCGTGCCTGTTGCCCACTCCATCTTCTTCTGCTCCACTTTTTTCATGCGGTCTCCGACCGCGCCTTTGTCAAAGAGCGAAAGCCATCCGGCCCGCGCTCACCCCGTTGTTCGGTCGTTTTTCGTGCGTGGCCCGCGCCGCGCCTTCGTCGTGCGCGGGTGCGATCCCGTCCTCGAGCGACGCGCAGATCTCGTCGGCGCGGCGCGCCAGTACCGACAGCAGCGTGTCGGACAGGCCGTGGCTGTCTTCGCAGCAGCCTTGCAGGTAGATGCGCGGCGCGAAGTGCTCGGGCGTCGCGAGCAGGTAGTCGCGCGTGACGTCGCCGCGCGTGAGCGCATCGCCCAGGTGCGGTGCGAGCCCTTCGAGCAGCGCCGAATGCGTGTCGCGGCGGTAGCCGGTCGCGAGCACGAGTGCGTCGAAACGCTCGACGCGCGTGGCGCCGCTCATCCGGTCGCGCAGCGTCAGCTCGATGCGGCCGTCGGCGGTGCGCACCGCGGCCTCGATCGCGCTGTTCGCGAGCAGCGCATGACGCGGCGTGCCGTCGATGCGCTGCAGATAGAGCATTTCGTAGATCTGCTCGATCAGCGGCCGGTCGACCACCGCGTAGTTCGTGTCGCGATAGCGCTCGAGCAGCGCGCGGCGCGCGTCGTGCGGCTGCGCATAGACGACGTCGGTGAATTCGGGGCTGAAGATTTCGTTGACGAACGGGCTGTCGTCGGCCGGCTTCAGCGCGCCCGCGCGCATCACGAGGCTCGCGTCGACGTGCGGGAAGCGGCGCGCGAGGTCGATGAACACCTCGGCCGCGCTTTGCCCCGCGCCGATCACCGCGACGCGGCGGCGCTCGCCGTCGGGCGACGCGACGAGCCGGTCGATGTCGGCCAAATACGTCGACGAATGGATCACGCGGTCGCGGCCGAGCGCGGCGAACGCATCGGGAATCGCCGGCGTGCCGCCGACGCCCACCGACAGCGCGCGCGTGACGCGCTGGCGCTCGTGGCCGGCCGCGTCGCGCGACAGCACGCGCAGCGCGTCGATCTTCGCGCCGTCGCCGCGCACGGGTTCGATCCCGAGCACGGTCTCGCTGTAATGGACGCGATCGTCGAACGCGTCGGCCACCCAGCTCAGGTAGTCGTGGAATTCGACACGGGTCGGATAGAAGTTCTTCAGGTTGATGAATTCGTTCAGCCGGCCGCGTTCGAACAGGTAGTTGATGAACGTGTAGCGGCTTTTCGGATCGCGCATCGTCACGAGATCCTTCAGAAACGAGATCTGCATCCGGCAGTCGTCGAGCAGCATCCCGCGATGCCAGCCGAACTCCGGCTGGCGCTCGATGAAGCAATGGGCGAGCGTGTGCGCGCCGCCGCGCTCCGCGAGGCGCACGGCCAGCGCCAGATTCGACGGCCCGAAGCCGACGCCGATCAGGTCGAATACGGTTTCTCTCTGCATGTCTCAGCTCCCTTTATCGGTGAATCCGGCCCGTCAGACGTGACGGCCGGAGAAGAACGTCTCGCGCAGCGTGCGCATCCACAGCGGCTGCGCGTCGGCCAGCGCGAGACGGCGCTGCCGCGCGAAGCCATGCCGCGCGAGATGGTCGGCAACCCGCGTGTGGCCGGCCGGAACGGCACAGCCGACCGCTTCGGTACGCAGGTCGTCGAGAAACAGGTAATGCACGACGGACGGCAGCCAGCCGGCCACGCGGTGCGCACCGCGCCAGCGCGGCTCGCCGACCAGCATCCGCAGCCCGCGGTCGTAGTCGCGCGCCGCGACGTGCGGCGCGAGCGCGTCCTCCTTCAGCCAGAACGCTTCGAAATACGCGAACGGCTCGTCGTCGAAACAGCCGACCAGCCGCGTCACGTGCGGATCGGTTTCCTGCGCGCCTTCCGCGCCGCGTGGCGCGGGCTGTGCGCCGGGCCAGCCGTCGCGCACACGCGGCTCGTCGAACCAGCGCGCGAGCCGCTCGGTGTCTTCCGCCGGCTGCCAGCCGCGCAGCGTGAAGCGCACGCCGAGCGCCGGCAGGTCGCGCGCATAGACGTCGCCGCGCGGTGCGGGCGGACGGCGCGGATGACGCCGGCCGTCGGTGATCGTCGGCAGCGTCGCGCACGGCAGCGCCGCGCCGACGCGCCACAGGTCGGCCTGCTGCGCCCAGCCGTCGCGCAGGCAGCGGCCGCCGTCGGCCAGCACGCCGCTCGCGCGCAGCGCGTCGAGCGCGACCGCCGGCCATGCGGCCGGGTCGAGCCGAATCGCCGCGTGGCGCGCGCTGTCCGAGAACGCCGCGGCGAGTGCGGCCAGCAGCGCCCGCCGCTGATCGGCCGGCGCCGCGCGATGGTTATAGGCGACGAGGCGCAGCGCGCCGTCGTCGCCGAGCTGCGCGCGCAGCAACTGCGCGCCGATACCGTCGCCCTGCGCGACGCGGATCTCCGCGCCGTCGCGCGCGGCGAACAGGCCGTCCGCGAACGCGAGGCGGTAGGTATCGAGCATCGTGAATCCGTCCGGGCGCACTTCAGCCAGCATGGCGCGCCTCCTGTCCCGTTTCCGCTTGCGCATCGAGCCGCGCGCCGAGCGCCGCGAGCGTCGGCGCCGCGAACACGTCGGCGACCGTCAGCGCATGACCGGCACGACCGGCCACGTCGACGAAGCGCACGACGTCGAACGACGTCGCGCCGGCTTCGAACAGGTCTGCATCGGCCTCGGGTGCGGCCGTCGCGAACGTGTCCGACCACAGCGCGGCGAGCGCGGCGGCCGCATGGGACGACATTGCATGGGGCTGGGTCGCGGCGCCGGCGCGTGCGCCGGACGCAGCGTGCGCGGCTGCGTGCTTATCAGGTGCGCCGAGCGCCGCCTCCGACGCGCCGGCGAACCGCGCGACTTCGTCGTGATACAGATCGACGAGCGTCTCGACGAAATCGCGCGCGAGCAGTTCGTCCGCATACGAGAACGCGGCGCTCACGCGGCCATCCGGATGCTCGACGACGTCCAGCTCCAGCGTGAACACGACGCGATGGCGCACGTCGTCGAATCCGGCCAGCGACAGACCGGCCCAGTCGCGTGCGGCGGCGCCGGTCGGGCGCAGGTAGTTGAACATCACCTGGAACAGCGGATTGGCCTGCGCGGCGCGCGGCGCACGCAGCGCGGCCACGACGTCGGCGAACGGCACGTCGGCATGCGCATAGGCGGCAAGCGCCGTGTCGCGCACTTGCGCGAGCACGTCCGCACGGCGCGCGGACGGGGCGATCCGCGTGCGCACGACGACCGAGTTGATGAACAGGCCCAGCGCGGCGCGGGCCGCGTCGCCCGTGAGTTCGCGCGTCGACGCGAGCACGCCGACCGGCTGGTCGGCCGCGCCCGTCGCGCGGAACAGCGCGGTGTTGAGCGCCGCGTGCAGCAGCATCGGCAGCGTCGCGTGCGAGGCCGACGCGGCGTCGCGCGCGGCGCGAATCAGTGGCGCATCGAATTCGAATGCGATGCGGGCCGCGCGCCATTGCGGCACGGCCGGCGCATCGGTGCGCTGCGGCAATATGCGCGACGGCAGATCGGCGAGCGCATCGCGCCAGTACGCGACGCGCGCCGGATGGCACGGCGCGGGCAGCACGAGCGGTGGCGCGGCCGGTTCGACGGCTTCACCGGCCGGCACGGCGCTGCGCTGCACGCGGGCGACATAGCGGGCGCGCACCGCGTCGAGCCACAGCTCGATCGATTCGCCGTCCGACACGATGTGGTGGATCGTCACCGACAGCACGTGATCGTCCGCACCGAGCCGCAACACGCGGGCGCGCCACAGCGGCGCGTCGGCCGCGAGGTCGAACGGGGCGAGCGCATCCGCGTCGGTCAGCGCGGTCGCGCGAGCCAGCGCATCGGCTTGCGCCGACAGGTCGATCACCGGCAGATCGACGGCAACGTCTGCGTCGATCCGCTGGCCCGGCAGCGCGCCGTCGCGGACGACGAGCCGCGCGCGCAGCGCCGGATGCCCGGCGGCGGCATCCGCGAACGCGGCGCGCAGCGCATCGACGTCGAGCGGGCCGCGCACGCGCAGCGCGACCGGAATGTTGTATGCGGCGCTGTCCGGCTGCGCGCGCCACAGGAACCACAGGCCGAGCTGCGCGGGCGACAGCGGCCACACGCCGTGCGCGTCCGGTTTGGCCATGGCGACGCCCGGCGCCGTGGCGCCGGTATGCGCGGCGCGCGGCGCATCGGCCACCTGCCGCGCGTATTGCGCGAGCACGGGCGCCTCGAACAACGCACGCACCGGCACGTCGCGGCCGAGCCGCTCGGCCACGCGCGTCGCGACGCGCACGGCTGCAAGCGAATGGCCGCCGAGGTCGAAGAAGTGATCGCCGCGGCCCACGCGTTCGAGGTTCAGCACGTCGCACCAGATCGCCGCGAGCGCGGCTTCGTCGCCGTCGTGCGGTGCCTCGTACGCACGTTCGACCCGCACCGGCGCCGGCAACCGCGCGCGGTCGACCTTGCTGTTCGCGTTGCGCGGCAACGCGTCGAGCACGATCAGTTGCGCGGGCACCATGTAGTCGGGCAGCGTGCGGCGCAGGTGCGCATCGAGCGTCGCGGCTTCGACCGGCTGCGCGGCCGCCTGCGCTTCGGCGGTCAACTCGACATACGCGACGAGTTGCGCGAGCGCGCCCTGTCCGTGCACGACCGCGCAGGCTTCGCGCACCGCGTCGTGCGCGGCGAGCTGCGCTTCGATTTCGCCGAGTTCGATGCGCAGGCCGCGCAGCTTCACCTGATGATCGACGCGGCCGATGAAATCGAACACGCCGTCCGCGCGGCGCCGCACGAGGTCGCCGGTCCGGTACAGCCGCGCGCCCGGCACACCGTACGGATCGGGCACGAAACGCTCGGCCGTCAGCGCCGGCCGGTCGAGGTAGCCGCGTGCGACGCCGATGCCCTCGCCGCCCAGATACAGTTCGCCGATCACGCCGACCGGCAGCGGATGCAGCCGCGCATCGAGCACGTGCGCGGTGCGCGCGCCGACCAGCGTACCGATCGGCAGATACGCGGCGTCGCCGAGCTTCGCGAGATCGTCGCCGGGACGGAACATCCACAGCGTCGGCGTGATGACCGTTTCGGTCGGGCCGTAGCCGTTGACCACGCGCACGTTCGGCAGCGCGCGGCGCAGCATCGCGAACGCCTCGCGCGACGTCGCCTCGCCGCCGACGGTCAGCGAACGCAGCGTCGGCGGCGCGCCGTGCGCGAGCGCCCATTCGGCGAGCTGGGCCGCGCAGCCGGGCGGCACGTAGGTCATCGTCACGCCGTCGCGGATCATCATCGCGCAGGTCTGCGCGGGCGGCCACAGCACGTCGGCCGTCACCGACACGGCGGCGCCCGACATGTATTGCGAAAACCAGCCTTCGTGCGCGCCGTCGAAATTGACCGACTGGAACAGCAGGAACACGTCGTGCTCGCCCGCGCCGTAGCGCTCGGCGATCGCCGCGCAATGCAGCGCGAACGACGCGTGGTCGACGATCACGCCCTTCGGCTTGCCGGTCGAACCCGACGTGTAGATCGCATACGCCGCATGACCGGGCAGCACGTCCGGCAGCGCGACGTGCGCGGCTTCGTCGAGCGCGGCGATTTCGTCCGCGCGCCAGATGCGCAATTCAGGCAAGTCGGGCAGCGACGCGGCGCTCGCGGCGTCGGTCAGCACGTGCGCAATGGCCGCATCGCCGACGATCTGCGCGAGCCGTTCGCGCGGATGAGCCGGATCGAGCGGCACGAACGCGGCGCCCGACTTCAGCACCGCGATCAGCGCGACGAGCAGGTCGACCGAGCGCTGCAGCGCGACGCCGACGCGCATCTCGGGCCGCACGCCGGCCGCCACCAGATGGCGCGCCAAACGTGCGGCACGGGCATCGACCTCGCCGCGCGTCAACGCGCGATCGATATCGGCGACACCGCGTGCGTCGGGCCGCGCGTGCGCATGGGCGGCGATGCGTGCATGCACCGGTACGAACGGCTCGGCGGCGGTCGCGCCGGCCGGCGCGTTCCACGCGAAGAGCTGCGCGCGTTCGTCGGCAGGCAGCCAGTCGAGATCGCCGATCGGCAGATCCGGGCGCGCGAGCGCATCGGTCAGCAGCGTGACGAAGCGCGCGGCCAGCCGTGCGATCGCATCCGCGTCGAACAGGTCGAGCGCGTAGATGAAGGCGGCGTCGAACGTGCCGTCCGGCGTCGCTTCGACGGACAGCGTCAGGTCGAATTTCGCGGACGGCGTGCCCGACGGCAGCAGCGCGGCCGACGCCGCGCCGAGCGGCGGCAGCGCGCGGCGTTCGCCATACGCGGCCATCACCTGGAACAGCGGATGGTGGCTCGCGCTGCGCGGCACGCCGAGCGCGTCGACCACCTGCTCGAACGGCACGTCCTGGTGCATCTGCGCATCGACGAGCGCACGCTGCGTACGCGCGACCAGCGACGAGAAATCGCCGTGCGCGGGCACGTCGACGTCGATCGCGAGCGTATTGACGAAGAAGCCGATCAGGCCGGCGACTTCCGCGCGCTCGCGGTTCGCGGCCGGCACGCCGACGCAGATCCGCGCGTCGCCGGTCGCGCGCGCCAGCAACGCATCGAGCGCGGCGAGCAGCACCGCGAACGGCGTCGCGCCGGACGCGGCCGCGAACGCGCGCAACTGCGCAGCGACGCGCGCGTCGAGCGAAAACACATGGCGCGCGCCGCGCGCACTGCGACGGGCCGGCCGTGCGGTCGCGCCGGGCAGCGTCAGCACGCCGCGCTGCGGATCGAGCCGTTCGCGCCAGAACGCGAGCTGACGGTCGCGCTCGCCGGCATCGAGCCAGCGGCGCTGCCACAGCGCGTAGTCGGCGTACTGAATCGGCAGCGGCGCGAGCGTCACCGGTTCGCCCGACGCATACGCGCGATAGAACGCCGCAAGCTCGAACAGCATCACGCCCGACGACCAGCCGTCCGACACGATGTGATGGACGGTCAGCGCGAGCCAGTGATGCGTCGCGTCGAAGCGCACCAGATGCGCGCGCACGAGCGGCGCCGTGCCGAGATCGAACGGCTCGCCTTCGTCGGCCGTCGCGACGGCTTCCGCGCGTGCCGCGCGCTGCGCGTCCGGCAACGCTTCGAGATCGGTTTCGCGCCACGGGCAGCGCAGCGGTGCGTGGATCGTCTGCGCGACGCCGTCCTGCGCTTCGTCGAAGGTCGTGCGCAGCGCCTCATGGCGCGCAATCAACGCGTCGCATGCAAGACGCAGCGCATGTACGTCGAGTGGCCCCGTCAGCGCGAGGCGCTCGGTGATGTGGTACGCGTCCGGCGCATCGATCAGCCGCGCGTGCAGCCACAGCCGCGTCTGCGCGAACGATGCCGGCACGCGATCGCTGCGCGGCGTGCGCGGCGGGATCGGCAGCACGCGGAAGTCGATGCCGGCCGCGCCGAGCTTGTCGATGAAGACCGCACGCTGCGCGTCGGGCAGTTGCGCGAAACGCGTCGCGAGCGCGAGCCAGTCGGGTTGAACCTTCGTCATCCGTCGTCCTTATTGGGTTTCCAGTTCGCCGAGCAGCGCGTCGATCGCGCTCGCCGCATCGGTCGCGCCGCGTGCCGCGCAGGCCACGTCGATCGCTTCCGCGCAGCGCGCCAGCGTGCGCGTGTCGAACAGCGTGCGCAGCGGCAGCGCGAGCCCCCAGTGCAGGTTCGCCTGCGCGTGGGCCTGCGTCGCGAGCAGCGAGTGGCCGCCGAGCAGGAAGAAATCGCCGTCGCGGCCGATCGCGTCCACATGCAGCACGCGCTGCCAGATGTCGGCGAGCGCGCGCTCGGTATCGGTCGCGAGTTCGACGGCTTCGGTCGCTTCGCGCACCGGCGCGGGCAGCGCATGGCGGTCGC
The DNA here is from genome assembly GCF_017815075.1 of Burkholderia sp. AcTa6-5. Lineage (NCBI taxonomy): Bacteria > Pseudomonadati > Pseudomonadota > Betaproteobacteria > Burkholderiales > Burkholderiaceae > Burkholderia > Burkholderia sp. AcTa6-5. Next base: position 100,752 of record NZ_JAGIQE010000005.1, on the reverse strand, counting down.
ATTTGCCGTTCGGCGTGACCGGCAATGCATCGAGCTCGATCAACTGCGACGGCACCATGTACGCCGGCAGTTGCGCGCGCAACGCACCGAGCAGCGCTGCACGGTCGAGCGGGCCCGCGTCGCCGCGCGCGACATAGCCGATCAGTTGCGCGTCGCGCACGACCACGACCGCATCGTTGACGCCCGGCGCCGCGCGCAGCAGCGCCTCGATCTCGCCCGGCTCGATCCGCTGGCCGCGCAGCTTCACCTGCGTGTCGACGCGGCCGAGGTAGTCGAGCGCGCCGTCCGCGCGCCGGCGTGCGAGGTCGCCGGTGCGGTACATGCGGGCGCCTGGCACGAACGGATCGGGCACGAACCGCTCGGCAGTCAGCGCCGGACGGCCGAGATAGCCGCGCGCAAGGCCCGCGCCCGCGAGATACAGTTCGCCGGTCGCGCCGGCCGGCACCGGCTGCCACGCGGCATCGAGCACGTGCAGTTGCAGGTTCGCGATCGGATGGCCGATCGGCACCGCGACCGCCTGCGCGTCGTCGGGGCCGCAGGTCCAGTGCGATACGTCGATCGCGGCCTCGGTCGGCCCGTACAGGTTCACGAGCGTCGCGTTCGGCAACAGGCGCGCCATCTTCGCGACGAGCTCGGGCGCCAGCGCCTCCCCGCTCGCGACGATCAGGCGCACGCTGTCGCATTGCGCGGCGGCCGAGAAATCGTCGAGATGCGCGGCGAACGCGGCCAGCATCGACGGCACGAAATGCAGCACCGTCACGCCGTGCGCGTGAATCGCGGCGGCCAGGCGCGCCGGATCGCGGTGATCGCCCGGCGCGGCGATCGCGAGCTTCGCGCCGATCGCGAGCGGCCACACGAATTCCCACACCGACACGTCGAAGCCGAACGGGGTCTTGTGCAGCACGACGTCGTCGCGCGTCAGCCGGTACGCGTGCTGCATCCACGCGATCCGGTTCGCGAGCGCGCCGTGCGTGTTGCCGGCGCCCTTCGGCTTGCCGGTCGAGCCGGACGTATAGATCAGGTACGCGAGCTGCGCGTCGTCGATCGCGGCGGCTTCGTCGTCAATACCGCCCGCCTCGTCGGCCAGCAGGTCCGCGACCGTCAGCAGTTGCGTATCGGCGCCCTCGCCCAGCGCGGCCTCGACCTGCTCGCGCAGATGCGCCTGCGTGATCGCGACGGCCGGCCGCGCGTCGCGCAGCAGGTACGCAATGCGCTCGGCCGGATAGTCGGGATCGACCGGCAGGTACGCGGCGCCGGCCTTCAGCACGCCGACGAGCGCCATCACCATGTCGAACGAGCGCTCGACGCACAGCGCGACGGGTGTGTCGGGCTGCACGCCGCGCCGGCGCAGTGCGGCGGCGATGCGCGACGTCGCGGCGTCGAGTTCGCGATAGGTCGCGCGCTGCACGCGGCCGTGAGCGTCCGCGTATTCGAGCGCGGTCGCGTCGGGTGTCGCCCGTGCCGCGTCGGCGAATTGCAGATGCAGCGGCTGCCGCTGTTCGGACGGCCAGACATGTGCGGTGTGCTGCGCATGCACGAGCGTATCGCGGGTCGCATCGTCGGCGATCGACAGCGTGCCCAGCAGCGCGTCCGGCGTACGGGCCAGCGCATCGAGCGCGCAGGCAAACGCGCGATGCCAGGTCTCGACCTGACGCGCGTCGACGCGTGCGGTGTCGTAGCCGTAGTCGATCGTCAGTTCGGCGCCGCTTTCGATTACGAGCGTCAGCGCGAAATCGGTCGCTTCGATGCTGCGTATGCCGCTCAACGCCAGCGCGCGCGGATCGGCGTCACGCACCGACTCGTCCACCGGATAGTTCTCGAACACGACCAGCGTGTCGAACAGTGCGCCGCCCGACCCGCGCGCCCAGCGCTGGATGTCGGCGAGCGACGTGTGCGCGTGTTCGGCGGCCGCCGCGTTCTCGCGTTGCAGCGCTTGCAGCCAGTCGGCCGCACGTTGCTGCGGCGCCGGCGCGGTGATGACCGGCAGCGTGTTGATGAAGAGGCCGAGCACCGAGTCGACGTCCGCAAGCGCATCGGGGCGGCCGGCGACGGTCGCGCCGAACGCGACGGCCGGCTGGTGCGTCATCCGCTGCAGCGCGAGCGCCCATGCGCCCTGCACCAGCGTGTTGACGGTCAGCTTCAGCGCGCGGGCGGTTTGCGCGACGCGCGCCGTCGTGTCGGCGTCGAGCGTCGCGCGCCACGTGACCATCTCGGCATCCGCGCGATCGGCCGTGCGCTCCGCGATCAGCGTCGGTGCATCGAGCCGCGCCAGGCGGTCGGTCCAGAAGCGCTCGTCGGCGTCGCGGTCGCGCGTGCCGAGCCATGCGATGAAATCGCGATAGCGCAGCGCCGGGCGGCTCGCGAACGGCGACACGGCGTCCGGGTCGCGGTAGTCGCGCAGCACGTCGGCGAGCAGGCGCGCGGTGCTCCAGCCGTCGAGCAGCACGTGGTGGCGCGTCCAGACGACCCGCCACGCATCGTCCGTCACGCGGATCAGCGTGAGCCGCATCAGCGGCGGCGCGCGCCAGTCGAAGCCGCGCGTGCGGTCGGCCGCGAGCCATGCGTCGAAATCGGCGTCGAGCGTGTCGCCGCGCGTGCGCCAGTCGAGTTGCTCGACCGGCATGCGTGCGTGCCGATGCACGCATTGCAGCGGCGCGGCTTCGTCCGGCATCACGCTCGTGCGCAGGATGTCGTGACGCGCGACGGACGCGTCGAATGCGGCCGCGAGCCGGTCGGCGTCCAGCGCGGTCGCGGTCGCGACGAGCTGGTTCACGTAGCTCGCGTGGCCGGGCGCGAACAGCGCATGGAACAGGATGCCCTGCTGCATCGGCGACAGCGGATACACGTCGTCGATCGCGCGCCAGTCGAGCGGCGCGCGTTCGATCGCGGCCTGCGTGAGGCCGGCGGCCTGCGCGAGCGGGAAATCGCCCGGCGTCGCGCCGGCGCCGCGATGCGCGACGCGCGACACGCATGCATCGACGAGTTCGCGCAGCGCGGTCGCGAAGCGTTCGGCGAATGCGTCGATCGTCGCGCGTTCGAATTGCGGCGCACCGTAGACCCAGTGCACCTTCAGCGTGCGCGCGCCGTCGCCGTCCGTGTCGAGGTACGCATGGATCGCGAGCGTATTGCCGAGCGGGCCTCGAGGATCGCGCTCGACGCCGGTGCCGCCGAAGCGCGGGACGAGCGTCGCGTCGCGCGGCGCGTCGAACTGGCCGAGATAGTTGAACGTGACGCGCGGACGCGGCACGGCGGCCAGCGCCGCACGCGTGGCCGCATCGCCGTAGTGCGCGAGCACGCCGAAGCCGAGCCCCTTGTGCGGCACCGCGCGCAGCGTGTCCTTGACCGCGCACAGCGTGTCGCGGGCCGTGGCTGCGACCGGCAGCGTCACCGGGTAATGGCTCGTCAGCCAGCCGATCGTGCGGCTGGCATCCGCGTCGTCGAACAGCGCTTCGCGGCCGTGCCCCTCGAGTTCGACCCGGCACGATGCGGCACCGCGCGCGCCGGCCAGCGCGAGTGCGAGCGCCGCGCCGAGCAGCTCGATCGTCTGCGTGCGATAGGCCGCGTGCGCGTCGGTCAGTGCGGCGCGGGTCAATGTCGCGTCGATCGTCTGCACGACGACGGCCACATCGGCGTTCGTCGCCGCTGCGTCGGGGTGATCGGGCGCGATGTCGTCGCCCTGCGCCGTGCCGGCCCAGTAGGCGGCTTCCGCTGCGAACGGCGACACCGGTTCCGTTGCCGCGCGGGCGAGCCGTGCGGCCCAGGCGTCCGCGCGCAGGCCCGGCTGCGACAGGCGGACCGGCGTGCGCTCGCATGCCGCGCGGTAGGCGGTGTCGAGATCGTCGAGCAGGATGCGCCACGACACGCCGTCGACGATCGCATGGTGAATCGCGAGATAGAGCCGCGTCGAACCGTCCGGCAGCCGTGCCGCGCATGCGCAGGCGAGCGGCCCGTTGCCGAGATCGAGACGGCGTTGCAGCGCGTCGAAGCGCGCCAGTGCATCGGCTTCGTCGCGTGCGGCGACTTCGACGAACGGCAGCGCGTCGTACGGCTTCGCCGCATCGCTCGCGTGCCACGTGCCGTCGGCGGCGCATGCGAAGCGCTGGCGGAATGCGTCGTGATGTGTGAGCAACGCGTCGAATGCGCGCGCGAATGCGTCCGCGTCGAACGCGCCGCGCACGTCGAACGACACCGACTGGTTCCAGTGGCCGCGGTGCGGGATATCGAGCGCGAAGAAGCGCTGTTGTGCGGGCGTCAGGATCGGCTTGGCAGCCGGCGTGGCCGTTGCAGGCGCAACCGCAGGGTGCTGCGCGGTGACGGCCGTGTCATCCGTTTTCGCGACGCGCGCGAGTTCGGCGACGGTCGGCCCGTCGAACAGCTGCTTCGGCGTGAAGCGGACACCGCGCTTGCGCGCCCGGGCGATCACCTGCAGCACGAGGATCGAGTCGCCGCCCAGTTCGAAGAAGTTGTCGTCGCGGCCGACCTTCGGCGCCTTCAGCACGGCCTGCCAGACATCGGCAAGCACCGTTTCGACCGCGCCTTGCGGTGCATCGCCGGACGCGACCACAACCGGCACGGCGGCCAGTTCGCGCAATGCCGCGCGATCGATCTTGCCGTTCGCGGTCACCGGCAGACGCGCGAGCGAGACAAACTGCGCGGGCACCATGTAGTCGGGCAGCGTCGCGGCCAGCGCGGCGCGCACCGCGGCTTCGTCGAACGCCGCGCCGTCGCGCATCACGACGAACGTCGCGAGCCGCAGGCGGCTATCGTGCTCGATCGCGAGCGTTTCAGCCTGCGCGATCGGGCCGGTCGCGCGCACGGCCGCACTGACCTCGCCCGGCTCGACGCGATAGCCGCGAATCTTCACCTGATCGTCGATGCGGCCGAGGAATGCCAGACGGCCGTCCGTGCGCAACCGCACGCGGTCGCCCGTCCGATACAGCCGCGCGCCCCGCGTGAAAGGATCGGGCACGAAGCGCTCCGCCGTTTGCGCGGGCCGGCCGAGGTAGCCGCGCGCGACGCCCGGCCCGCCCAGATACAGCTCGCCGGTCGCGCCGGCCGGCACGCACGCGCCGAACGCGTCGAGCACCAGCGCGCGCGCATTCGGCAGCGGCAGGCCGAGCGGCACGCCGCTCGCCGGATCGCGCGCGTCGGCGGCAATCGACGCCGTGTCGCACGCGATCGCGCCGACCGTCGCTTCGGTCGGCCCGTAATGGTTGATCACGCGGCAGGCCGGCGCGAGCGCGGCCAGCCGTGCGACGAGCGCCCACGTGAGCGTTTCGCCGCCCGTCACGAGCGCGTGGCGCGGCAGCACGTCGGCCGGCACGCGCGCGTCGAGCAGCGCCTGCAGGTGGCTCGGCACGATCTTCAGCACGCCCACGTCGCGGCGGCGCATTTCGTCGGCGAACAGGTCCGGATCGAACGCGCACGCGGCCGGCAGCAGGTGCAGCGTACGGCCCGCGCACAACGCGCCGAACAGCGTCGTGTGGCCGAGATCGGCCGCGACGGTCGACACCATCGCGAACGACGCGTCGGGCGCGAACGCGAGTTCGTCGAGCATCCCCTGCACGTAGTCAGCCAGCGCGCCGTGCGACACGACGACGCCCTTCGGCGTGCCGGTCGAGCCCGACGTGTAGATCAGGTACGCGCCCTGATCCGGGTGCGGCGCGACGCGCATGCCGGCCGCATGGGCGAGCGTCGCGTCCTGCGCGAGCGCGTCGACGTCGAGCGGCTGCGTGTCGGTGCCGGCCGGCCACGCGGCCGGGTCCGCGACGAGCGCCCAGCGCGCGCCGCAGTCGGCGGCCGCCGCGGCGAGGCGCGCGGACGGTTGCGCCGGGTCGAGCAGCACGGCCAGCGCGCCGGCTTTCAGCGCGCCGAGCAGGCCGACGACGAACCGTGCCGAACGCTCGATGCAGACGACGACCGCCGCTTCGGCGGCGACGCCGCGTTGCGTCAGCGCCCGCGCGATGCGGTTCGATGCGTCGTCGAGTTCGGCGAACGTCAGCGAGGTCGATGCGTCAGAAAGTGCGACGCGATGCGGATAGGCAGCCGCCTGCCGCGCGAACGCGGCGACGATGTCGGCATGTTCGATGCGCAGCGCACGGCCGTCGCGCGGCTGGCGCGACGCCACCGATGCATCGCACGGCAGCGCGGCCGTCGTCGCGTGCGGTTCATGCGCGGCGGACGCGACGAGCGCCGCATAGCTGTCGAGCCACGCACGCGCGGTATCGGCATCGATGCAGTCGGTCGCATAGGCCGCGACCAGTTCGATCCCGTTCGCGTCGTCGGTGAAATCCAGCGCGAAATCGAAGCGCGCGGCGAGATCGGGCCCCGGCGTCGCGACCGCCGTGGCGCCCGGCAGCACGCTGTCGTGCCGTGCGTCGAACTGCTGCGCGAACTTCACGCGCAGCCATTCGTCGCCGCGCTTGACGGGCGGCTTCACCGCGTCGACGACGCGCTCGAACGGCACGTCCTGGTGCGCGACCGCGTCGAGCGCCGCGGTACGCGCCGCATCGACGAGCGCACGGAACGGCAGCGTCGGCGCCACGCGGACGCGCAGCGCGACCGTATTCAGGAAAAGACCCAGCAACGCACGCGTTTCGGGGCGCTGACGATGCGCGACCGGCACCGCGACGACGACGTCGGTTTCGCCGGTCAGTCGCGACAGCCATGCGTCGAGCGCGGCCAGCAGCACCGTGAAGACGGTCGCCTGAGCGTCGCGCGCGAGTTGCCGCACGTCGGCCGCGACCGCATCGGGCAGGCGCACCGATACGCGCGCGCCGTGCAGCGTGCGTGCGGCGCCCGGCTGGCGGTCGACCGGCAGCGCGAGCGGGCCCGGCACGTCGCACAACGCGCCGCGCCAGTAGTCGAGCTGGCGCTCGCCCTCGCCGCCGGCCAGCATGTCGCGCTGCCAGTCCGCGTAGTCCGCGTACTGGATCGGCAATCCGGGCAGCGACGGTTCGCGGCCTTCGGCATACGCGCAGTACGCAGCCGACAGTTCGTCGAACGCGCAACGCGAACTCCAGCCATCGGTGATCGCGTGATGCGCGGTCAGCAGCAGGCGGTGACGGTCGTCCGCGAGCACGACCAGCGTCGCGCGCAGCAGCGGGCCGCGCGCGAGGTCGAACGGTTCGGCCGCGTCGCGCTCGGCAAGACGCGCGGCTTGCGCGTCGCGGGCAGCCGGCGGCTGCTCGCGCAGGTCGACCGACGCGATCGACACCGGCAGATGCGCGTGAATCCGCTGCATCACGACGCCGTCGTCGTTGTCCACGAGTGTCGTGCGCCACGCTTCATGTCGGCCGATCACGTGATCGAGCGCGCGCTGCAGCGCGTCGCGGTGGAGCACGCCGTCGATCGTCCAGTGCGCGGCGATGTGATACGCCGCGCTTGCGTCGCGCGTTTGCGCGAGCACCCAGAAGCGTTGCTGGGCGAGCGATGCCGCACGATCGACGTACGTCGCACCCGACGCGGCCGCATCGGCCGGCGCGCGGCGCGCGGCAATCGCGGCCAGCGGTTCGCCGGTCTCGCGTTCCGCGCGGTCGACGATTTCGGCCAGTTCGGCGAGCGCCGGATCGGCGAACAGCGTGTCGAGCCGCAGGTTCACGCGCATGGCGGCACGGATCGCGGCCTGCAACTGCATCGCGGCGAGCGAATCGGCGCCCAGCGCGAAGAAACGATCGTCGCGCGACGGCGTGGCGTCGAGGCCCAGCAGCGTCTGCCAGAGGCCCGCGATCTGTTGTTCGGTCGGCGTGCGCGGCGCATCGCCCGCGGCTTGCGTCGTGTCGCGCGCGGCGGCAATCCGCTGGGCGGCAATCCGCTGGGCGGCAATCCGCTCGCGCAGCGCGGCACGGTCGAGCTTGCCGTTCAGCGTGTAAGGCAGCGCATCGCACCGCACGAACCCGTGCGGCTGCCACGCGGCCGGCAATTGCGCGGCCACATGCGCCTTCAATGCGGCATCGTCGGCCGCCGCGCGCAACGCGACGCACGCGATCAGCCGCGTCGGCCCGTTGGCGGTGTCGGCCATCACGGCCGCGTCGGTCACGGCCGGGTGCGAGCGCAGGCACGCGGCGATTTCCGCCGGTTCCACGCGCACGCCGCGCACCTGGACCTGATCGTCGAGGCGGCCCAAATAATCGTATGCGCCGTCGTCGCGCAGGCGTGCCAGGTCGCCGGTGCGATAGACGCGCGCGCCGGGTTCACCGTCCGCATCGGGAATGAAACGCTCGGCCGTGAGCGCCGGGCGACCGTGATAACCGCGTGCGACGCACACGCCGCCGAGCAGCAGTTCGCCCACCCCATCGGCGTCGGCGCCGTCGATGCACGCGACCCGCGGGCCGATCACGCGGCCGATCGGCAGCGACGCATACGCGTCGTCCGCGGCCAGCACCGGCGTCTCGCCCGGCTCGACCGGCCACAGCATCGGCGAGATCACGGCTTCGGTCGGCCCGTAACCGTTGATCAGGCGCACCGCCGGGAACGTGCGGCGCACGAATTCGAACGCCTGCTGCGGCAGCGCTTCGCCGCCGAACGCGAGCACGCGCAAGGCCGGCGGCACGCCGTCGCGCGCGGCGACGGCCGCGAATTCACGCAGGTACGCGGGCGGAAACGCGGCGACGTTCACGGCTTCGCGCACCATCAGCGCATGCGCGTCCACCGGCGCGAACGGCTGCGGCGGCGCCACGACGATGCCGGCGCCGACCGCGAGCGGCGCGAGCCAGCATTCGTGCGCGGCGTCGAAGTTGACCGACGCGAAATGCAGCAGACGGTCGCCGCCCTCGATCGGCAGCGCGGCCGCGAGCGCGTCGCAATGCGCGGCGAGCGGCCCGTGCTCGACGACCACCGCCTTCGGCGTGCCGGTCGAGCCCGACGTATAGATCATGTAAGCGGCCGAACGCGGATGAACGGTCACGATGTCGTCATCGAACACGTGATCCTGCGCGACGCCCGATGCTTCCACCGCTGCGTCGAACGCGTGTTCGAACGGCGTGCCGAGCGCCGTGCGGCCGGCGGCGTCGACGATGCCGTGCCGCAGTTGCGCGTCCTGCACGATCCAGTCGAGGCGCGCGGCCGGATGGCGCGGATCGAGCGGCACGAACACGCCGCCGGCCTTCAGCACGGCCAGCAGCGCGACGAACAGGTCGCCCGACCGCTCGACGCACACGCCGACCCGCACTTCGGCGCCGACGCCGGCCGCCCGCAGTTGCCGGGCGAGTTGCGACGCACGTGCGTCGAGCGCACCGCGCGACAGGCGCAGGTCGTTCTGGAAAGGCACCGCGATGGCGGGTGCGTCGGGCGCGATGCGCGCCAGTTCGCGGATTCGGTGATGCAGCGCAGTCGGGAAACTCGTCATGTGCGTGAAATCCTTCGGTCCGGCCGCTTCGGCCAAGTCTCGGGGCCGCTTGGGGCGGCTTCACTGGTGTGACGAACGACGCGGCCGATTTTTTACCGCTTTGTGCGCAAAATGCGTGCGACCGCTTTTTTTGGCGATGTCGCTAAATATTTGCGCGGCCCGTTCGTCTATCAGGAAGGAAAGCCGGAACGGGGCGCGCCCCGCTCGCCGCTTTCGCGTCAGATTTGCCGTTTTTCGCGTTATTGCCTGCCTTCCCTTTACCGACGTTGCCGATGACAGCCGCCCACGAGCCTTCTTCCCCGCCGTCCCTCGACGCTTCCCCCGGCCGCCCCGCGGCGCGCCTGATCCTTGCGCTGCTGCGCGAAAGCCGCGTGTCGCTCACGCTGGCGCTCACCGCGTGCGTGCTGAACGGCGTCGCGAGCGTGCTGCTCGTCGCGACGCTGAACCGCGCGCTGTCGCAACCGGGCGCCGCCGACGCCGCGCTCGCGTGGCGCTTCGCGCTGTGCGCGGTGATCGCGCTCGTCACGCGGATCGTGTCGGGCACGCTGTTCGCCCGCCTGTCGCAGGACACGATGGCGCGGCTGCGCGTGCATCTGGCGCGGCGCGTCGGCGCGGCCGAACTGCGCGACATCGAGCGGATCGGCGCGGCGCCCGTGCAGTCGGTGCTGACCGACGACGCGACCAACGTGTCGATGCTGTTCTTCGCGCTGCCGAACCTGGTCATGCACGGCTCGATCGTGTTCGGCTGCCTCGGCTATCTCGCGTGGCTGTCCTGGCCCGTGTGCGTGCTGGCGCTGGCCGCGATCGTCGCCGGCTCGCTCGGCTATCACACCGGCGACCGCCGCGCGATCGCGGCGCTCGAAGCGGCCGGCCAGGCGCAGGACCGCCTGTTCGGCTATCTCGGCTCGCTGTTCTCCGGCGCGAAGGAGCTGAAGCTGCACGACGCGCGCGCCCGCCAGTTCGTCGACGGCCAGCTCGGCGCCGCGATCGGCGAAGTGCGCGACCATCGACGCCGCGCGTTCAGCGCGTATGCGGTCGGCGTCGGCTGGATCATCTTCCTGTTCTACGTGTTCCTCGGTATCGCGTCGTTCTGGCCGCAGCTCGGCGTGCATGCCGATCCGGCCGCGGCCGCCGGCTACGTCGTCGTGTTCCTGTTCATGCTCGTGCCGCTCGACGGCCTGCTGAACAACCTGCCGACCGTCAACGCGGCGCGCGTGTCGCTCACGCGGATCGAAGGCGTGATGGCCGAGTTCGGCGCGCTGCGCACGGTGCCGCCCGCGGCCGATGCGCCCGACGTGCCGCCGGCCGGCGCGGTCACGCTGCGCGGCGTCACGCATGCGTATTTCCACGAGCGCGACGAACGGATGTTCAGCATCGGGCCGATCGACCTGACGATCAAGCCGGGCGAACTCGTGTTCATCGTCGGCGGCAACGGCAGCGGCAAGACGACGCTCGCGAAGGTGTTGACGGGGTTGTACGAGCCCGAGGAAGGCACGATCGAGGTCGACGGCCGCACGATCGGCTGGCGCGAACGCGCGGCCTACCGGCAGCGCTTCAGCGCAGTGTTCAACGATTTCCATCTGTTCGATGCGCTGCTCGGCATCGTCGACCCCGACGATCCGTCGCGTGCGCAGGCCGATGCGCGGGCGAACGCGCTCGTCGCGAAACTCGCGCTCGACCACAAGGTGAAGGTGGTCGACGGCGCATTCTCGACGCGCGCGTTGTCGACCGGGCAGCGCAAGCGGCTCGCGCTCGTCGTCGCGTACCTGGAAGATCGCCCGTTCTACCTGTTCGACGAATGGGCGGCCGACCAGGATCCGTCGTTCAAGGCCGTGTTCTACGAACAATTGCTGCCCGAGCTGCGCGCGCGCGGCAAGGCCGTGATCGTGATCACGCACGACGACCGCTACTTCGATCTCGCCGACCGTCTGCTGAAGCTCGACAACGGGCGCATCGTCAGCGACACGCAGCCGGCGCGCCTGCGCGCGCAGGATGGCGTCGATGCGCTGAGCGCGTAACACGACACCGACAGTCGATCGAAAAAATCGCCGACACGCTGCATGGGCAGTGTGTCGGCGATGGTCGTTTCAGCGGGGAATGTGGCTGACGTGTAGCGAAAGGACAGGCGGAAGCCCCGCGTCGTCAAGTCGGTCGCCACGCCCTGCCCGTCAACGCGGCCTCGTCCGCACGCTCAACGCACGGCCGGCAGCTTCAGCATCGTATCGGTCATCACGTCGGCCAGCTTCAGCGCCGACATCGGCCCGCCGAACCCCCAGATGTTGCGCTCGATCAGCGCGATCCGGTGTTCCTTCATCGCGGGCACGAAGCGCCACACCGGCGAATCGAGTTTCGCGGAAAGCGGCACATCCATACCCGATGCGGTCACGAACATCACGGCCAGGTCGCGCTGCCGCAGCAGGTCGGCCGACGTCACGTACAGCGTGCCTTCCCGCGTCGGCTTCTTCGGCCACGGATCGAGCCCGAGCGCCCGCGCGAGGCCGGCCGACGTGCTGTTGCCGGTATAGGCCCAGTAACGATCGGGCAAGCCGAGATCCTGCAGCAGCGCGACGCGCTCGCCGTGGCGGCCCGCGGCCGCGAGCCGCGCCGCATTGCGCGCGATGCCGGCGTCGAGTTGCGCTTCGACCGCCTGCGCGCGCGCGTCGCGCCCCGTCACCGCGCCGATCGTCCGGAAGATCTGCCGCATCCAGTCGAGCTGCGTGACGGGCACGCCGCCTTCGGACACGTTCGGGCTGAACTGGAACAGGATCGTCGGCGCGATCCGGTCGAGCGCGTCGAAGATCGGTGCATGCCGGAACCCGACGCCGATGATCAGGTCCGGCTTGACCGCCGCGATCGCCTCGAGCCCCGGCTCCTGCCGCGAGCCGATGTCGGTCACGTGCGCGAGCTGCTCGCTCCGATAACCGAGCCAACCCGGATAGAACGCGGTATCGGCCATCCCGACCGGCACGAGGTCGAGCGCGATCACGCTTTCCGCGAACATGAAGTCGAGCGCGACCACGCGCTGCGGCCGCATGGGCATCTTCGCGCTGGCCTGCGACACGACGGGATTGCCGGCCAGCGACACGGCGCCTTGCGTACCGCCGGCGCTCCCGGCCACGGAAGCTGCGGCGGCCGATGCGGAAAACGCGCCGCACCACGCGGCGCCGAGCGCGGCCGCGAGCGTGCCAAGCACATGCCGGCGGCCGGCGTGCGTCACCGGATCGCGTCCTGCTCGGCCAGCGCCGCGTCGTCCATCGTCAATAGCAGCGGGCAGCTTCCACACAGTTGCGTTTCTCCAGGAATTTCGTAGCGCAGACAGCACACGCGACGCGCGCGAAACGGCGTCGGTAGCAGCGGCGAGCGCGGCACGGCATCGCGCACGGGCTGGCGCAGCGGATTCGATTCGCCGCGCACGCAGGTCGAGCCGAACAGCCAGTCCGCATCGCGGACGGGATCCGCCGCGCACGGCAGCGAACGATACGTATCGAGCAGATAGTCGAGCAGGTTGCCCGCGTTGCTCCACAGCACGCGCGGCGTGACGCGACCCATCGCCGCGAGCAGGTCGATCACCGCGCCGAGATGCGCGATGAGCCCCGCATAGCGCGGCTCAGGTTCGTCGCACGGCGCGCCGAGCGCATCGCTCGCGAAATACAGTGCGGCCGGCATCCCGTCGTCGAGCGCGACGAACGTGCGCTCGGGCGTCATGTCGAGCGGCCGGCCGAGCGTCAGCGCGGCAACGACGCCGGCCGGCGCCGCGCGGCCGAAATAGTATTTGCTCCATTGCGACATCAGCGCACGCGCATGCTGCGCCGGATCGCCGCCGTAATGGTCGACCATCGCGGCGAGCACGGCGTCGCGGTGCGCGGGCAACGCGCTGACGGGCACGACGATGCGGCCCGGCGCGTGCCCATCGTCGGGCATGCCGAGCCACACGGCGTCGAGGTGCTCGGCGAACGGTTCCGGCGCGAACGCCGAAAAGCGCGTGGCGCGCACGCCCTCGAGCGCCGGCGTCATCGCCCGGCGCGCCGGGCGCGGCGCCCCTCGAGAATCAGCAGCCCGAGCAGGTACGGCGCGCCGATCAGCGCGGTCAGCACGCCGGCCGGCACTTCGCGCGGCGCGACGACGGTGCGCGCCGCGAGATCCGCGACGCCGAGGATCAGTGCGCCGCACGCCGCCGCGAGCCACAGCCGCGTGCGATGTCGGCGCGCGCCGAGCATCGTCGCGACGTGCGGCGCCATCAGCCCGATGAAACCGACCGGCCCGACCGCCGCGACGGCCGCGCACGCGGCGAGCGTCGCGATCGTCAGCGCGAGCGGCCGCAGCGCGGCCACCGGCAGGCCGAGCGCGGCCGCCTGATCGTCGCCGAGCGCGAGCATGTCGAGCGGTTTCGCGAGCCACGCGAACACCGGCACCGCGAGCACGCACCACGGCAGCAGCATCGACACCTCGCCCCAGCTGCGGCCGTACGTACCGCCGACGAGCCATACGACGAAGCGCGCGGGCTGCACGCTTTCCTGCGTGATCAGCCATTGCGCGAGCGTGGTCCACAGCGCGCCGATCACGATGCCGGTCAGCGCGACCGCGAGCGGCGCGTAGCGATGCCGGTGATTCAGCGCGAGCGTGATCGCGAGCGACAGCCCGCCGCCGATCAGCGCGGCGGCGGCCAGCGTCACGTGGCCCATCAGCGGCCACGTCGACAATGCGAACAGCGTGACGAGCCCCGCGCCCTGCGTGACGCCGAGCACTTCCGGGCCCGCGAGCGGATTGCGCACGACGCTCTGCATCGCGACGCCGCTGACCGCCAGCAACGCGCCGGCGAGCAGCGCGCACAGCAGGCGCGGCAGGCGCAGGTCGATCAGCATCCGCGCGAGCGCATCGTGACCGGACAGCGCGGCCGACCAGCGCGCGGGCGACAGCCATTCGGGGCCGGCCGACACGCCGACAAAAACCACGAGCAAGCCCGCCACGACGAACAGCACGGTGCGCAACGGCCAGCCGAGCCGTTCGAGCCAGCCGACGAGCCGCGTCGAGCCGCCGCCCGCCGCACGTTCGGCATCCGCGTGCAGCACGCCCGACCACGCGGCGCCGCGCCGGATCATCGCGAGCATCAGCGGCGTGCCGACCAGCGCGATCGCGACGCCGGTCGACAGCGTCGCGTCGAGGCCCGATGCGAGCACCGCGCTGTCGGTGACGAGCACGAGCGCGCCGCCGGCGAGCGCCGACAGCGGCACCAGCACGCCGAGCCGCGCCGCGCGCGCGCCGCGCACCTGGCGCAGCAGGTTCGGCGCGACGAGGCCGACGTACGACAGCGGGCCCGCGATGCTGACCGCCACGCTCGTGAACGCGACCGCGACGATCGTCGCGGCAAGCCGCGTCGCATCGACGCGCACGCCGGCCGCGGCCGCCGCATCGTCGCCGAGCGTGAGCGGATTCAGCGGCCGGATCACGAACGGCAGCGCGACCAGCGGCACCACGAGCCAGCGCGCGGCGAGCGCGAGGCCCGCCGCGCCCGGCTGGTACAGGCTGCCGTTGGTCCACAGCGCGGCGCCCGCGATGTTCTGCTCGAAGAACGCGAGCACGAGCGTCGACAGCGCGGCGAACAGCAGCATGCACACGCTGCCCGCGAGCACGAGCCGCAACGGCGTCGCGCGCCAGCCGCCCGCCGCGACGATCGCGCACGCGGCGGCCGCGAGCCCGCACACGAACAGCAGCGGCACCGACGCGACGCCCGCCAGCGCCGGCACCAGCATCGCCGCGAGCAGGCCGAGCTGGGCGCCACCCGTCACGCCGAGCAGGTCGGGCGACGCGAGCGGATTGCGCGTGAGCGACTGGAACAGTGCGCCGGCGATGCCGAGGCAGCCGCCCGCGACGAGCGCGGCCGCGACGCGCGGCAGATTGAGGTCGAACAGGAATACGTGCGCGAGCGACGCGGCATCGCTGCCGGGCGCCGCGTCCCACCACACGCGCAGATCGGGGGCGATCCGCAGCGCCGCGAGCAGCGCGATCAGCGCGACGAGACCGAACGCGATCGCGCCGGCCCGGCCCTTCGCCGCGCTCTTGCCCGTCGCCGCGAGGCGCTTGCGCATCGCGAACGTCGTCATACGGCGAGATCCCGGTCGAAGACGCCGGCCGCCTGCGGCGCGCCGTCGGTCGACGGCCCGTAGGCCGGCACGCACATCGGCGCGCCCGTCTGCGGATGCGCGAGCTTCAGCATCTCGACGCCGAACGCCGCGCGCAGCCGCGCCGGCTCGAGCATCGCGTCGGGCGTGCCCTGCGCGACGAGACGGCCCGCGCGCATCAGCACGATCTCGTCGCTGTACGCGGCCGCCTGGTTCAGGTCGTGCAACACCCAGACGATCGTCAGCCCGCGCGCGCGGTTCAGCGCACGCAGCGCATCGAGGATGTCGAGCTGGTGATGAATGTCGAGATACGTCGTCGGTTCGTCGAGCAGCACGATCGGCGCCTGCTGCGCGAGCGCCATCGCGATCCACGCGCGCTGGCGTTCGCCGCCCGACAGCGCGCCGACGTCGCGCTCCGCATCGTTCGCAAGGCCGCTCGTGTCGAGCGCCTCGTCGATCGCCGCATGATCGGCGCGCGACAGGCCGCGCAGGAAGCCGCCGTACGCATAGCGCCCGTACGCGACGAGTTCGCGCACCGTGAGGCCCGACGGAATCTGGTTGAACTGCGCGAGCATCGTCAGCTCGCGCGCGAGCGCGCGACGGCGAAACGATGCGAGCGGCTTGCCGTTGACTTCAACGTGGCCGGCACGCGCGGGCTGCAGGCCCGCGAGCGTGCGCAGCAGCGTGCTCTTGCCGCAGCCGTTCGGTCCGCACAGCGCGGTTACGCGGCCGGCCGCGATCGACAGGTCCAGCCCGTCGATCACGACATGGTCGCGATATCCCACCGACAGCCCGCGCGCGGCAAGCGCGGCGGTACGACGCGTCATCAATCCTCCGTTCGGTCGCGCGGGACCGTGTAACTCTGTGCCATCGCGACGACGACCTTGCGCGGCCCCTCGAACGGGTCGCGCGCATGCGCGGTCAGCATGTTGTCGAGCATCAGCACGTCGCCGGTGCGCCACGGGAACACGATGCGCTGCTGGTCGAGCACGCCGCGGATCTGCGCGAGCGCGTCGGCCTCGAGCGGTTCGCCGTCGCCGTAATACACGTTGCGCGGCACGTTCTCGAGCCCGACCGCGTCGACGAGCGCTTCCTGCATGTCGTCGTCGAGCGCCGACAGGTGAAACAGGTTCGCCTGGTTGAACCATACGCGGTCCCCCGTGCGCGGATGGCGCGCGACGGCCTGGCAACGCTCGCGCGTGCGCAGCAGCAGTTCGCCGTCGTCGTCGGTGCGCCACGCGCACTCGATGCCGCGCGCCGCGCACATCCGCTCGACCTCGGCCGGCTCGTCGGTGCCGAACGACTGCTGCCACGGCAGATCGAGCCCCTGCCCGAAATTGCGCACGTACAGCAGCTCGCGCTTCTCGAAGCGCGCGACGAGCGCCGGATCGAGCGCGCGGTAAACGGCGCGGCTGTCCGCGATCGGCGTCGCCCCGCCCTTCGGCGCGGCGAGCGCGCAGTGGAACCAGATCCGCAGCGGCCATTCGCGCGTGTACGACTGCTCGTTGTGCAGCGGAATCGCGCGGTGCGGCGGGTATTCGGTCGACGTGTAGACCGCGCCTTCGACCTGGCTGCGCGGCGTCGACGCGTATTCATAGCCGATCAGCGGATCGCCGAACGAGGCTGCGAATTGCTGGAACGTGTCGATCGACGGCACGCGAAAGCCCGTGAACAGCACGCCGCCCGCCCGTTCGAGCGTGTCGGCCGCGATCTCGCGCGCGAGCGGCGCGACGTCGTCGATCGACATCCCGTCGTTGCCGCGCGGCGACACGACGGTGGGCAGTCCCGGCTCGATACGCAGGTCGTCGAGCGTCGGCAACGAAAGCAGGGTCATGCAACGTCCTCTTCAGGTGACGCGCCGCACATGCGGCGCAACGGGTCACGACGCGCGCGTCGCGCGCTCGCCGTCCATCGCGCGGCGCAGGCTCGCGGGGCGCATGTCGGTCCAGACGGTTTCGATGTGCGCGAGACAGTCGGCCTTCGGGCCGCTCACGCCGATCTCGCGCCAGCCGGCGGGCACGGGCCGGAACGTCGGCCAGATCGAATACTGTTCTTCGTCGTTGATGACGACCGTATAGACGAGATCGTCGGTGTCGGCGGAAGGCGTCGGGGCTTGCGTCATGATCGGAAATCGCTGGGCGGTTGAAGGAAGCGAAGCGGCGAATTCGGCCGCTCCTGTCTGATAGACGGTTGGCCGGCGCGTTTTTTTACCGCCGCCGTGCGCGGCCGCCCAGGAACACCGGGCAGGCGACGCCGCGATGGCATGCGTCGAGGCATTCCGCGCAGTGGCGCTCCGCGTCGCGCACCATGAAATGCACGAGCGTCTGCGACACGTTCAGCGCGCGCGCCGCGGTCTGCAGCGTCTCCTCGCGCAGCCGCACCATCTCGAATGCCGCGCGGCTGCGCGCCGGCAGGTCGTCGAGCGCGGCGCACACGCGCCGCAGCGTATCGCGCGTCATCAACGCGGCTTCCGGCGTCGGCTCGGGCGACGGCACGTCGTAGCCGTCGTCCTCTTCGGTGTGATAGACGTTTTCGAGACTTTGCCGGCGGCACGCGTCGATCGATGCGTTGCGCACCATCCGCGTCACGTACGCGACCGGCTGGCGCACCGCGTCCTGATTGGGGAACTCGACGAGTTTCACGAACACGTCGTGCACGACGTCCTCCGCGCGGCTCGCGCAGCCGACGAAGCCGCGCGCGACGTTGACGAGCATCGCGCGATGCGAGATCAGCACATCGAGCAGCGCGCCCTGCGCACGCGGCTCGGACGCCCGGCGCGCACGCGGCGCGGCGCGCGGCGGCAGGTCCGGATAACTGCCGAGGAACGGGTTTGCCGCTGCCGCTACCGGTCGGTCGAGCACTTCCGCCATCGCCATCGATCTGCTCCGTCAAATTCCGAGATAAGGGAATTTAACGTAAACGCAAATCATTCTCAATCCGATTACGAGATAACCCTTTGGGTTAGTGGGATTTGTCTGAATAATTGCCGGAATACCTGCTTCGGCGGACGGGACGAACGCGACGGGTCTACGAAGCACGGCAAGCTTTCCGGGCCGAAGGAAGTTGCCCGGTGACCGAAACGGCCGAGATTCACGACGCGGCCGCGCCCACCGCCGTCAGTAGATGAACAACCGGATCGTCGCCGTCGCATCGAACCGCCCGATCTTCGGCGGCCCGAACGACTTCAGCACCGCGTCCATCAGCACGCTCTGATTCATTACGTTGGACGCGAACTGAGCCAGCGTGAACTGCTGGTTGAACGGAATGGCCTTGCCCTGGCTATCCTCGATGCCGATCCCGAAATTGCTGTCCTGCGCCGGCACCAGCAAACCGTTCTGGACCGGAAAACTCGTTTCGAAATACCCGTCCACCCGCACCGCGACGTTGCATTTCTTGGTCAGCGACAACGAGAACCGCTTGCGGGGCACCGCGGGCATGAAGCCGCTACCCGCCGCCTGCACCTGCCCGAAATTGACGATGCCCGGTTCGGGCGTCACGAGGACGTCGACGAAGCACGGTGTCGGCTTGAGGTTGCGCAGGCCGCTCAGCCGGTACTGGAAGCTCGTGCCGAACGCATTCAGCCCGAACTCGCCGTCGAACTGGAACACCGTGTAGATATCGCTCGGCGGCTGGATCCAGTTGCCCTTCTTGCGCACGACGACCTGGTAGTCGATGCTGATGTTCGTGCGCTGGCAACGCCCGCGGTCGAAGTCGTACCGGGTGCACGGCGGCACCGAATACCCGGTAAACACCCCGCCGCCGCGATTGCTGGTCTTGTCGAAATAATCGACGCCCTTGTAGCGGATGCCGATCTCGAGTCCCCATGCGGCAGGGTCCGTACGATTCGGATTCGCGTAGAAGTAGATGTTGTCGACGACCTTCAGGCTGCCGGCGTCCCCCAGGTCCTTGTAGCAATACCCCGACGTCGTGCGCACCGGCGACACCCAGATCACGTAGCCGTCCGGCGCGTCGGTCGGATACGACGCCACGCCGCCGATCGGCTCGGTCAACGACGTCGCGCCGCTGTTCGTCAGGCAGCGCAGCGCCCACGCCGGCTGCACGGCCGCGATCAGCAGCGCGAGGACGACCCAGCGCAGCCATGCCGCCGGCGCCGCCCGATGACGCATGCCCGCGCTCATTGCTTCACGCTCTTGCACACACCGGCGTCGCACGCATACTCGACCGCCACCTGGCCGCCGTAATCGTCGATATGCGTGACGAACAGCGTCGCCGGCGTCGCGGCCTTGAACGGCACGTCGGCCGTGCTCATCGGGCTCACCATCACCGGCTCGATCGGCACCGGCGTCTTCTGCGCGCCCGCGCTCACGTCGACCACCGTCACGTGGTACGGCGTCGGGTTGTCGAACACGAGCTTGTGCGCGGCCGCCTCCACCCGCAGCGTCATCGGCAGCGTCCAGTCCTCGTCGCGCGCGGGCTGCACGGCCTTCGGCCGGTAGAACAGCTTCATCTGCGTATGCAGCGCGATCTGCAGCGTGTTCGGCGTATCGGTCTTCGGCGGCACTTCGCGGATGTTCAGGTAGAACACCGTTTCGCGATCGGCCGGCAACTCGGTGCCCGGCAGCTTCGCGATCCGCAGCACGTTGCGCTCGTTCGCCTCGATGCGCTGCAGCGGCGGCACGACCATCAGCGGCGATGTGGTCTTGTTGCCCTTCGCGTCCTCGAGCCACGACTGCACGAGATACGGATATGTCGCGCTCTTGTTGGTGATCGTCACGATCGCGGCCTGCTCGCCCTCGTTGAAGATCACGCGCGTGCGATCGGGCACGATCGCCGCCTGCGCGGCGCCAGCCAGCATCGCGCCGACGGTCGCGAACGCGCACAGCGCGCGCCGCGGGAAAGAAAGGGAGAAAGCGTTCTTCATCGCTGGATCCATGAAAATCATCGTTCGACCCGCGCGGCCGCCGCATGCGACTCGCCCGGTGTCCGGCACGTCACCGGAATCGGCGTGCCTTCGAGTTGGAGCTGATTCGGCAGCGCGTCGATCGTGCACAGCGTGCGTTCGCCCGCCCGCACCGCCAGCGCGGATTTCGGCTGAACCTGGGTCAGGAACGCCGCGCCCCCCTCGCCGACGATGCCGAGCTCCTTGCCGTTCGCCGCGTCCTGCACCGACGCGCCGAACGGCAGCGCGTGGCCGGCCGCGTCGGTCAGCGTCAGGTACAGGTTGCTGCCGCGCGCGGCGGAGAACTTCACGAAGCCGATCGCGCCGTCGGTCAGCACCATGCGCTGGATCGGGTTCGTCACCTGCACTTCGAGCGGCAGCTTCTCGACGTTCACGGTCGCGTCGTACACGTTGTAAGGCGAGATGCCGTCGAGGACCGCGTAGCCGCGCGAATCGGTGTGCGTGAGCGTGCCGGACAGCGGCACGTCGGGCACGCCGTCGGTCGACACCAGCAGCCGCGTATCGCCCGCGTTGCCGTTCGCGTGCGCGGACACGCCGTACTGCGTCGCGACGAACGAGCCGTCGACTTCGAGCGACGCGGCCGCATACGCATTGGCGAGCGTCGATGCCTGCGCGGTGAGCTGGTACGCCGACGTGCGCTGCCGGAAGCTCGCGTTCGCCGACGCGCGGCCGTCGGTCTCGCCCGCATTGACCTGATAGGTGCGGCCGGCCGGATCGTCGTAGATGTAGCCCGCGTTCACGCTGGTGCTGCCGTTGCCCGTCGTCAGGTTCGACGTGACGGTGTGGCGGCCGCCGATCGGCAGCGTCGCGGTGACCGAGAACTGGTTGCCGCTCGCGCCGGCGCTTTGCGTGCGGAATGCCGACACGCTGACGTTCAGGTTGCGCAGCGTGCCGATCGAGAATGCACGCGTGAGCGTCAGGCCGACGCGCTGCTCGGACGCGCGCGCCCAGTAGGTCGTCTGGTCGTACGAGAAATAGGTCGACGTGTCGCCGAAGCGCTTCGACAGCGTCGCCGAATAGCGCTGCTTGCTGTTGGCGAGGCCGTACGCGGTCGGGTCGCCGGAGAACTGCGCGAAGCTGGTGTACTCGCGCTCCGAGAAGCGGTAGCCGAAGAAGCGCACGTCCGCATCGAGCCCGTCGAAGTGCTTCGAATAGTTGATCCGATACGAGTTGCCGTTGCGTGTCGCGCCGTTCCACCACAAGCGCGCCCGCGCATGCGTGACGTCGGCCGACACCGCGCCGAACGCGCCGAAATCGCGGCCGACGCCGAGCGCGATCGACGTATAGCCCGACGCGGCGATGAAGCCGCCATACGCGGTGACGTCGAACGGCAGGCCGTACGCGATTTCGCCGAAGCCGAAGAACGGCGTGATGCCGGCGCCGCCGAACAGCCGCGGCTTGCCGACCGCGGCCTTGTAGCGCAACTGGCCGGTGCGCGCGAGGAACGGCACGGCGGCCGTCGTCACCTGGAAGCGCTGCACGCTGCCGTCCTCTTCCTCGACCGCGACGTCGAGCGTGCCCTGCACGCTCGTGTTGATGTTCTGCAGCGCAAATGCGCCCGGCGACACGCGCGTCACGTACAGCACGCGGCCGGCCTGCGACACGGTCACGGTCGCGTTGGTGCGCGCGACGCCCGAGATCAGCGGCGCATAGCCGCGCAGCGACGGCGGCAGCATGCGGTCGTCGCTGCGGATCGACGCGCCCGTCAGCGCGAACGTGTCGAAAATGTCGGAGGTCAGGTAGTCGTCGCCGAACGTCACCGTCGACTGGATCGACGGCAGTGCGCGAAACGCATAAAGCCGGCTGAAGCGGAACGTGCGGTCCGCGTACGCGGTGTTGCCCACGTTCGATTGCGCCTGGTAGTCGCCGCGAAAACGCCACGCATCCCAGTTCGCGCCGACCGTCCCGTACGCCTGGATCGCATTCGTCTGCCCGCCGCCCGCACCGAAGTTGCGGTTCGTGTTCGCGATCACGCGATAGTCGAGCATCGCGCCGGGAATCCCTTCGGACCAGTGCTCCGGCGGCAGGTAGGTCGAATCGGTGAATTCGAGCGCCGCCTGCGGAATCGTGATCTTGAGCCGCCCGTCGCTTTTCAGGTAACGCACGGTCGCCCCTTCGATCGCGGCCAGGTCGACGCAGCTACCGCCCCGGAAGCGCGGCAGGTCCTTGACCAGCGACGGCTTCAGGCCGAACCGCGCGACGAGCTCCGGCCGCAGGCACGGCTTGCCCGCGCCCGTCGCATCGACCGCCACGAATTCGACCGGCTGCAATCCGAGGTACAGGTCGTTGACCTGCACGTCGAGCATGTACTCGCCGGGCAGCGTGAAGTCGGCCTGCGAGAACTGCGACAGGTCGACGTTGCGCGTTCCGTCGATGTCGAGGAACGACGAATTGAATTCCGTCGCCTGGCTCTGGCTGCCGACGACCAGCACGGAGACGCAAAGGAAGGAATGTCTGATTCGCACGCGGTGCTACCGGGAGTCCGAGGAGAAGGAAAACGAGAGGAAGGACGAAGGAGGAAGGGATGCACGCATCCCTCCTCCGGTACGGATGCTTACTGGTAGCGGACCGTGAAGTTCGCGACGCCGTCGGCGGTACCCGGCGTCACGCCGGCTGCCGTCGCTTCGTACATCGCCGCGAAGCGCGCGATGTTCGTGCCGTTCTGCAGCAGCGTCGGCGCCTTCTGCTCGGCGCCGTTGTCGAGGTATTCGCCCGACGCGGCCTGCAGGCGGATGCCGACGTTGGTTGCCGAACCGATCGTGGCGAGCAGCTTCGGCTGGCCCGCGCTCGACGTGCCCGTGAACGTGAAGTACGCGTTCTTCGCGACGCTGGTGTCGCAATCGGTCAGCTTGATGTCGAAGTTGGTCGGCGTGGACTTGTCGCCGGCTTGCTTGAACACGTTGGTCGGCACCTTGCCGAGGTTCACGGTCTGGTTGACCGAGCCCGAGTCGATGCCGCATGCGCCCGCGACGATCTCGCCCGTGAAGTTGATCGTGCCGGTGCCCGCTGCGAAGGCCGAGGTGGACAGGGCTGCGAGTGCGACAGCGCTCAGGATGGATTTTTTCATGAGGTTTCCCGTAAGGAGTGCAAATGGAATGGACGACGTGGCGGACACAAACGACAGCGCGTGGTGGCTCCCGTCCGACACGAGGCGGCATTATCGAGATAACCACGAAAGATGTCTGTAAATCATTGTCAAATGCATCTGACAATGTTCGATTTACCCCTCTAAAACCCCATTATTTCCCCTCCATTTTCAATCCCGGATTTTTTATCCGCAGTCCTTTTTTATTTTCCGGAACCGATTGAAGATTAAGGGAATTTCTTGCCGATAATCATCGACGCCGCGCACTTCCTTACTGGCGCTGGCTTGAGCAGGACCGCCACTCAAAGGACAAAACATTGTCCAACACCGCCATCGTTGTCCGATTACAACGCTAATATCTAATCATTTTCAACTGACAGGAAATTAACGATGGCATTCCATCAATATGGATTTATCGCGCAAACGATTGCGCAAGAATACAAACGTTTTACCGCGACACTTTGCCGCCACCATTAATTCCGATATGTTGATTAATCCATTCGTCAATTGCCGATCTTGAATCGCATGCATGCGCGGCCGCTGGAACGCGGCTCGCTTGCCGGATTGGACGAGATGAAAAAGGAAAGAACGCGGCACACGTTTGCGCCGGGGAGCGGCACGACCGGTCGCCGGATGCGGGTGGCAGGGAAGCAACCGCTCTGCCCTGCCGGGAGATGAAAAGGAGGCGCGGAACAGCGCCAGGAAGCGCCGATGCCGCGCGGCGAAACGACGGGCATCACGCGCTGTCGAAGCAGCGGCCGCACGTTGAATCGTACGGCCGCCGTCATGTCGCCCGACACGCTGCCGCGTCAGGCGACGCGTCGCACGTCACGCGGAAGCCGCGGCCTCCGCCGTTGCCGGCGCCCAGCCGCCGCCGAGCGCGCGATACAGCGCGATCGCGTTCGCGAGCCTGAGCTGCCTGAGCCGGATCAGCTCCTGCCCCGACTCGTACGTGCTGCGCTGCGCGTCGAGCAGCTCGAGATAGGTCGCGACGCCGCCCGCATAGCGGCGCTCCGCGAGCCTCAGCCGTGCGCCGTCCGCCGCATATACGTCCTGCTGCGCGGCAAGCTGCCGGTCGATCCAGTCGCGCGCGGCGAACGCATCGGCCACTTCGCGAAACGCGGTCTGCACCGCCTTCTCGTATTCGGCGACCGCGATGTCCTTGCGCGCGTGCGCGACGTCGAGGTTCGCGCGATTGCGACCGCCCGCGAAGATCGGCAGCGTGATGCGCGGCGCGAACGTCCACACGCTGGTGCCGGCCGCGAACAGGCTCGAGAACGCGTCGCTCACCGAGCCGTAGTCGGTCGTCAGCGCGACGCGCGGGAAGAACGCCGCGCGCGCCGCGCCGATGTTCGCGTTCGCGGCCTTCAGCCGCGCCTCGGCCTGCCGGATGTCTGGCCGCCGTTCGAGCAGTTCGCTCGGCGCGCCCGGCGCCACGGGCGCGATCGACAGCGTGTCGAGCGCGGTCGCGTCGTCGGGCACGTTGCGCGCGAAGTCGCCCGCCAGCAGTTGCAGCGCCCGTACGGCCTGCGCATGCTCGCGCTGCAGCGCGGCCTGCGACGCGCGCGCGGACGCCACCAGCATCTCGGCCGAACGCAGCTCGATCGCGTCGCTCGTGCCGGCGGCATAGCGGCGTTGCGTGAGCGCGGCCACCCGTTCGCGGGCTTCGAGCGTGCGCTCAGCGAGCGCCAGTTGCTCGTGCAACGATCGTTCGGAAACGTACGCGCCCGCCACCTCGGCGATCACACCGATACGGACCGTGCGCTGCGCGTCGGCAGTCGCGAAATACTCGGCGAGCGCCGCGTCGGACAGGTTGCGCACCCGGCCGAACAGATCGAGCTCGTATGCGCTGACGCCGACGCCCGCACGATACAGCCCGCTGATCGCGCTTTCGCGCACGACCGGGTCGTACTGGCGCGCGCGTTCGTAGCCGAGATTCGCGTCGACCGACGGCATCCGGTCCGCGCGCTGCACGCCGTACAGCGCGCGCGCCTCCTCGAGCCGGCCGGCCGCGATCCGCAGGTCGCGATTGTTCGCGAGCGCCGCGTCGATCCACGCCTGCAGCGCCGGATCGGTGAAATACGCATGCCAGTCGTCGAGCAGCGCGGCATCCCGTGCCGCGCTCGGTAGGGCCGCCGGCGCCGTACTGCCGTCGACCGGCGCATAGGACGCCGGCACCGGCGCCGCCGGGCGCTCGTAACGCGGCGCGAGCGAGCACCCGGCGAGCGCGAGCGCGGCGGCCAGCGCGACCGGCACCCGCCGCGCGGCGCGTGCATTCAGCGCGAACATCATGGTTGCGAACCCTCCATCGTCGTCGGCTGCGCACCGCCGCGCCGGCGCGGGCCGACGTCGAACAGGCGGCCGACGATCACGAAAAACAGCGGGACGAGGAACACCGCGAGCACGGTCGCCGTGATCACGCCGCCGAGCACGCCGGTGCCGATCGCCGTCTGCGCGCCGGACGCGGCGCCCGACGCGAACGCGAGCGGCAGCACGCCGACGCCGAACGCGAGCGACGTCATCACGATCGGCCGCAGCCGCAGGCGCGCGGCCTCGAGCGCCGCGTCGACGAGCGACATGCGCTGCGCGACGAGATCCTTCGCGACTTCGACGATCAGGATCGCGTTCTTCGCGGACAGCCCGATCGTCGCGATCAGCCCCACCTTGAAATAGATGTCGTTCGGCATCATCCGCAGCGTCACGCCGAGCACTGCGCCGATCACGCCGAGCGGCACGACCAGCATCACCGCGAACGGAATCGACCAGCTCTCGTAGAGCGCCGCGAGCGCGAGGAACACGACGAGCACCGACAGCGCGAACAGCATCGGCGCCTGCGCGCCCGACAGCCGCTCCTCGAACGACTGCCCCGACCACGCATGGCCGATGCCGGCCGGCAGCTTCGCGGCGATCCGCTCGATCGCGGCCATCGCGTCGCCGCTGCTGTGGCCGGCCGCGGCCGAGCCGTTGATCGTGAACGACGGATAGCCGTTGTAGCGCGTGAGCTGCGGCGGCCCCATCGTCCAGTGCAGCGTCGTGAACGCCGCGAGCGGCACCATCTCGCCGCGCGCGTTGCGCACGCGCAGCTTCTTCACGTCGTCCGGATCGAGCCGGTGCCGCCCGTCGGCCTGCACCATCACGCGCCGCACCTGCGTGCCGTGCATGAAGTCGCCGATATAGTCGGAGCCGAACATCACCGCGAGCGTCGTGTTGATCTCGTCCATCGACACGCCGAGCGCGGACGCCTTCGCGCGATCGATGTCGAGCTTCAGTTGCGGCGCGTCCTGCGTGCCCGCGAACATCAGGTCGGTGAGCGCGCGATCCTTGCCGCCCGCCGCGAGCAGTTGCTCGCGCGCGGCGCTGAACGTCGCGTAGTCGAGCCCGCCGCGGTTCTGCAGCCGGAAGTCGAAGCCGCTCGACGAGCCGAGATCGGGCAGCGCCGGCGAGTTCATCGCGAAGACCGTCGTGTTCGGCGTGCCCGCGAAGCGCTCGTTGATGCGCGCGACGATCGACTGCACGTGATCGCGCACGGCCTTGCGCTCCTTCCAGTTCTTCAGCGTGACGAAGATCATCCCGCCGTTCGGCCCTTCGCCGTACAGGTTGAAGCCGCCGAGCGCATACGTATAGGCGGTCGGCTCGTCGCGGCGGATCGCCGACTCGACCGCGCGCACGCTCTGCATCGTTTCCGCGAGCGGCGTGCCTTGCGGGCGGATCACCATCACCATGAAGTTGCCCTGGTCCTCGTCCGGCAGGAATGCGGTCGGCAACTGCGTGAGCATCAGCACCGCGGCCGCGGTCAGCGCGCCGTACACGACGAGCCAGCGCAGCGGCTTCTTCAGCATCGTGCCGACCCGCGTCGCATAGCGCTGCGTCGCGCGCGCGACGAAGCGGTTGAACCCGCCGAAGAAGCCGCGCTTCTCGTGATGGTCGCCGGCCACCGGCTTGAGCAGCGTCGCGCACAGCGCGGGTGTCAGCGACAGCGCGAGGAAGGCCGAGAAGCCGATCGACACCGCGAGCGACAGCGCGAACTGCCGGTAGATGTTGCCCACCGCGCCGCCGAAGAACGCCATCGGCACGAACACCGACGTCAGCACCACGGTGATCCCGACGATCGCGCCGCTGATCTGCTGCATCGCCTTGACGGTCGCGTCGTACGGCGCGAGCCCCTCCTCGACCATCAGCCGCTCGACGTTCTCGACGACGACGATCGCGTCGTCGACGAGGATGCCGATCGCGAGCACCATCCCGAACATCGTCAGCACGTTGATCGAGAAGCCGGCCGCATACATCACGCCGAACGTGCCCGCGAGCGCGACCGGCACGACGAGCGTCGGGATCAGCGTCGCGCGCAGGTTCTGCATGAACAGGAACATCACGAGGAACACCAGCACGCCGGCCTCGATCAGCGTCGTGACGACCTTGTTCATCGACACGCGCACGAACGACGACGTCTCGTACGGAATCTGGTATTTCACGCCCGGCGGGAAGTATCGGGACAGCTCGTCCATCGTCGCGCGCACGCGCTTCTCGGTGGACACCGCGTTCGAGCCCGGCGCGAGCTTGATGCCCATCCCGGTCGCGACCTTGCCGTTCACGTACGACGGATAGTTGTAGTCGTTGCCGCCGAATTCGACGCGCGCGACGTCGCGCAGGAACAGCGCGGCGCCGTCGGCCCGCGCGCGCAGCGCGATCGCGCCGAAATCGGCTGGCGTCTTCAGCGGCGCGTCCGCGAACACGGTCGCCGCGATCGGCGCGCTGTCCGGCACCGCGCTGCGGCCGATGTCGCCGATCGTCACGCGCGCGTTGTGCGCGCGCACGGCCGACGCGATGTCCGACGCGGTGAGCCCGTGCCCGGCCAGCTTCACCGGGTCGGGCCAGATCCGCATCGCATATTCGGCGCCCCAGAACTGCACCTTGCCGACGCCCTCGACGCGGCGCAGCGCCTGCACGACGTTCGCCGACGCATATTCGCCGAGCTGCACGTCGGTCATCCGGCCGTCGTCGGACGTCAGCGACACGACGAGCTGGATATTGTCGGCGGCCTTCTCGACCTGGATGCCGTCGCGGCGCACGGGCTCGGGCAGGCGCGCGTCGACCGTCTTCAGCCGGTTCTGCACTTCGACGGCCGCGAGATCGGCGTTCACGCCCTGCTTGAACGTCAGGTACAGCGACGCCGCGCCGGCGCTGCTCGTCGCGGACGTATACAGCAGCCCCGGCGCGCCGTTCATCTCGCGCTCGATCAGCGCGGTCACCGATTCCTCGACGACCTGCGCGGACGCGCCCGGGTACGTCGCATAAATGCTGACGACGGGCGGCGCGATGTCCGGGTACTGCGCGACGGGCAGCGCGCGAATCGCGAACAGGCCACCCAGCATGATGAAGATCGCGATCACCCATGCGAAGACGGGGCGATCGATGAAGAAACGTGCCATGTTGGTTTGAACCGGTCAGGTTTGACGGGCGGCCGCCTGCGAAGCGGCCGCTGCCGGCGCCGCCTTCGACGGCGGCGCCTTTTCGACGGGCTGGACGGCCGTATCGGGCGCGAACTGCGCGACGTCGTCGACGATCACGCGCTCGCCGCCCGCGAGGCCGCGCGTGATGCGCCAGTCATGGCCGCTCATCTGGTCGGCCGTGACCTCGACGTCCTTGACCTTGCCGTTCGCGCCGACGACACGCACCGACGTACGGTCGGCCGTGCGCAGCAGCGCGTCGCGCGGCACGAGGATCGCGCGCCGGTCGACCGCCGTGTCGAGCGCGATCCGCACATACGCGCCCGGCAGCAGTTCGCGCTCCGGATTCGGGAACAGCGCGCGCATCGCGACGGTGTCGGTGGTCGGGTCGACCGCGAGATCGCTGAACAGCAGCTTGCCCTTCAGCGGATATGCGGTGCCGTCGGCGCGCAGCAGCGTCACCGCGACATCGTGCTGCGCGATGCCCGTTGCGCGCCCGCTCTTCACCGCGCGACGCAATGCGTCGACGTCGGCGGCCGGCTGCGAGAAGTTCACGTAGATCGGATCGAGCTGCTCGACGGTCGTGAGCGGCGTCGCCTGGTCCTGGCCGACGAGCGCGCCCTCGGTCACGAGCGCGCGCCGTGCGCGGCCCGCGATCGGCGCGGTGACGGTCGCGTAGTCCAGCTGCAGTTGCGCGCGCGCGAGTTCGGCCTTCGCGGACGCGACCTCGGCCTTCGCCTGCGTATCGGCCGCGACGGCTTCGGTGTGGTCGCGCTCGCTCACCGCGCGATCGCGCACGAGATCGTCGTAACGACGGCGCTTGTCGGTCGCCGCGAGCGCGGCGGCCTGCGCCTTCGCGAGCGCACCCTGCGCGGCGTCGCGCGCGGCCTTCAGCGGCGCGGGATCGATGCGGAACAGCACCGCGCCCTGCTTCACCTCCTGGCCTTCCTCGTAGGTGCGCGCGGTGACGATGCCCGCGACCCGTGCGCGGACTTCCGCCTGCCGGTACGCATCGAGCCGGCCCGGCAGTTCGACCGTCATCGGCACGGCCGTCGGGCGCACCGTCACGACGGTGGCCTGCTTCGCGGTCTCCGGCGCGGCGTTCTTGTCGCCCTTTCCGCATCCGGCCACGGCCAGCAGCGCCGCGAGCGCGAACGGCGCCAGCCGCAGGCGGCGCCACAGGGTGCGTTTGTTATTCATGTTCTGACCTCGGATCGTTCGCCGCCGATACAATGCGGCGGCTCAGGGTGGCCGATTATAATCAGTCACGACTGATTAAATACATCCGCTTTCCATCCGGCTGACGCACTGTCTCAATAAAACGACAGCGAACTGTAAGGAATTTCACGACATGGCCCGCAAGACCCGGGAAGAATCGCTCGCCATCAAGCACCGGATCCTCGACGCCGCCGAGCTCGTGCTGCTCGAAAGAGGCGTCGCGCAAACCGCGATGGCGGACCTCGCCGAGGCCGCCGGGATGTCGCGGGGTGCCGTCTACGGCCACTACCGCAACAAGATGGAAGTGTGTCTGGCGATGTGCGACCGCGCGTTCGCGCGCACGTCCGAGGGGTTCGACGCGGGCGACGGCCTGCCGCCGCTCGCCACGCTGCGGCGCGCCGCGTCGCACTACTTGCAGGAATGCGGCGAGCCGGGCCCGATGCAGCGCGTGCTCGTGATCCTCTATACGAAATGCGAGCAGAGCGAGGAAAACGGCGCGCTGCAGCGGCGCCGCATGCTGCTCGAGCTGCAGATGCTGCGGATCACGAAGGCGCTGCTGCGTCGCGCGATCGCGGCCGGCGAAGTGGCCGCCGATCTCGACGTGCATCTGGCCGCCGTCTACCTCGTGTCGCTGCTCGAAGGCGTGTTCGCGTCGATGATCTGGACCAACCGGCTGCGCGGCAACCTGTGGAACGACGCCGAGGCAATGCTCGACGCCGGTTTCGATGCCGTGCGCACGTCCGGCGCCCTGCGCAGACGCGCGCAAAAATTGCCGGACTAACGGAAATCGTCGTAACAAATGCTGATTTAACCCGATTTACCGCAGTGCGAAACGAGTGAGCCGACCCTCTTTAAAATTTTTAACGTTTCGCGGAACATCGGTAGACTGACGCTGTTATCTTTCTTTAGCGTCTTCGTGATAACCGGGTTCGACCCGGTATGCACGCCGCCGTTCGAAGCGGGCACCGCCCCGCAGGTTGGGTCGAACGGAAACGACACAGGCCCCTGGCGGGGCCTGTTTTGTTGCACGCCCGCCGCCCGCCCCGTCGCCGTTCGACGGATGTGCCGCCGGCGGCCCCCGCCCACACCCCTTTGAACCGCTTTCCTGGATGTGGACACCTTGGTCAAGTCTGTCGCAACCCCTGATGCCGTCGCGCCCGGTCGCGCGCAGCGCGCCGTGCGCGCGCTTGTGCCGGCGGCCGTGCTCGGCGCCCTCGCCGCATTCGGCCTCGCCGCCGCGCTGCCGGCCGTGTCGCAATTGCCGGGCGCCGTCGATTCGGGCACGGCCGCGCTGCCGCAGCGCGTGCTGTCCGATACGCCGTTTCCCACCGCGCAGCATTTCGTGACGAGCGAACTCGCCCGCACGATCGGCGAGCGCAACGAACACGTCGATCGCAACGATCGCAGCCTGCAGCCGGGCCTGTTCGCGCCACTCAGTGCGCATCGCAACGACATGCTCGGCTACGCGAGCCTGTTTCAGTTCGCGTCGCCCGATCGCCGGCAAGGGATGCGCGCGGGCGACATCGAGCTCACGCTGTCCGATACGCTGAACCGTCTCGACGTGCCGCCCGAAGTGCGCATCCAGCTCGGCGACCTCGTCACCGGCAAGGTCGCGATGCGCGCGAGTGCGCAGCGCGGCGACTATTACCGCGTCGCGTTCGACACAAACGACGGCACGCCGCGCCTCACCGCGCTCGAGCTGCGCGTCGCCGGCCGCACGTTCGGCGCGATCTGGTTCCGCGCGCCGGGCGCCGAGCACGGTGCGTACTACACGCTCGACGGTTCGCCGCTCGAAGCCGCCGCGTTCACGATGCCGGTCAAGTGGACGCGCATCAGTTCGTTCTTCGGCGAGCGCGTCCATCCGTTGTCGCAGGCGATGGCGTTCCATACGGGCGTCGATCTCGCCGCGCCGAGCGGCACGCCGGTCGATGCGGCGGCCGACGGCGTCGTATCGTTCGTCGGCACCGATCCGGGCGGCTACGGCCGCTATGTGATCGTCGATCATGCGGATGGCTATTCGACGTACTACGCGCACCTGTCCGCGTACGCTCGCGGGCTGAAGGTCGGCGAAACCGTGAAGCAGGGCCAGCGCATCGGCTCGGTCGGGATGACGGGCGCGGCCACCGGCCCGCACCTGCATTTCGAGGTGCGGGTCGCGAACGATCCGGTCGATCCGCTCGTCACGCTCGCGAACGCGCAGACGGGGCTGTCCGACATGCAGCTCACCGCATTCCGCCAGGAAGCCGCGCAATGGCGCTTCCGCCTCGCGTCGATCAATAAGACGCCGTTCGCGTTCGCGCAGAACGACGGGCCGCTGTGGGGGGATTTTGCGACCGGTCCGTCGACGTTGCGGGCGGTTTTCGATACGCACTACTCGGCGGAACGAGGCTGACGCCGACGCATACGGTCCTGGTGGTTGGAGAAGAGCGTACGGTTGTCAGAATGCTCCCCCGCTCTTCTCTACACCGTCAGCTGGTCACGCGCTTGAGCCAATGTTTTGGCACGAGGTAAAAGCAGACCTGCGCTCGATACCGTCGGCGGTGTGCACCTACCCCCGTAGTTGACCGAGATAGGCTCTCTCCTGACAAACAAGACCGCGTTTATTCAGAACTGAGCAGTCACCTGAAAACCGAGCGTCACTCGCGCAGTCGGAAAACCCGACGGCTTGTAGACGGGCGTACCCGCGAAAAGATCGTACGCATAGGCTCCGAATCGCGTCCCCATGCTACCCTTTATGCCGATCACGGCGCCGGCCAATTGCGTCCCGACGAGGGCGACAGGCTGCGGGCCCCATACGCGACCATAGTCAAGTCCCGCATAAACTGCCTGGCCCGTCTGCCCGATCGGCGCCTGCAGTTCGTTGCGCCAGTAGAAGCCGCGTGCCGCCGCGAGCATCGTTTCACCGTCGAAGCCGCGTACCGTGTATCGACTGCCAATCGTCAAGTCGTCGATGTAGTACAGCGTGTTCCCGGTGTACTGGCCGTGGAGTGTGCCGACATAGCGGAATGGCTGCTTACCGATCGCAAAGGGCACCGCCAGGTTCGCGTCGAGCGCTGCCATCTTGAAGCGATAGGTCGGCCCGCCTCCCGCCGCCAACATATCGTCCTGAGCGCCCAATCCACCGACACCTTGACGATATGCAAGTGAGCCGTCGAACTGTGCGCCGCCGAAGTAGTGACGATCGGTCAGGCCGAGCTCGATCATCGTGTTATTGCGGCGCTGCTGCGAGATCTCGGTGTCCTCGATAAAGCTTTGGCCGAAACGACGCGACAGGCGAACGTATGCACCGAACACATCGTTCTGGCTACGCGACAGCACGCGGGCCAGTTTGAAATCGACCGTCTTTGAGTTGCCGCTCGCGACGAATGTCTGATTCACGCCAGCAATCTGCTGGTAGTACGTGTTCGTGTAAGCGGACAGCGTGGCCGTCCAGTAACCCCACGGAATCGAATAGAAGCCGTTCCAGCCGTGCGAGCCGAGCCGCTTGTCGCCGAACTCAAGGTCTTGGCTCACGCCGACGTTGAAGGTATCGTTCAGGCCGAGCGGGTTATCGATGCCGACCGACAGGTTGCCTTGCAGCTTGCCGGTAGCACGCGTGCCCGAGTTGTCGATCGATGCGACGACCGTCCACGGCTTGCCGCGCTTCACGTCCAGAACCACGTCGCTTTCACCGGGCAGTTCGCCCGGAACGATCTGCATCGTGACGTCCTGGCTCGATACGCGTTTCATCTGCTCCAGACCTTGCTCTAGGTCGCGCAGATTCAATACTTCACCATCGCCGGTCGGGAATGCAGTTTTCCACGTGCCGCGCAACTTTTCATCTGAGAAACGGATGCGCCGGATCGTGCCGGGAATCAGCGACAGTTTCAGCGTACCGGTCGACAGGTCTTGTTCGGGGACGAGAACGCGCGTGGTGACGTAGCCGCGCGCCAGAATTGCCTGAGACAGCCCCTTGACCAGCACGTCAATGCCTTGCTTGCCAACGCATTGGCCCGCGTAGTGGTTCAGCCAGTCGCGCGCAAACGCGAAGCGATCCATCGGCAGCGCCGACGCACCTTGTGCTTTCACTGCGTCGGGCAACGACGCGGGCACGTCGAGCGTGAAGCGATCGAGACGAAAGCACGGCGTTTCCGTGGGAAGCGCCGGAAAGGCTTCGATCTTCGGCACGTCCGAGCGCATCGAAGGCGCGCGCACGGCCGCGTCACGTTGCTGCGCGTCGCGTTGTTGCTGCGCTTGTCGATCCTGCTCCGCATTTGCGCGCGCGGCGGCGGCTTGGTCTGCAGGTGTCGGAGCCTGCTGCGCGTGCCCCCCGAGCGACATCAAGGCTGTGAATGGCAAAGCCACCAGCCGATTCCTTATTCTCATTATCAACTAACCCCTGATTCAGCCTGCTACATAATCGTTGAGAATGCACGCCGTCTTATCTGCTGCGAAAACGTGCATCTCGAATGCACCGACTACAATGGCGCTAGCTCCGCCGCAAAACTGCTGCTATCTTTAGCGCACTGCTACATCGACTTTGATAAGCCTCTGGGTACAGCCAACGCTCGTGGGCTGTCGTGTTTCGCTTCCAGGCTCAATGCCAACCAAGACCCTCTTTTTCTAGAGGAGCATTCCGACGGCAACATCTCACTCTCTCGCGGGCACAACCACAAGGGCGCCACAACAAGAATTTAAATCCGTCGATACATCGATTTACAAATATCAATCATCCAGCCAGTCCCGGACCGGATTTCTATTCCTTTCGAATTTATATTCGCCATTATTTTTAACATATGACGATACTATTTCCGGCCTGACATCGACATCCACATACCGGCCGCTTCCCCTGTCAGGCTCTACGCATATGTTTTCGGCCCTCAAAATCCAGGGCAAACAACATTCCACAACGGCACTTATTTTTGCCCGATAAAATATAAGCGACCATCCACCGCCCAAGCTCGGAACCTGTTCCAAAATTGGATACATGATATTTCCGTTGGCGATCTTGACCCTATAAGGGTATTCATAATTTTCAGGCCAATGATCTCCCAAGATGAACAAGCCATCGCTTGTATCAACCAGCCAGCCGGATACTTCAACACGATCACCAGGCTTCAGGCTCCGCGAATCTAGCAAATCTTTCACATCCATGTTACTTCCCTATCACAATTGCATTGACGCCACGTGACATAGCAGAATTTAGTGCGCTAGCCAAGACTCCACGGGGACCCACGTAAGGGTCCCGAGTCATGTAGTACGAGACTCCGTTAACCATCGTTTCGCTGTCCACGATGATAAAGTGCCCGTTAACATTAACTATTGCCGACTGCCCATTTGACAACACTCGACTCAGTTGCCCTGGCAACATCACCGTCTCAACAGTATTCTGCACTCCAGCGTTTGATATTACGCTCGATAGCTCGGTCGTGCTGACGCCCGTTGGTCGGATGCCATTTGTGAAACTACCTATCGCGTCTGCCAAACTGACTGAGTTTCCGGTGTTATCTGTAATAACCATTGCCGCACACGCTGGACCACATACTGGCGCATTTCCCTGCAGAATCACGGTCCCGCTCGGCTGATAAGGAATAGTCTTGGGTACTCCAACAGCACCGCCAGCGCCATCCGATACACCAGCAACTTTGCTGTCTACGGCGGCTTGCACCGCTCCTTCGGCTCCTGAGCCGAAAACCGCGCCGAGCACGCGTGAAACAATCTTGCCAACGGCCGCCCCCCCTACCAGATTCTCGACCGTGTAGTCCGGCGTAACTGCGCCGTTCGACGCCCCAGCTCGCTGAAGCACGTTTTGCTCAAAGCCCGCCACCTGCTGATTTATCGCACCGGCCGTAGCGTAGTTTTTCTCTCCAATCCCCGCTGTATGTGGCGTCTGTCCCAGCGCTAACGCCTGCGCGGTGCCAGCCGGTGAATCGAACAAGTACTTATCGTTGTACTGCGCAGTAGTCGATTGGAACGTCTTGACCGGGCTACCATCCGCCACGATCGGACCGGTCGTCCCCGAGATCGTGTAGCCCGACATCCGATCGATCGCGTTCTGTGCAATCACCAGATTTTGCATAAAGCTGTTCAGGGTCTGCGTATTGCCCGACGCTTGGGCAGCCTGCGCTAACTGGAATACGTAGTTCGTGAGCTGCGACTGCGCGGCCGCGTCTACCTTTGCGCCTGCCGCCAACGTCAGCATATTGGTCCAGTAGTCAGTCAGCGTCGCTTGATCAGCCTGTGTCTTACCGATCGCGGCTGCAATACCCTTCGCCGCCGTAGAAATCATGGTGCGTTCTTGCGGGTGAAGTTGGCGATTGAACAGATCCGCGCTCAATGCACCATTTGCGCCGCTCATCGCACCAGCCGAGCCGCCCAGCAAACCGCCCGCCGCCGCACCAGCCAGCCCCGATGCCGCATTCGCCAACAACGTGCCGCCCAGTGTATCG
This sequence comes from Burkholderia sp. AcTa6-5, assembly GCF_017815075.1. Classification (NCBI taxonomy): domain Bacteria; kingdom Pseudomonadati; phylum Pseudomonadota; class Betaproteobacteria; order Burkholderiales; family Burkholderiaceae; genus Burkholderia; species Burkholderia sp. AcTa6-5. Next base: position 64,188 of record NZ_JAGIQE010000005.1, on the reverse strand, counting down.
CCGAGCGCGTTCCCAACGGCGTTGCCTGCCATGTCACCGGCTACCGTGCCAGCGGCCGCCCCGGCCACATTGCCACCGCCCATCGCCGCCCCGATTGCAGCTACTCCTGCGTGCGACGCAATGCGTGCGGCACCATCGTTACCCCACAAAGCTTCCTGCTGTTGCGCCGCCGTGAAATCTGCCTGTGCCTGGGCCATCCCGGCCGTGTCGCCTGTGGCACTAGCGTTGGCATATGCCAGTCGGGCCTTGGTTTCGTCTGCGATCGCCTTGTTTTGCAATGCGTTCGCTACGTCGCCCACCACCTGCATACCGACTTGGCCGACCGACTGCTGAACCGCGATGTCGTTCTGCACGTTCTGCGCATTGAACGTGTTCTGTACCGCACCGTTCGCATTCGCCGTGTCGCGGCTCAGCCCAGCAGTGCTGTCGTGTCCGGTACCCGTGTCACCGCGTACCGTGATCTTCCCAGGACTGACAGCCGCATAGGTCGTCCCCGACGCGTCGCTGCTCGTGCCAGCTGCCGAGAATCCGCTCGGCCCCAGGCCCTGCGAATTCAGCGCTCCCGTTGTGTTGTTAGCGCCCTGCTTGACAGGCGTATTGAGATTCACGCCCCCCGGCGTGCTGTTCCCGAATCCACCGCTCGCGCTGACGCCCACCGTATCGCCCGAGTAAGACGCGTGGTTCTCCAGATTCGAATAGCCAAGCGTCTGCGTCGACAAGCTGTTCTTATCAGGCGTCGCCGTGCTGGCGATCACGCCACCGTCGAGCTGCGTATGGTTCCCAACGTTCACGTTATACCCGCCGGTACCCGCATAGATGCCGCTTTGCTGGTTCACCGATTGATAGTTCGCGTTGATGTTCTGCTCGCTCGCGCTCGCGCTGCCGCTGACCGTCTGGCCATAGCAGAACGGCGGCACGCAAATACTTGCCTGGAATCCGGCGCTCGATTGCTTGCTGTCGTAGGTGCTGGTGTCTTGCTGGCTCTGGACGTTCAGGTCGCGCCCGACACTCGCGTTGATCGTATTGCCCGACACCTCGGCTCCACGCAAGTTCGTATCGCGTCCGCTCGTAATCGACAGCGTATCGCTCGCGTTAATCTGCGTATCCCGATTCGTCACACTGTTACCGTTCGCATGGCCGTGTGCCGTGCTCGCGCCAAGCTCAAGCGTGAAACCATTCTGCTGTCCACCGAGAGCGGCTCCGACACCGATACTCCCGCTGCTGCTACTGTTACTGCTCGATTGCTGGCTCGTATCCTTCGCGCTCGTCAGGTTGATGTCGCGCGCCGCGCTCAGCTCAACGTGCTGCGCGCTAATCTGCGTCCCGCTGGCATTGATGTCACCGTCGGTCGCAAAGCCATTTGCATCCTTGGCTCCGCTCCCCGTTGCAATCAGCGTTGCCTTACCGCCAGCGTGCAGCGTGCTCCCGTCGTTGGCGACCGAGCTCGATTGCGCTTCGCTGTGGCTGGTACCGCCGCCAATGCTGACCGTCGCCTTGACCAGTGCCTGATTCGTTGGCTGCCCGTTACTCAATGCACTACCAACTTGATATGCGTTGTATGCGGCAAGTCCGGCCTGTACCTTGTCGAGCGCCGCCAATCGCGAGTCGCCGCCGCGCGCCGGCTGGCCAAACGCCTGGTTCGCCTGCGCGATTGCATTGCCCACTGCACCGCCAAGCGCAACACTGACGCCGAACTGGCTCGAATCCTGACTCATGCGGCTCTGTGTCGCGTCCGTTCCCGGATCGAGATTCAAGTTCTTGCCGATCAGCGTCAAATCCTTACCCGCACTCAGGTCGGAGCCTGCCACCGTAATGTCCTGCTTCGCATCGAGCGTCACGTTGCCGTTGCCGCTCACAATCTGGCTGCGCATCGTGCTCTGCGTTTGCGACGACGTGTCCTGCACGCTATGGCTATTCGCCACACCGACCGAAAAACCGGTCGCCGTGCCGTTGCTACCGAGGCTGCCAACCTGGTGGCTACTCGATTCCTGGTGCGTCACGTTGGTTTCGAGCCCCGCCAGTACATTGATCGCGCCCTGTGTAGCGACGAGATCGACGCCCTGCGTTCCGCTGATGCCCGACCCGACGACGTTAATGTCGCCCGTCTTGCTCTTGATGACAACGCTATTGCCAGTGACCGACGACGCCGTTTGCTGGGTCATCGTCTGGCTGCCGTCCGAATTGCTCCGGCTCGCGTTGTACGGTGACGGACTGTTCCCGCCACTGTTGGCCGTGCCGCCGATCCAGCGAGCGACGTCTCCAAGGCTCGGCGCCGACAGTAGCGCGAGGCTCGTGCTGGAACTGCTCGACGACGTACTCTGCCGAAGCTGATCGGTCGACGCCTGCAACGTCACGTCGCGGTTGGCATCCAGCGTCGCCGTACCGCCAGCGCTGATCGCGGAGCCAATCACGGCAATATCGCCGTCCACGGTGTTCCCATTCGCATCTTTCTGCGCACCGCCGGTCGCTTTCACGGTCACGTTGCCGCCGCCACGCACCGTGCTTCCCGCATTCGTCAAACTCGACATGTCGGTCGTACTGCTGCTACGGCTCCGACCGTACGTCACCGAAATCGACGGCACATCGGCCGCACTTGCGCCGATTTCGGTCAGCACCGATTGGCCTCGCTGGAAACCGTTGCCCGAGGACGCATCCGCTTTCAGGTTGCGCACCGTATCAAACGGCGTACCAGTGACCGCCACCGTCAACCCGCTCGAACGCGCTTCTTGCTGATCATGCGATTGCGCACGGTCCTGTCCCGAGTCGATCGTGACGTTCTCGCCAGCAATGCTGATGTTACCCGTCGCGCCCTTGACGTCGTCCACCGCCTTGCCGGCGACCACATCGCTACCGCCGATATGAACGTCCTTGCCAGCCGACACCTTCACGTTGCCTTCGACGCTGCCGACGGAGCTGCGTGATTGGCTTTGCGTCGTCGAAGTTGCGTTATATCGATCGCTCTTTTCGCTCGATCCGATCGTGATACCCAGACCACCCGAGCCGGACAGGCCCGAATGCTTCTCTTGGTGATACTCGTTGTCCTGATACGTGTTGGTTGCTGCAGTGATGTTGACATTGTCCTTGGCCGACAGTGCCACATCGTGCGTCCCGACAATGGAGCTACCGGTGACGTTGATGTCTTTCCCGCTTACGACCGTTACGCCATCGGCCGAGATCGTGCTGCCATTGGCATACGTGGTGGTCTGATCAACCCGGTTTGTCGCGCTCGCATGACTTGCGACGCCACCGTGGTCGTGCGACTCGTCCATGTTCGACACATGGGTTTCGGTCGCCGCGCCGACGTTCACGTTGCCGACTGCCATCAGGCCCACGTTGCCCTGGTCAAGCGAGATCGTGCTTCCGATGACGTTGATGTCCTTGCCTGAAGCAACGTTCACGGTATTGCCGCTATGCACCGCCGTGCCAACCACGGTCTGGTCGGACGTGTGCAATGTTTCCGAATAGCTGCCGTGGTGGTCGCTACCCGAACTGTTGCTGTCGATCGTCGAGGTCGTGCTCGCCGCGCCAAGCGTGACATTCCCCTTGGCGGCGATCGTGCCCCCGTTGCCCAGGTTGATTTGCGCGCCGGCTGCGGTCAGATCGCCATTCACCCCGATCATCGACACGCCACCAATATTCACAGCGCTCCCAACCACACCGTTGATGTCGGTATTCGATACGCCATTCGCGCGCTGCACGATCTTGTGTTCGCCGACTTGCTGCGTACCGAGGCCGTAGTTCCCGCCAACAAGCAGGCCGAGATTCCCGCCAACTGTCAGCGCACCCGCATGCTGTTCAAGGTTGCCGCCGGCGATGATCGCCGCGTCGCCCTTGACGTCGAGTTGAGCAATCGGCCCAAGCGTCGTCTTGACGCTCGTCGCACCGTCGCGGCTTACCTGGGTGTCGGTATTCACCGCGCTATTGAGAATGAGATCACCGCCTGCATTCAGCTTCAGGCTACCCGCATTCACCTTCGCCGAGGTCAGGTCGACATTTCCGTCCGTCTTCAGCGACATGAGGCCGCCGCTTTGAAGCGCACCGAACGCGTTGTCGATCTGCTTGCCTTGAATCGACAGCGAATTGTCCGCCTTCAGCGTGCCGCTGTTCGTGAAGTTCTGCGCGTCCTTCAGATCGATGTCGGTGGCGGTGATCAGCGGACCATTGATGTTCTGCTGGTTCGCCTGTGCCAGATACACAACTGGCACGAGCACCGACTGACCGTCGACCACGCGCGTTTCCATCATGATCACGTTACCGGTCAGCTTCGATACCTGCTCCGAAGACAGGCTCGCGCCCAGCGGCAGATTAAGCGACTTCTCCAACGATGCGCCCGCCGCCATCAGTTGCTGATACATCGCCTGAAGGTCCGCGTATGGACCCAATACCGCGCGGCCGGTCAGCGCCGTCACCTGATTACGAACAAGCTGTTGCTCATAGAACCCGTCGCCCAGTCGCTTCGGAATGTGGGTCAGGTCGACGCCAATCTGACCGAAGAAATAGTCACTTGAAATGAAGCTCTTTTGGTTCGTGAACGCCGGGTTCGTCTCGATCACGTAGCTCGCATTCGGCGACGGATTCGGTCGGTACAAGCCACCCTGCGGAATCGTCAGGTTGTTCAGCACGTTCAACGCAGTCGCGCTTGCAATGATCCGATCGACCGGTGTTGAGGCGCCGCCATGCACCGGCGCCGCCGACTGGGCGCCCGCGCCCGCGATCGTTCCTCGAACGGCGCCACCAGTCGTTGCCGAGGCCGTTGCATTGCCGTTGAGCGTGGCAGGCGTCACCGTCGCCCCCGAACCCGCCGCTGCGCCATTGAGCGAGACCGGCGTCAAACCCGTGATCGATTGACCGGGCAGCAGCCCGAGCGACGGAAGCGATGCGTTGCCTGCGGTATTGTTGATGCTCACGCCCGTGCCGGAAATCGTGCCATTCGAACCCAAGGTCGAATCGTAGCCCGGCAGCTTGTAGGTCTTGACGTCCGCTGGCGCAGCTTGGGTGTAGCCCCCCGGATTGCCCGTCACAAATGGCGCGTTGCCAAACGGCAATTGCCAGTTATATTCGCTGCTATCGTAGTTGTTGTAGTGATACTGGCCCGAGTACGTCACCGTTACGGTCGGCGCCTGCTGGCCGGTAGCCGCCCAACCATTGGCATCGTAGGCATGCGGCATATCGACATTGCCAACCGCTGTGACGCTACTCCAGTAGTTTTGCAGGGTGCCGGTCGATGAGGCATCGATCTTGCCGCCTGACACGATTTGCGCAGTCGGGCTCAATGCCGTGGCCGTGTTCCCCACAGCCGTTCCAGTGTAGGTCGTGTAGAAGTACGCGCTGTTCCACTGGCCGCCGTGAGGCGGCTCAATGTACATGCCGCCCGGCTGGGCGATGATGGCGGCCGCTTCGGCCGGTGTGATGTTGTCGGACCGGAGACCGGCGATCATCTGCCCCCCGTTCATGCAATTCACCGCGAAGTACGATGCGCAACCTGACAGGCTAATGCCGTATTGCGCGAGGGCCGCCGGATCAACGTTACTCGTGCTTCCCGAGGTGCTCATCACACGACGCGTGCTCGTCACCTTGTCGGCGTGCAGTTCCATATCACCGCCGGACTGAATCAGAGCGGATACGTTATTGATCAGCGACGCGTTCGTATAATTGCCGCTCGCGTCCTTGCCACCCGCGAGTACGACCTTACCCATCCCGAAAATCGCCGTCGTCGGCATCGAATCGGTCGCCGTCGCGTCGTCACGGTTTTCGATGTCGTGCGCGAGAATTTCAAGCTTGCCGTTGCTATCCGATGCGCCAATCAACGCCGTCGACCCGACGTTCGACACCGTACCGGTTGCGTTGAGCGAGACGCTCGCGCCCACCAGCGCCCCGGTATTGGACAGATTGCTCGATTGCGTATGCAGCAGTCCACCAGCCGACAACGCGCCCGAATTGACGATATTGGCCGCGTTGATGTTCAGGCCATTGATGGTTTGGAAACCCGCGTTGTTGGTGAACGTGCCGGGTAGCGCAAAGGTAAGATCATTGCCGACGTTGAACTGCGTATCCGGCGTTGTCGTGTAATCGCCTTGCAGGTTCACGCGTACATCGTGCGCTGCGCTATACGCGCCGCCGCCTTGCAGTGTCGGAGCCGTGATCGTCAGGTCGTGCGTCGAGCTGATTTGCCCATTCGTATTCGTGAGTGCGGCGCTCGTCGTCACGTCCACGTTGCCGCTCGAATTCGCAACGCTGCCGATTTGCCCGCCGCTGTTGTCCAAGGTCGCCCCTTGAACATGGAGGCTCGTGCCGCTCAACTGCCCGCCTTGCGTGTTCGAAATCGATGTCGCGCTGATCGTAACGTCGCCGTTACCGGTGATCGCGCCCATGCCCGACACGTTGCCCGCGCGGCTGTTCGTGATCTGGTTGCCGCCCTGCACGGTCATCGCGCCCGTACCGAGGTCGGTAATGACCCCGTCGGCGTTGTTGACCGATCCGGAATGAATCGCGAGCGTGCTCGTGTCGCCCGCCGTCGCCTGACCGGCCTGAACGTGCCCGGCCTGGTTCACCAGCGCGCCGCCGTTCGTCAACGACAGAGACGCGCCCGCACGCACCAGCCCTTGTGCGTTGTTCACGTCGCCCGCAACCGTCGCCGTCACGCCGCCCTGTGCCGCGAGAATGCCGTTCGAGTTGTCCCAACTGCTCGCGTCGACAACCGCTCGCCCCTTGGTGACAATGGTTCCGCCTGCATTGTTCAGCGCACTCGCGCCGTTACCCGGCGCGATGGTCAGCGTCCCGGTACCGGCATGCGTGATCGTGCCGCCTGCATTGTTCAATTGGCTAGCGGCCAGCGTCAGGTCCGTACTGTTCGTTTGAATCACGCCCGCTGCGGAGTTGTCGAGCCAGCCGCTGACGTTGACAGCCATGGCCGACAAGCCATATTGCGTGATCGTCCCGCCGTGGTTCGTCAGGTTCGGCGCGGTCAACGCAAGTTGGTTGGCTTCGAGCTTGCCCCTGCTGTTGTCGATCGTCGAACCGGCCGTCAAGGACAGATTGGACGCGCTGACCGATCCGCTCTGGTTCGTCATCGAGCCCGTGTGGATCGACGCATTCGTGCTCGCGCCAATCTGACCGCCGTCGTTCGTCAGCGTGCTGCTGGAAATGCCAAGGTCCGCACGGGACTGCAACTTGCCGTTCGTATTGTTCAACGCGCTGCCGACCGTCGCCGTCAACCCGGATTTGCCGTTGATCAACCCCGACGTATTGTTCAGCGTGGCCGAGTGCTCCACGACGCTACCGTTGCTTGCAATCGATCCGCCAACGTTCGATACCGATCCCGTCGCGTTTCCAAGCGTCAGCGTGCCACTGCCGGCATGCGTAATCGTGCCGCCATCGTTCACGAGTGATGCAGGAGAAAGCGTCAGGTCCGTACTGTTGGTTTGTAGCGTGCCGCCATTCGAATTGTCGAGCGTGCCGCTGACGTTGACAGCCATGGCCGACGAGCCAAGTTGCGTAATCGTGCCGCCGCGGTTCGTGAGATTCGACGCGCTCAACGCGAGCTGATTCGCTTCGAGCGAACCGTCATTGTTGTCAAGCGTCGAGTCGGCCTTCACCGACAGGTTAGGCGCAACGATCGAACCGCTCAGGTTCGACATCGCGCCCGTGTAGATCATCGCGTTCGCGCTTGCGCCAATTTGGCCACCGTCGTTCGTCAGTGTGCCGCTGGAAACGGCAAGGTCCGTACTGGACAACAGCTTGCCATGCGTGTTGTTCAATGCGCCGGCGATCGTCGCTGTCACCCCGGCTTGGCCATTGATCGCCCCCGACGTGTTGTTCAGCGAACCGCTTTGCGCGACGACTCGCCCATTGCTCGCGATCGAGCCGTCGACGTTCGAAATCGAACCAGTGCCGTTGCCAATCGTCAGCGTGCCGGTACCCGCATGCGTAATCGTGCCGCCATCGTTCACGAGCGAAGCCGGGGTCAGCGTAAGGTCGGTGCTGTTCGTCTGAATCACACCGGCTGCCGAGTTATCGAGCGTGCCGCTGACGTCGACAGCCATGGTCGACGAGCCATATTGCGTGATCGTGCCGCCATGGTTCGTCAGGTTCGGTGTGGTCAACGCGAGCTGGTTGGCTTCGAGCTTGCCGCCGCTATTGTTAAGCGTCGAATCAGCCGTCACCGACAGGTTAGGCGCAACGATCGAACCACTCAGGTTCGTCATCGAGCCTGTGTGGATCATCGCGTTCGTAGTCGCGCTAATCTGACCGCCGTCGTTCGTGAGCGTGCCGCTGGTGATGCCAAGGTCCGTATTGGACAGCAGCTTGCCATTCGTATTGTTCAGCGCGCTACCGACCGTGGCCGACAGGCCGGTTTGCCCGCTGATCGAGCCGGACGTGTTGTTCAGCGTGGCCGATTGCGCCACCACGCGCCCGTTGCTCGCGATCGTACCGCCGACGTTCGACACTGATCCCGTGCCGTTGCCGAGCGTAAGCGTGCCGGTGCCCGCGTGCGTGATCTTGCCGCCGTCATTGACCAGCGACGCGGGAGCGAGCGTCAGGTCGCTACTGTTGGTTTGCAACGTACCGCCGCCGGAATTGTCGAGCGTGCCCGACACGTTCACACTCATCGCGCCGGTGCCGATCTGCGTGATCGTGCCGCCGTGATTCACGAGGTCGGTCGCGTTCAACGACACCGTGTCGGCCTTCACCGCGCCTGCGCTATTGTCGAGGGTCGTGCCGCTCAGTGCCGCCGTCTGAGCGACAATCGAGCCGCCGCTGTTGATCAGACGCGCGCCCGCATCGACCGCCACCTTTTGCGTAGCCTGCAAAGCGCCACCGCTATTGGCGATCGATTGTCCCGAGACATGCAGATTCGTACTGGACGTCATCGTCCCGTGGTTGGCAACGTTGCCGCCGTGCACGGTGACGTCGCCGTTGCCACCGATCACGCCGCCCTGCGCGCCGTTTGCAGTCTTGCCCGCTGCGTTGGTCAACTGGCCGCTGGTCGTCACGGAGAGGCCGTCGCTGTTGAGCGACGTGATCCGACCCGCCGTGTTGTCCAGCGACACACCGGCCACCGTCGTGCTAGCTGCGCTTTGAACGGTGCCCTGGTTGTTCGCGATGGCGCCGCCACGCACGTCCGCCGTGCTTTCGGATACCAGTTCGCCGGATTGGTTGGCGATCTGGCCGGCGACATTCACCGACAGCGCGCCTTGAGACGACACCTTGCCGCCTTGGTTCGACAGGTTGCCGCCGGTCAGCGTCGTGCCGTTGCCGCTCGACAGGCTGCCGTGATCGTTGATCACGGTGCCCGATGCGTTCGCCTGAATAGCGCCTTGCGCGCTCGTCGTCGCGTTCGACAGATTCACGTCGCCGGCCGTCGCGTTCAGCGACAGATTGCCGTTCGCGGCGGTCTGGCTGCCGGCGAGATTCACACTGCCGCCCGTCAGCGACGCGTTACTGCCCGCGACTTTTTGGCCGGTCGCGGTCAGTTGGCCCGACGCGGTCAGGTTCAGGTCGCCGCTGCGCGCCACGGAACCGTCGTTGTTCACGCCCGCCCCGAGCGTGCCGGTCGAGTTGATGCTACCGGCGTTGACCGTCGTATTTTGCTGCGCCGCGAGCGTCCCGCTGTTCGTCAGATCGGCTGCAGTGTTCGCCGACAACGATTGTTGCGCATACGTGGTGCCGCTATTCTGGATGCCGCCCGACGCCGCCATCGCGAGGTTGCCGCTTGCCGTGGTCTTGCCCGCAAGCACGAGCCGGCCGTCCGATTGCAACGTCAAATCGCCTGCCTGCGCCGCGATCGTCCCTGCGTTCGCGACACCCACGCCTGCGGAGTTGCCAACCAGAAACACCCTATTGGCATACATGCCGCCTAACTGAGCGACGTCAATCGCGACAGCAGGTGCAGGACCGTCACCGGCGACCTGCGTCGCGGCAAGCGTGTCGTGATTAACCTGGTTCGTACCGGCGATTACATTGAGATTCTTCGCGTAGATCGCGGCATTAGCCTGTACGGCACGGGCGATGATGTCGGTCTGATCAACATTCGAAGTATCGAGGCCCGCGCCTTGCACGGTTACGAGGCCGCGATTGACATTGAAGCCCGTCAACGACCCGTCCGCGCCAAACTGCGGCACGCCGGTTGTCAAGACCGCGCGCGAGGTATTGATGAACCCGCCACCGTCCACGACGATACCGGCAGGGTTGGCCAGCACGATCTCCGCGCGGCTGCCCGCGATCTCCACATACCCCTTGATCTGGCTCGCCGCGGTGCTGTTGACCTGGTTGACGATGATGCGCGCCGCCTGCCCCGCGCTCAGGTTCGGGTTGCCGTTGATATAGCCGGCCTGCTGCGTGTTGACGATCGTCGACGCGTTGTTCAGGATCGCGCCGTTTTTCTGAACGTCGAACTGGTTATAGGTGTTCAGCGACACGCCGGCAGCGCTCGGCGTGTTGATGTTGACTTGCGGCAGGCCGTTCGGCGTCTGCACCACCGCGGGCGCGTGAGGCCCCGCGCCGACGATCTGCGCAGTCGCCCATATCGGATTCGCGCCGGCTGCGACCAGCGCGCCGAATGCAGTCACCCGTAACGCGAACATCGCTGCAGGATGCTCGGCGCCGCGCTTGGCGACACGGCGAGTCTCGCCCGTATTTGTTTTCCCCGTCTTGCCGGCCGTTTCTTCGACGGCAACCAACATACCCCGTACGCGGCTGAATACCAGCCGATGTTGTTTTTTGTTCATCTTCTTGGTCTACTCGCGATTTTCGTTCGATCCGCCCTGACGGCCTCGGACATCGCGTGGAATCTATTTGAAATCGTGGAAAGGCACCGTCAACGAGTGTCAATCGTCGCCGAGATGCGACGGACGAGACGACTCGATACATCGGTCGATTACTGCCATGCCAATCCGACTATCTCGATATTTTATATAAAGAAATACTCCGTCGACTGCAAATATCGACGGTATTGTTAACGGCAATCCGGGCGAATCTTACCTCACCCGTCAGTTCAAAAAAATCCCTGACAGAATTGCGAGGTCGAATCGGCATGCGACCTGTAATCAGATCTCTTGTAATTGCTTATCGGGATTACATCATTGCAAGGATTTGATCCGTTCGACCGCCGTGCTCTCGACACGCCGCGCCTGCGCGCCCCGCGACAACAACCACCGCGCCGCGCCATCGAGCGACGTGCACAGCACCAGATAGATCACCGCGACGAACAGGAAGATCGGCGCCGGATACACCATCAGCCGGTTGTTCACCTGCGTTGCGACGAACGACAGCTCCGGCACGCCGACGATATACGCGAGCGACGTGTCCTTCACGAGCGCGACCCACTGGTTGACGAACGACGGCGTCATGATCCGGATCGCCTGCGGCAGCAGCACGTAGCGCACCGTCTGCCAGCGCGTGAGCCCGAGCGAGAGCCCCGCCTGCCATTGCCCGTCGCCCGCCGCGACGATCCCCGCATGCACCGCATGCGCGAGATACGCGCCGCCGACCAGCGCCAGCGCGCACACGACCGTCGCGAGCCCCGGCACGTCCATGTGCAGCAGCACGGGCATCAGGAAATACGTCCAGAAGATCAGCATCAGCACCGGAGTCGCGCGGAAGAAACCGATGAATGCGAGGAGCAGCACGCGCGACGGACCGCGTGCGAGCGCCATCGCGACACCGAGCGCCACGCCGAGCACGGCCGACGCAATGGCGCTCGCGAGCGCAAGCACCAGCGACAGCGCGGCGCCGCCGAGCGGGCCGTCCGGAAACGCACCGACCAACAGGTACGGCAGATTCGAGAGCAGCAGCGAAAGATCCATCGTCAGCGCCCTGCTCCGAGCCGGTCGCGCCATTGCGTGGCCGCATACGCACCGGCCTCGATCGCGGCCACCGCCGCGACGTACAGCAGCGTCGCGACGCCGAACGCGGCGAACGTCTTGAACGTCTCGGTCTCGACCTGCCGCGACGCATACGACAGCTCGGCCACGCCGATCGCCATCGCGAGCGACGAGTTCTTCACGAGATTCATGTATTGGCCGAACAGCGGCGGCAGCGCGATGCGCACGGCCTGCGGCAGCACCACGTAACGCAGCGACTGCGTCGGCGTGAGGCCGAGCGCGGCCGCCGCATCGTGTTGCGCCCGCCGCACGCCGCGCAGGCCGGCTTCGCATTCCTCGGCGACGAACGCAGCCGTATAGGCGCTCAATCCCACCCAGCCCGCGACGAATTCGAACGACGGCCACGCGATCGTGAACGGGCCCGCGCTCACCGCATGACGCGCATTGAGCCACGCGATCCAACTGTCGGGCAGCAACGACGCGACGCCGAAATACCAGAACAGCAGTTGCACGAGCAGCGGCGTGTTGCGAAACGCGACGACGTACGCGGCGGCGGCCGCGCGCGGCGCCCTGCCGCGCGCATGGCGCATCACGGCGAGCAGCAGCCCGCCGACGGTCGCAGCGACGGCCGACGCGGCCGCGAGGCCGAGTGTCAGCAGGAAGCCCTGCCAGAGCCAGGACAGATATTTGGGAGCCAATCCGAGCATGCTGGAGAGCGCGCACGACGCGCGCGGTCGGAGATGAAAACGAAAAGCGCCGCGCGGCCGGTGTTCCGGCCGATCGCGGCGCGCGTGCAGCGAAGGTCAGGTCTTGTCGCCGATCCGGAAAATGCGCGTGAGCGGCGTTTTCGTCGTCGGCCCGAACCATGCGTCGTAGATCTGCGTGGCGCGGCCGTTCGCCTCGAGCCCCTTCAGCGTGTCGTTGACGAAGCCGAGCAGGCGCGTTTCGCCCTTCGGCACGCCGACGCCCATGTAGTCGTTCGAGATCGTGAACGCCGGGATCTCGTAGTTCTGCTTGTCGGGCACGTTCGCGAGCAGGCCGATCAGCTTCGGGCCGTCCTGCGTGATGGCCTGCACGTTGCCGGCCCGCAGCGCGGCGAACGCGAACGGCGTGTCGTCGTACGCGACGATCGTCGCCTTCGGGAATTTCTCGCGCAGCGTGATCTCGTTCGTCGTGCCCTTGTCCGCGCCGACGCGCAGCGCGTTCAGCTGGTCGGCCGATTTCAGCACGCCCTTCTTCGCGAGAAACTGCTGGCCCGACGAGAAATACGGGATGCTGAAGTCGACCTGCTTCGCGCGCTCGTCGGTGATCGTGAAGTTCGCGAGCACGAGGTCGACCTTGCCGGACGTCAAAAACGGAATGCGGTTCGCGGGGTTGGTCGGTTGCAGTTGCAGCTTCACGCCGAGCTTGTCGGCGAGCGCCTTCGCGTAATCGACGTCGAGACCGACGATGTGGTTGCTTTTCGCGTCGACATAACCGAACGGCGGGTTGCTGTCGAACGTCGCGACGCGCAGCACGCCGGCCTTCTTGATGTCGTCGAGACGGTCCGCATGCGCGACGGTGCCTGCGGAGATGAGCGCGACCCCGATGAGCCACGTAGCGAGCGTGTTGATTTTCATGAGCACGACCTGATTTGTTATGGAGGCCGCCGCGGATCGCGCGGCGGCACGGTTCGAAACACATCGCGACGGAGTGTGCCGTCGCGAAGCCGCTAACGTATCAGCGCGTGCGGCGAATTCGAACCAACAAATGGTGCTTTGCTCTGCGGGTTTCGTGATGAGGCACATAGGCTGCGGTCACGCACGCGGTCACACAAAAAAAGACGCCCGCTGCAAGCAGCGGGCGCGAATCCCAGTCAAGGAGGTGTCACACGAACTACGCAGCCAGATTAAGGAAATCGCCCGTCATGGACAACGAATCGATTTCCATATCGATATGACGCGGCACGCTCATGCCGGCGCGTGCGGAATCGCACGCCGCAAAAAAAAACGTCCCGCCAACCGGCGGGACGTTCGTCATCATGCAAGTACGCGCGACGCGCAGCCCGATCACGGCTCGTGACGCAGATACCCTTCCTTGCTCGGATCGCGCATCCGCCACGACACGATCAGCGAGATCGCGCACAGCACGGTCACGTACCAGTAGAAGGTTTCCTCGCTGCCGATCGACTTGAACCACAGCGCGACGTACTCGGCCGAGCCGCCGAAGATCGCGTTCGCCACCGCATACGACAGGCCGACGCCCATCGCGCGCACTTCCGGCGGGAACATCTCGGCCTTGATGAGGCCGCTGATCGACGTGTAGAAACTGACGATCGCCAGCGCCACCGTGATCAGCACGAATGCGGCCACCGGGCTCGTCACGTCCTTCAGCGCATGCATCAGCGGCACCGTGCCGATCACCGCGAACGAACCGAACAAAATCATCGACGTGCGGCGGCCGATCTTGTCCGACAGCGCGCCGAATACCGGCTGCATCAGCATGTAGACGAGCAGCGCGACGGTCATCACGTTGCTGGCCGTCTTCGCGTGCATGCCGGCCGTGTTCACGAGGTACTTCTGCATGTACGTCGTGAACGTGTAGAAGATCAGCGAGCCGCCGGCCGTGAAGCCGACCACGGTGAAGAACGCGCCCTTGTGCTGCCACACGCCGCGGATCGTGCCGGCGTCCTTCTTGTCGCGCGACGCGCTCGTCGACGTCTCGTCGAGCGACTTGCGCAGGTACAGCGAAATCAGCGCGGCCGCCGCGCCGACCACGAACGGAATGCGCCAGCCCCATGCTTTCAGCTCGCCGGCGGACAGCGTCTGCTGCAGGATCACGAGTACCAGCAGCGCGCACAGCTGGCCGCCGATCAGCGTCACGTACTGGAACGACGCGAAGAAGCCGCGACGCCCCTTCAGCGCGACTTCACTCATGTAGGTCGCGCTCGTCCCGTACTCGCCGCCCACCGACAGCCCCTGGAACAGGCGCGCGACCAGCAGCAGCGCCGGCGCGAGTGCGCCGATCTGCGCATAGGTCGGCAGCACCGCGATCACGAGCGACCCGCCGCACATCATCAGCACCGAGATCATCATCGCCGCGCGACGGCCGTGACGGTCGGCGATGCGGCCGAACAGCCAGCCGCCGATCGGACGCATCAGGAAGCCGGCCGCGAACACGCCGGCGGTGTTCAGCAACTGCGTCGTCGTGTTGCCGCTCGGGAAGAACGCCGGCGCGAAATACAGCGCGCAGAACGAGTAGATGTAGAAGTCGAACCACTCGACGAGGTTGCCCGATGAGGCGCCGACGATGGCGAACACGCGCCGCCGGGTGTCATGCGCGGACAGCGCAGCTTGGTCGGTCTGGACGTCCATGGGTTGGTCTGTTCCTTTTAGTGCTTTCTGGGCGAGACGGCTGGGGGCCGCCGCGTGCGGTCGCACGTGGCACCGGTTCCGGCGCACGGCGCTACGGGATTTTAGCGAAATGTAAAGTAACAAGCGCTCCGGGTTCGTCCGGATGTAGAAAAATTTTCTCCCGCCACGCGTTCGTCATATGAAAACGCCAGCCCGAAGGCTGGCGTTCGATGCAAACATTTCCGACTGCTGCGACGATCACACGCGCACTTCCGGCGGCACGTAGCGGCACTCGTAGCGCTTGCGCACGGTGCCGGCCTCGTCGACGCTTTCCAGGTACACGTCGAACTGCCAGAGCCGCGCCATGTGCTTGAGCACTTCGTCGCTGTCGCCCGACAGGTGGCGGTTGTCGGTCATGAAGTGGCGCAGCGTGAGGCTGCGGTCGCCGCGCGTATTGACGGCCCACACCTGGATGTTCGGCTCGCGGTGATGGATGTCGTACTGCCGCGACAACGCCTGCCGCACGTACTGGTAACCGGAATCGTCGTGGATCGCCGATACCTCGAGCGAATCGCGCATGTCGTCGTCGAGCACCGAGAAGAGCCGCATCTCGCGGATCAGGTTCGGCGACAGGTACTGCGCGATGAAGCTCTCGTCCTTGAAGTTGCGCATCGCGTAGTGCATCGCCGGCAGCCACGGCGTGCCCGCGATCTCCGGAAACCACTTGTAGTCTTCCTCCGTCGGCGCTTCGCAGATCCGTCGGATGTCACTCATCATCGAGAAACCGAGCGCATACGGGTTGATCCCGCTGTAGTACGGCTTCGTGACGGGCGGCTGGTAGACCACGTTGCTGTGCGAATGCAGGAACTCCATCATGAAGCCGTCTTCCAGCTTCCCCTGGTTGTACAGCGTATTGAGCAACGTGTAGTGCCAGAACGTCGCCCAGCCTTCGTTCATCACCTGCGTCTGCCGCTGCGGATAGAAATACTGGCCGATCTTGCGCACGATGCGGATCACTTCCCGCTCCCACGGTTCGAGCAGCGGCGCATTCTTCTCAGCGAAATACAGCAGGTTCTCCTGCGGCTCGGACGGATAGCGGTCGTCCTGCTCCTCCGTCAGCTCCGGTTTCTTGCCCGGCAGCGTACGCCACAGCTCGTTGACCTGCGACTGCAGGTACGCCTCGCGCTCGCGCCGCAGCGCCGCCTCCTTCGACAGCGACGGTTTCTGCGGCCGCTTGTAGCGGTCGACGCCGTAATTCATCAGCGCATGGCACGAGTCGAGCAGTTCCTCGACGCGATCGAGGCCGTAGCGCTCCTCGCATTCCGCGACGTAGTTCTTCGCGTACACGAGATAATCGATGATCGCGTGCGCGTCGGTCCACAGCCGGAACAGGTAATTGCCCTTGAAGAACGAATTGTGCCCGTACGCCGCGTGCGCGATGACGAGCGCCTGCATCGTCATCGTGTTCTCTTCCATCAGATACGCGATGCACGGGTTCGAATTGATGACGATTTCGTAGGCCAGGCCCATCTGGCCGCGGCGGTAGCTCTTCTCGGTCGCGAGGAAGTGCTTGCCGAACGACCAGTGACGGTAGTTGACGGGCATCCCGACCGACGCATACGCATCCATCATCTGCTCGGCGCTGATCAGTTCGAGCTGGATCGGGTAGATGTCGAGCTCGTATTGTTCGGCGACCTGCGAGATGTGCGTGTCGTATTCCTCGAGCAATTCGAACGTCCAGTCGGACGGGCACGGCAACGGCTTGCGTTCGGCAACGTTCATACGCGCTTCCTTTTGCCCGGAACCGGGCAAGTCGGCGGCCGGCGGCGGCGGTTCGGCCTGCGCGCGTTGCTGCGGTGCGGCAGGGCCGGCCGTATCGTCGCCGGAAGGGCGCGGCTCGTAGCCGCGCGACTCGTTGTGCAGATGGCGGGTCGTCATGACATTTCCACCTGCTTTTCGAACAATTCGCGAAACACCGGGTAAATGTCCGCAGCCGATTCCACTTTTTTCATCGCGAGATGCGGTTGCGACAGGGCCAGTTGCGCGTATTCCAGCCACAGATTCTGCTCTTCCGGCGCGACCTGGATATACGCGAAGTAACGCGTCTTGGTGAGGATATCCTCTTCCAGGATTTTGCGACACTTGGGCGAATCGTCAGTCCAGTTGTCGCCGTCGGATGCCTGCGCGCCGTAGATGTTCCACTCGGTCGGCGAGTAGCGCTCGTCCATCACCTTGCGCATCAGTTCGAGCGCGCTCGACACGACCGTGCCGCCGCTTTCGGTCGAATGGAAGAAGGTGTCCTCGTCGACTTCCTCGGCGCGCGTGTGGTGGCGGATGAACACGACTTCGATGCGCTCGTAGTTGCGCTTGAGGAACAGGTAAAGCAGGATGAAGAAGCGCTTCGCGAGATCCTTGCGCTGTTCGTCCATCGAGCCCGACACGTCCATCAGGCAGAACATCACGGCCTGGCTCGACGGTTGCGGCTGCTTCACGCGGTTGATGTAGCGCAGGTCGAACGGATCGATGAACGGAATCCGCCAGATGCGCCCTTTCAGGTGATGAATCTCGGCCTCGAGCGTCGCGATTTCCGCGCGGCGGTCTTCGGGGTCGCTCTTCAGCGCTTCGAGCTGCGCCTCGAGCTCGCGCAGCTCGTTGACGAGCGGCGAGCCGAGCGCGATGCGCCGGCCGAGCGCGCTGCGCAGCGAACGCACGACGTCGATGTTGTTCGGCGTACCTTCCGCCGACCAGCCCGCGCGCACGTTCTTCCAGCTCGGCACCGTCAGCAGGTGCGTCTTCACGAGGCGCGGCAGTTCGAGATCGTCGAAGAAGTACTGCATGAATTCGTCGCGCGACAGCTCGAACACGAAGTCGTCCTGCCCTTCGCCCTCGTTGCTCGCCTGACTGCCGCCGCCGCCCGAGCCGCCCTGCGGACGCGGAATCTTGTCGCCGCGCACGTAGTCTTCATTACCCGGGTGCACATATTCGCGACGCCCGCCCGGCGCGTGCCGGAAATTCGGCTCCGCGATGTCCTTGCGCGGGATCGTGATGCTCTGCGTGCTCTGGATATCCTTGATGCTACGGTCGCGCACCGCGTCGGACACGGCACGACGAATGTAGTTCTTGACGCGACGCAGAAAGCGTTCGCGATTGGCGATGCTCTTGTTCTTGCCGGCCAGCCTGCGGTCGATGATTTGATGAAGCACTCCCGGTCTCCCGCTCGAAAGTCGATCTGCCGGGGCACTCGCCGCGCATGCCGTCTGCCGTCATGCGGGCGGCGCCTCTGAAAGCGCCCGTACGGACTCGCCGTCCGGGCGCGATACCGCGCGCGTCATGACGACTTGCGCACGCGCAGGTACCAGTCGCAAAGCAGCCTCACCTGCTTCGGCGTATAGCCCTTCGCGACCATCCGGTTCACAAAGTCCTCATGCTTGCGCTGCTCCTCCGCCGAACCCTTGGCGTTGAATGAAATGACCGGCAACAGTTCCTCGGTGTTCGAGAACATCTTCTTCTCGATCACGACGCGCAACTTCTCGTAGCTCGTCCACACGGGATTCTTGCCGGCGTTCGCCGCCCGCGCACGCAACACGAAGTTCACGATCTCGTTGCGGAAATCCTTCGGATTGCTGATCCCGGCCGGCTTCTCGATCTTCTCCAGTTCCGCGTTCAGCGCGGCGCGGTCGAAGCTCTCGCCCGTGTCGTGATCGCGGAATTCCTGATCCTGGATCCAGAAGTCCGCATACGTGACGTAGCGATCGAAGATGTTCTGACCGTACTCCGAATACGACTCGAGATACGCGGTCTGGATCTCCTTGCCGATGAACTCCGCGTAGCGCGACGCGAGCACGTCCTTCACGAACGACAGATACTTCTGCTCGGTTTCCGGCGGGAACTGCTCGCGTTCGATCTGCTGCTCGAGCACGTACATCAGATGCACCGGGTTCGCCGCGACCTCGCTCGTATCGAAGTTGAACACACGCGACAGGATCTTGAACGCGAACCGTGTCGACACGCCGGTCATCCCTTCGTCCACGCCCGCGTAGTCGCGATACTCCTGGTACGACTTCGCCTTTGGATCGGTGTCCTTCAGGTTTTCGCCGTCGTACACCTGCATCTTCGAGAACAGGCTCGAATTCTCCGGCTCGTGCAGGCGCGACAGCACCGAGAACTGCGACATCATCTTCAGCGTGCCCGGCGCGCATACGGCCTCGGCCAGCGACGAATTGCGGATCAGCTTCTCGTAGATCTTGATCTCTTCCGACACGCGCAGGCAGTACGGCACCTTCACGACGAAGATCCGGTCGAGCAGTGCCTCGTTGTTGCGGTTGTTGCGGAAGGCCTTCCACTCCGATTCGTTCGAGTGCGCAAGAATCACGCCGTCGAACGGAATCGCGCCGAAACCTTCGGTGCCCTTGAAGTTGCCTTCCTGCGTGGCGGTCAGCAGCGGGTGCAGCACCTTGATCGGCGCCTTGAACATTTCGACGAATTCGAGCAGGCCCTGGTTCGCGAGGCACAGGCCGCCCGAGTAGCTATAGGCGTCGGCATCGTCCTGCGCGTACTGTTCGAGCTTGCGGATATCGACCTTGCCGACCAGCGACGAAATGTCCTGGTTGTTCTCGTCGCCCGGCTCGGTCTTCGCGATGCCGACCTGCCGCAGGATCGACGGATAGCGGCGCACCACGCGGAACTGGCGGATGTCGCCGTTGTATTCGTGCAGGCGCTTGACGGCCCACGGACTCAGGATGCTTTTCAGGTAGCGGCGCGGAATGCCGTACTGTTCCTCGAGGATCGGACCATCCTCGTCGTAGTCGAACAGCCCGAGCGGCGATTCGTTGACGGGCGAGCCCTTCAGCGCATAGAACGGCACGCGCTCCATCAGTTGCTTCAGGCGCTCGGCGATCGACGACTTGCCGCCGCCCACCGGGCCCAGCAGATAGAGAATCTGCTTCTTCTCTTCAAGACCTTGCGCAGCGTGGCGGAAGTATGCGACCACCTGCTCGATCACCTCCTCCATTCCGTAGAACTCACGGAATGCCGGATACACCTTGATGACCTTGTTCGCGAAGATCCGCGACAGGCGCGGGTCGTTGCGGGTATCGATCTGTTCAGGTTCCCCGATTGCTTCCAGCATGCGTTCACCAGCCGTCGCGTACGCGGATGGATCGTTCTTGCAGAGCGCGAGATACTCCTCCAGCGAGAGCTCTTCCTCTCGCGTTTTTTCGAAGCGGTTCGCGAAGCTGCTGTAAATATCCATGCTACCTCCCTCGCCTGAGTCTGAAGACGTGCCTGCCTTCGTCTGACTGCGCAGAAGCAAGCGCGTTCGAATTCATCCTAAACCCTTTCTTATTTTTTTTCACGAACTCTTCGTATGAAGTTCGTCATTCTCGACAACACCGCTTGGACAACGCATTTCGTCGTTTTACAATCGACCTCCCGAGCCGCAGAAACTGCATCCGCCGCGTCTCGTCGAACATCGAAACGTCTCGTGCGTTGGACACCTCCGACGTCGTCGCCTCTCCCTTCATTCCTATACGTTCGAGCGGTCGCGTGCGATGACACGCCGCGCGCACCGTTACAAATTTTTTTCGCAGTCCCTTACGGACATACCCGTACGACGAACGGGGGAACATGACGCGCATGCAGCGCATCGCCGAGGGTCCGTCGGTGCACGATGCGCAACGCACGTGCCGATGCATGACCGATCGTCCACGCTGTCACATTCAACTGTCGCAGAAACGACGACGCCCGCAATCGCGGGCGTCGCGGGTCACCAAATGGGGATCGATACGCGGCGCGCGCCGATCAGAACGTCTCCCAGTCGTCGCCGCCGGCGGTCGCGGCGGCCGGCGCGGGCGCGGGCGCAGCCGAGACGGCGGCAGGCTTGCGCGCCGGCGCCGTCGCTGCAGCGGCCGCACGTTTCGGCGCGGCGTCGCGTTCGACGCGCGCGGCAGCCGGTGCGGGGGACGGGACGGACGGCGTGCGCGGCGCATGACGCGCCGCCACCGCAACGACGGCGCCCGCGCGTGTGGCTCCGTCGTCGAGCTGGAATACCGCCGCCGTTTCGCGCAGGCGGGCCGCCTGTTCTTCGAGCGACTGCGCGGCAGCCGCGGCTTCCTCGACGAGTGCGGCATTCTGCTGCGTGACCTCGTCCATCTGCGTGACCGCGCGCGCCACCTGGTCGATCCCGCCGCTTTGCTCCTCGGACGCCGCCGCGATCTCGCCCATGATGTCCGTCACGCGCTGAACCGCGCTGATCACGTCGCTCATCGTGCGCCCGGCTTCGTCGACCAGCGTCGAGCCGGTCCGGATCCGCTCCACCGACGCGTCGATCAGCGCCTTGATTTCCTTCGCCGCGCTCGACGAACGCTGCGCGAGGCTGCGCACTTCGCCGGCGACAACCGCGAAGCCTCGGCCTTCCTCGCCGGCCCGCGCGGCTTCGACGGCCGCATTCAGCGCAAGAATGTTGGTCTGGAACGCGATTCCCTCGATGATCGCGATGATGTCCGCGATTTTCGCCGAGCTGTCGTTGATTTCGCCCATCGTGCCGACCACCTGGCCGACCACCGTATTGCCCTTGTTTGCAATCTCGGACGCATTCGCGGCCAGCGAGCTTGCCTGACGCGCATTGTCCGCGTTCTGCTTCACGGTGCCGGTCAGTTGCTCCATGCTCGACGCGGTTTCCTGCAGCGCGGCGGCCTGTTCCTCGGTACGCGACGACAGGTCGATGTTGCCGGCCGCGATCTGGCGGGCCGCGGTCGCGATCGACTCGCTGCCGCCGCGCACGGTGCGCACCGTGTCGACGAGCCCGCGCTGCATCCTCGCGAGGCCCTCCAGCATCTGGCCCATCTCGTCGCGCCGGTCCACGACGATCGGCCGGCGCAGGTCGCCCGCGGCGATCGCGTCGAAATGCGACAGCGCGTCGGCGATCGGGCGGCCGATCGCGCGGCTCAGCGTCAGCCACGACAGCACCGCGGCGCCGATGCCGGCCAACAGCACGACGATCGACAGCACGCGCATCGTCTCGAACACCGATTCCGCCTGATCGAAGCGCGCCTGCGCATTGGTGAACTGGAAGTTGCGCAGCGCTTCGCCGGCCGCGGCCAGCTCGGTATAGCGCGCCTGAAGCTGCTTCGCGCCGTCGCCGATCCGGTCATGATCGCCGGCCGCGACCGCACTCGCGAACGCGTCGCAACTGGCCTGCAGCACCTTGCGCCGGGCGGCGACGTCCTGTGCGAGCCGGTCCTCGTCAGCGTCGCGCGGCAGCGCAAGGTATTTCTGCCACCACGCGTCCGACTGCGTGCGCATCGCGCGGCTGCGCTCGATGGCCGCCGCCGAGTCCGGCGTGCCGGCCAGCAGCGCCGCACGGTCGAGTGCGAGGCGCGCGCGTGCGGCGAACATTTCCGAGACCGCGACGTCGACCGCGCTCGGCATCTGGTTCGTGTAAATCTCGCGCGTCGACTCGTTCGAACGCGTCATCCCGTGCAGACCGAGCACGCCGGTGACAGCCAGCAGTACCGCCAGAAACGCCATCGTCAAACCGATGCGCGCACGAATCGTCAGGTTCCTGAACACCATCATCCACCCTGTGTTGCGTCGTCATGAACGGGCCCGGCCCGTTGGCTCGAAGCATTGCTTCACTCGGTGCATTTACGACCGCGCGGCGCATAACTTGATGGTTTTGCCGTGTTTATTTCGCATTATTCGTCTGTTTATTGAATAAGACTGAATAATCGACGCAATTCGGGTCGGAGCGAAAACGGGGCGAACGCGCGTCGGCGCGCCAATGCAGCGCACCCGGCCGTCTCGTGCGACGGGCCGGGCGCGTGGGGAACCGAAAACGCGAGACTGGAGATCCGGCCCTAGTCGGCCAGTTCGGCCCGCGTCGGGATCGAGGGCTGGGCGCCCGCGCGCGTCACCGACAGCGCCGCCGCGCGTTGCGCGAAGCGGATGGCGGTATCGACGTCCGCGCCGGCCGCGAGCCGTGCGGAGAAGCCGCCGATGAAGGTGTCGCCGGCCGCCGTCGTGTCGATGGCCTGCACGACCGGCGCCGGATAGTGCCGCGCGGCGCCGTCGGCCGTCAGCGCGAGCACGCCGCGCGCGCCGAGCGTGATCAGCACGTTGCGCGCGCCGCCGGCCTGGAGCGCCCGCGCGGCGGCTTCGGCGTCGGCCGGGTCGCGCACCGGCAGCCCGGTCAGCGCGGCCGCCTCGACCTCGTTCGGGATCAGGTAATCGACGAGCGGCAGCCAGCCGTCCGGCAGCGGCGCGACGGCCGGGGCCGGATTGAGCACCACCGTGCGGCCGAGCCGGCGTCCGGCCGACAGCGCCGCGAACACCGCGTCCGGCGGCGTCTCGAGCTGGCAGATCAGCACGTCGGCCGTCGCCAGCGCAGCCTCGTGCCGTGCGATCGTGTCGGTCGTGACCTCGCCGTTGCCGCCCGCGACGATCACGATCGCGTTCTGGCTCGCATCGTCGACGACGATCAGCGCGACGCCGGTCGACGCCGACGCGCTCGTCGCGAGCCCCGTGCAGTCGATTCCCTCGGCCTCGAGGCCCGCGCGCAGTGCCGCGCCGTGCGCATCCGCGCCGACGCAGCCGATCATCGCGACCTGCGCGCCGAGCCGGGCGGCGGCGACGGCCTGGTTGCCGCCCTTGCCGCCCGCCGCCTGCGCGAACGCGTGCCCGGCGAGCGTTTCGCCCGGCAGCGGCAGCCGCGGCGCGCGCACGACGAGATCCATGTTGAGGCTGCCGACCACCGTCACGCGGCCTGCGCCCGTTGCGCTCGCCGTCATGCGCGTGCGCCCGGCGCGGCCGGCTCGCGATAGACGGCCGTCGATTCGCGCAGCACGAGGCGCGGCGACACGACACGGCGGCGGCTCGGCACGGCGGTCGAGCCGCCGCCGATCCGTTCGATCAACGTCTGCGCGGCCATTTCACCGAGCGCGCGCACCGACTGGCCGACCGTCGACAGCGCCGGATACGTGTAGCGGGAAAATTCGATGTCGTCGAAGCCGATGATCGAACAGTCGTCGGGCACGCGCAGCCCGCGCTCGGCCGCCGCGCGCAGCGCGCCGACCCCCATCAGGTCGTTGCCCGCGAAGATCGCGCTCGGCCGTACCGATTCGAACAACCGCGACGCCGCGTGATAGCCGCCGAGGCATGAGAAATCGCTTTCGGCGATCGCGCCCGGCACGATGTCGACGCCGCGCTCGGCCATCGCGCGGATGAAGCCGTGTACGCGCATCGCGCTGACCGCGGTGTCGGTCGGCCCGGTGATGCAGCCGATCTTCGCGTGTCCGAGTTCGAGCAGGTGGCGCGTCGCCAGGTATGCGCCGCGCTCGTGGTCGATCTGCACGAGATCGGCCGCGAGCCCCTCGATGTTGCGGTCGACGACGACGAGCGGCGCATGGATATCCGCGAGCGTCTGCGCGAGCACCGCGTCCTCGCCGGCCGATGCGACGATCAGCCCGTCGATGCGCTTTTCCTGCAGCACGCGCAGGTAGTTGCGCTGCTTCACGGGATCGTCGTCCGAATTGCAGAAGAACACGCAATAGCCGTTGGCCGCGCACTGATCCTCGATGCCGCGCGCCAGCTCGGCGAAGTACGGATTCGTGCTGTTCGGCACGACGAGGCCGATGGTCGCCGTCGCCCGCGCCTTCAGCGAGCGCGCCACGGCCGATGGCACGTAATTCAGCTCGCGGATCGCGCCCTCGACCTTCGCACGCACGTCGGCGGACACCGGCCGCGAATTGTTCACCACGTGCGAGACGGTCGTAAACGACACGCCCGCCATGGCCGCCACATCCTTGATCGTCGCCATTTCCCGTTTCTCTCTGGTCTGTTCTGTCTGTCTTTTTACCGCACGCGCGTACGCCGGCTGCGATACGTATCGAGCACGACCGCCACCACGATCACCGCACCCGTGATGATCCGTTTCGTCGGCTCGTTCGCACCGATCTGCGCGAGCCCCGCGGCCAGCACGGAGATGATCAACACGCCGAAGAACGTGCTGATCACCGAGCCGCGCCCGCCCATCAGGCTCGTGCCGCCGATCACGACGGCGGCGATGACCTGCAGTTCGAGGCCCGCGCCCGCGTTCGGATCGGCCGCCTCGAGCCGCGAAATCTGGAACAGCGACGCGAGCCCCGCGAGCGCGCCCATCAGTGCGAATACGAGGATTTTATACGGCCGCGGGTTAACCCCTGCAAGTCGCACCGCTTCCTCGTTCGTGCCGATGCCCACCAGATAGCGTCCGAACACCGTGCGCGTCAGCACGAACTGGGCCGCGATCATCACCGCGACCGCGATCAGGAACGCCGGCGAGATGCCCAGCGCGATCGGGTTCGACAGGAAGTCGAACGCGTCGCCGATATACGCGGTGCGCGAATTCGTCAGCTGGTACGCGAGGCCGCGCGCGGCCTCCAGCACGCCGAGCGACACGATGAACGACGGGATCCGCCAGCCGACCGTGACCGCGCCCGTCAGCGCGCCCGTGGCGGTCGCGACCGCGATGCCGATCAACGCGGCCGGCAGCGGCCCCCACTGCCATTTCAGCGCGGCGACGCTGACCATCGACGCGGCGAGCGCGAGCACCGAGCCGACCGACAGGTCGATCCCGGCAATGATCAGCACGAAGGTCATCCCGACCGACATCACGACGAGATCGGGAATCTGGTTCGCGATCGTGCTGAACGTGTCGTAGGTCAGGAAATGCGAGCTCAGCACCGAGAACAGCGCGATCATCGCGGCCAGCGCGCCGGCGAGCCCGAGATAGTTCGACAGGCCGAGCCGCGTGCCGGACAGCGTGCGCGCGCGGCGGCCCGTCACGTCCTGCTGCGCGCCTGCGTCGGTCGGGGATACGGGAGGCTGGGTCATTGCTGTCGTCCTGTCGTCGAAGTGCCCGGAGCGGCGCCGCGCGCGTGCTCCGGGTCCGGATGCTGCATGGCGGCCGCCGGCGTCTCGCGGCCGAAGCCGGCGAACGCCGCGGCCAGCAGCGCGTCCTGGGTCCAGTTGCCGCGCTCGAACACGGCGGTCATGCGCCCGGCCGACATCACGCCGATCCGGTCGCAGATCAGCATCAGCTCGCGCAGGTCGCTCGATACGACCACCAGCGCGCGGCCTTCGCGCGCGAGCGCGCCCATCAAAGTGTAGATCTCGAATTTGGCGCCGACGTCGATCCCGCGGGTCGGCTCGTCGAACAGCAGCACGCCCATGTCGCGCGCGAGCCAGCGGCCGATCACGACCTTCTGCTGGTTGCCGCCCGACAGCTCGCCGACCGGCTGCGCCGCGCCGTGCGTACGGATCCGCAGCGCATCGATCTGCTGTTCGGCGAGCGCCGTTTCGCGGGCCGAATCGACGATGCCGC
This sequence comes from Burkholderia sp. AcTa6-5, assembly GCF_017815075.1. Lineage (NCBI taxonomy): Bacteria > Pseudomonadati > Pseudomonadota > Betaproteobacteria > Burkholderiales > Burkholderiaceae > Burkholderia > Burkholderia sp. AcTa6-5. The sequence continues at coordinate 37,675 of NZ_JAGIQE010000005.1, read as the reverse complement.
CGCGCGCGAGCCGGTCGAGCTGGCCGAGCGACACGTTCGCGGTGATCGACTGCGACAGCAGCAGCCCTTCGCCCTTGCGATCCTCGGTGATCAGCGCGATGCCGAGCTTCACCGCATCGACGGGCGACGCGATCCGCGCCGGCTTCAACGGCTGACCGACGGCGATCGTCCCGGCATCCGGCGTATCGGCGCCGTAGATCAGCCGCAGCAGCTCGGTGCGTCCCGCGCCGATCAGCCCCGAGATGCCGAAGATCTCGCCCGCGCGCACCTCGAGCGACACGTCGCGCACCGCCGTCCCGCGCGTGAGGCCCGATACGGCGAGCCGCGGCGCGCCGAAGCGGCGCTCGCCGAGATCGATGTGTTCGCCGACCTCGCGCCCGACCATCAGCGTGACGAGCCCGTCGGACGTCGTCGCCGCCATGTCGCCCGCATGCACGAGCCGGCCGTCGCGCAGCACCGCGACGCGCTCGGCGACGCGCGCGAGCTCTTCGAGCCGGTGCGAGATGTAGACGATCGCGACGCCGCGCGCCTTCAGCCGGTCGATCTGCTCGAACAGCAGCTCGACTTCGCGCGCGGTCAGCATCGCGGTCGGTTCGTCGAGAATCAGCACGCGGCAGTCGCCGATCAGGTTGCGCGCGATCTCGACCATCTGCTGATGGCCGATGCCGAGCGCGCCGACCGGCGTATCGGGGTCGACCGCGTCGAGCCCGACCTGCGCCATCGCCGCGCGCGCGTCGTCGCGCAGCCGCGCGCGATCGATGATGCCGAAGCGCCGCGGCAGGCGGTTCAGGAACAGGTTTTCGGCGACGCTCAGCGTCGGCAGCAGGTTCAGCTCCTGCATCACCATGCGCACGCCGAGCGCCTCGGCCTGCGTGCGGCTCGCCGGCGCATAGGCCTCGCCGCCGAGCTGCATCGTGCCGGTGGTCGGGTCGACGAGCCCGCCGATGATTTTCGACAGCGTGCTCTTGCCGGCGCCGTTCTCGCCGGTCAGCGCGAGCGCCTGGCCCGCGTCGAGCGTCAGCGTGACGTCGGCGAGCACGGGTTCGGCATAGGTCTTGCCGATGCCGGAGACGGACAGCACGGGGTGGGCTGAACGGGAGGGTTGGAAGGTCGGTTCCATCGCGATCCTGGTTGCGGCCGCGCGCACGGGGCGCGCGGGTATGACGCTCACAAGTGCATGCAGTGGCCGTGATCGCGCTCACACCGGATAACGGCCGCCGCGCCGGATTCTTGAGCGCGGCGGCCGGACCGGTGCGGCGTTACTTCGTCACGAGATCCACCGGCGTCTCGACCACACCGGACAGGTCGGCCTGCTTGCGATGCTCGGCGATCGCCTTGAGCGCCGTGTCGATGCCGAACACGGCCTGCTTCGCCGCATACTGGTCGGCGGTCGCGAGCACGCGGCCGTCCTTCAGCATCGGCTTGATCGCGTTGATGTTGTCGTAGCCGACCACGAGCACCTTGCCCTGCTTGCCGGCCGCGCGCACGGCCGACACGGCGCCGATCGCCATGTTGTCGTTGCCGCACAGCAGTGCCTTCAGGTTCGGGTATTCGTTGAGCATCGCGGCGGCCACCGCATTGCCCTTGTCGATCTCCCATTCACCCGACTGCACCGACACGACCTTCATCCCGCCCGCCTTCATCGCGTCCTGGAAGCCGGCCGTGCGCTGCTGCGCGTTGGTCGTCGTCGACACGCCTTCGACGATGCCGACCTGGTCGCCCGCCTTCAGCCGCTTCGCAAGGTAGTCGCCGATCTTGCGCGCGCCCTTGCGGTTGTCCGGGCCGACGAACGGCACGTTCAGGTTCTTCGACTTCAGCACGTCGGGATCGAGCCGGTTGTCGATGTTCACGACGACGATGCCGGCGTCGACGGCCTTCTTCACGACCGGCACGAGCGCCTTCGAATCGGCCGGCGCGAGCACGATCGCGTCGACCTTCGACACGATCATCTGCTCGACGATGCGGATCTGGTTCGCGGTGTCGGTCTCGTCCTTGATGCCGTTGGTGATCAGGTCGAACTGGTTCGCGTTGTGCTTCTGGTATTCCTTCGCGCCCGTTTCCATGGTCAGGAAGAACTCGTTGGCGAGCGACTTCATCACGAGCGCGACCTTCGGCTTGGCCGCGAACTGCGCGTGGACAGCCGGGGCAGCGGCCACCGCGACGGCGGCGAGCGCGGCGGTCAGGAAGCGACGGCGAAAGCGGACATTCATACACATCTCCTGGCGACTGGCCCGAAGGCCGATTGTTGTTCGGTTGTTGTTTTAATGTGAGCAAACGTTTGCGCCACACTACCCGGGCAATGGCCATCGATGCTGCTGTCGGTACCACGGAATGGAAGCGAGGCAGACGGCCGACTGCCTGGCGCGTGCTGGCGTTGACGCGCCACCGCCGGCGGGACGCCGGCGGAGTGAAGGCTATGCTGTACCGATTCGCTTCGGCGCGCAACCTGTCTAATCAATATTTAAGGGTTTATTCGGAGCGCGCGAGCGCGCTTCGCGACGCGCAAATACGACACTCGCGATGCCGGCGGCGGTTCGCCGAAGCGCGGTGCATGCAGGTTCTGCGTTGCCGGTTGTTCTTGTTTTTCTGTCCGCACGGGAACGCAGGTCGATCGTCGGCTGACACGACGCACCGGACCGGACCGGCAGCGTCGGCCGATGCTTGAAGCGTGACGGCGGCCATCCCCCCGCCGCCGCCCGGTGCGGCGTACGGCAAGGTGCGCGTCATGCGTGTCGCGCGCCGTCCGCGGGATCCGCCCGGACAGCGCGCGACACGCGCGAATCAAACGGCTTCGCGCAACAGCCCCGCGATTTCCGCTTCGTTCAGGTGCGGCGCGAACATTTCGATCAGCCGGTACGCATACGCACGCAGGAATGCGCCCTTGCGCAGCCCGACCCGCGTCGTGCTCGCCTCGAACAGGTGCTGCGTGTCGAGCGCGACGAGCCCCGTGTCGCGCTGCGGGTCGTAGGCCATCGCCGCGACCACGCCGATCCCCATCCCGAGCTCGACGTAGGTCTTGATCACGTCCGCGTCGATCGCGGTCAGCACGACGTCGGGCACCGCGCCCGCCTGCGTGAACGCCTGGTCGATGTGCGAGCGGCCCGTGAAGTCCTGGTCGTACGTGATGATCGGGTATTCGGCGATTTCCTCGAGCGTCAGGTTCTCGCGACCGACGAGCGGGTGGCCCTTCGGCACGACGACCGTGTGGTGCCACGAATAGCACGGGAACGTGACGATGTCCGGATAGCGGTCGAGCGCCTCGGTCGAGATACCGAGATCGGCCTCGCCGTTCAGGATCATCTGCGCGATCTGCTGCGGGCTGCCCTGACGCAGCGCGAGATGCACCTTCGGGAACACCTCGGTGAACTGCCGGATCACCTTCGGCAGCGCGTAGCGCGCCTGCGTGTGCGTCGTCGCGACGACGAGGTGGCCGCTGTCCTGATCGGCGAACTGGCGTGCGACGCGGCGCAGGTTCTCGGCGTCGAGCAGCATCCGCTCGATCAGCTGGTGCACCGCCTTGCCGGGCTCCGTGAGCCCCGTCAGCCGCTTGCCGCGCCGAATGAAGATGTCGACGCCCAGCTCATCTTCCAGATCCTTGATCTGTTTCGACACGCCCGACTGCGACGTGTACAGCACGTTCGCGACTTCCGTCAGGTTCATGTTCTGGCGCACCGCTTCGCGCACGAACCGCAATTGCTGAAAATTCATGGGTATGCCTCTTAGGCTGTCGTTGTTTGATTGTCGAATCGGCGCGAATCCCGCCCTCTGCCCTGCGTTGTCTCGTCAACGCGCGGGAAATACCCGCACGGCGCGCGGCACGGCGGTCGCGCCGTCGCCGACCTGCAGCGAAAGCGCGCGCCATGCGTCGCGGTCGAGTTCCGCCTCGAGCGCGCCGCCCGCGCGCGCCTCGAGCTCCACGCGCACCGAACCGCCGAGCGGAATCACGCGCCGCACGTCCACCGCGATGCCGTCGCTGTGCCCTTCGCCCGCCGGCCACAGCTGCAGATCGTGCGGCCGCACGTACGCGTTCGCGGGGCCCGCGAAATCGGCGTCGACCTCGATCGGCGCCGCCGCGCCCTCGGCGACGAAGCCGCGCCCGGCCACCGTGCCCGGCAGCCGGTTCGCCGCGCCGAGAAACTCGTACACGAACGCGCTTTGCGGATGGTCGTAGACGTCCTGCGGGCTGCCGACCTGCTCGACGTGGCCGCGATTGAGTACGACGATGCGATCGGCCACTTCGAGCGCCTCTTCCTGGTCGTGCGTGACGAAGATCGTCGAGATGTGCAGGTCGTCGTGCAGGCGACGCAGCCAGCCGCGCAGCTCCTTGCGGACCTTCGCGTCGAGCGCGCCGAACGGTTCGTCGAGCAGCAGCACCTTCGGCTCGACCGCTAGCGCGCGGGCAAGCGCGATGCGCTGACGCTGGCCGCCCGACAGCTCGGACGGATAGCGCTGCGCGAGCCAGTCGAGCTGCACGAGCTTGAGCAGCTCGTGCACCTTCTCGCGAATCGCGGCTTCGGACGGCCGCTCGCGGCGCGGCTTCACGCGCAGCCCGAACGCGACGTTCTCGAACACCGTCATGTGGCGGAATAGCGCGTAATGCTGGAACACGAAGCCGACCTGCCGCTCGCGCGCGCCGACCGACGCGACGTCGAGCCCCTGCAGCACGACCTGGCCGGCGTCCGCGTGCTCGAGGCCCGCGATCACGCGCAGCAGCGTGGTCTTGCCGCAGCCGGACGGCCCGAGCAGCGCGACCAGTTCGCCGGGCGGGAAGTCGAGCGAGACGTTGTCGAGCGCCGTGAAATCGCCGAAGCGCTTCTGAAGGTGACGGACGGTGATACCCATTCTGGTTGCCTCTTTACGATTTCGACGAAACGGCGCCGACGGGGCCGGCATGTGCGGGAACGGCGTCGTGCGCGTCGGCCAGTTCGGCCGCAAGATGACGCTCGGCGATCAGCTTCAGCGCGAGCGTGACGAGCGCGAGCAGCGCCAGCACCGACGCCACCGCGAACGCCGCCGCGAAGTTGTATTCGTTGTACAGGATCTCTACGTGCAGCGGCATCGTGTCGGTCACGCCGCGAATGTGGCCGGACACGACCGACACCGCGCCGAACTCGCCCATCGCGCGCGCATTGCACAGGATCACGCCGTACAGCAGGCCCCACCTCACGTTCGGCAGCGTCACGCGGCGGAAGATCTGCCAGCCCGACGCGCCGAGCACGCGCGCGGCTTCTTCCTCGTCGGTGCCTTGCGCCTGCATCAGCGGAATCAGCTCGCGCGCGACGAACGGGAACGTGACGAAGATCGTCGCGAGCACGATGCCCGGCACCGCGAAGATGATCTGCACGTCGTGATCCTGCAGCCACGGCCCGAACCAGCCCTGCGCGCCGAACAGCAGCACGTACACGAGGCCCGAGATCACCGGCGACACCGAGAACGGCAGGTCGATCAGCGTCGTCAGCAGCGCCTTGCCGCGGAATTCGAATTTCGCGATCGCCCACGATGCGCACACGCCGAACACGAGGTTCAGCGGCACCGCGATCACGGCGACGGTCAGCGTCAGCTTGATCGCCGACCACGCATCGGAATCGGCGAGCGATTCGAGATAGAAGCCGACGCCCTTGCGCAACGCCTCGACGAACACCGCGGCGAGCGGCACGACGAGGAAGAACGCGAGGAACGCCAGCGCGATGCCGGTGAGCAGCCAGCGCACGACGCGCGACTCGCTGACCGGGTCGAGCCGCTTCGCGGCACGCGCGGCCGGCGACGGGGTTTTCAGCACGACGGTGGCCTCCTGGCTCATTGCTGGCCTCCTGCGGCGGCAGCAGCGGCGGTGACGGTGGCGGGCGCCGGGCCGCTCGCGCCCTTGCTCGTACGACGCTGCAGATACCACTGCAGCGTGTTGATCAGCAGCAGCATCAGGAACGACACGACCAGCATCACGACCGCCAGCGCGGTCGCGCCCGCGTAGTCGTACTGCTCGAGCTTCGTGATGATCAGCAGCGACGTGATCTCGGATTTCATCGGCACGTTGCCGGCGATGAAGATCACCGACCCGTATTCGCCGAGCGCGCGCGCGAACGACAGCGCGAAACCGGTGAGCAGCGCCGGCAGCACGGCCGGCAGCACGACGCGGCGGAACGTCAGCCAGCGCGACGCGCCGAGGCACGCGGCGGCTTCTTCCTGCTCGCGCTCGAAATCCTCGAGCACCGGCTGCACGGTGCGCACGACGAACGGCAGCCCGATGAAGGTCAGCGCGACCAGCACGCCGGCCGGCGTGAACGCGATCTTGATGCCGAGCGGCGCGAGATACTGGCCGACCCAGCCGTTGGTCGCGTAGACGGCCGCGAGCGAGATGCCGGCCACCGACGTCGGCAGCGCGAACGGCAGGTCGACGACCGCGTCGACGAGGCGCTTGAACGGGAACGTGTAGCGCACCAGCACCCATGCGACGAGGAAGCCGAACACGGCGTTGATCAGCGCGCCGCCGAGCGCGGCCGAGAACGTCAGCCGGTACGACGCGAGCACGCGCGGCGACGTGACGGCGGTGACGAACTGGTCCCACGACAGCGTCGCGGTCTTCAGGAATGTGGCAGCGAGCGGAATCAGCACCACGAGGCTCAAATAGGCCACCGTGATGCCGAGTGTCACGCCGAAACCGGGCAGCGCGCTCGGCTTGCGAAAGGTGTACGTCGTCATCGGATGCTCTTGCTGGGTCGATGCTGCTCACGGGTCCGACGCAAACGCCGGCGCAGTGAATCGCGCCGGCGAGCCGTCGGGGACGCGGCGCGCTGTCGTGGCGCGCCGCTTGTCGTTATGGTGTGACTGCGTGCGTTACTGCGGCTTGTAGATCGAATCGAACACGCCGCCGTCCGCGAAATGCGTCTTCTGCGCATTGGTCCAGCCGCCGAACGTGTCGTCGACCGTGTACAGCTTCAGCTTCGGGAACTGCTTGGTCAGCTCCGCCGGTACGTTCTTCGAACGCGGCCGGTAGTAGTTGCGCGCCGCGATTTCCTGGCCCTGCGGGCTGTACAGAAAATTCAGGTATGCCTCGGCCAGCTTGCGCGTGCCCTTCTTGTCGACCACCTTGTCGACCACCGCGACGGGCGGCTCGGCCAGGATGCTCACCGACGGCACGACGATCTCGAACTTGTCGGTGCCGAATTCCTTGACCGACAGGAATGCCTCGTTTTCCCATGCGATCAGCACGTCGCCGATCCCGCGCTGCACGAAGCTCGTCGTCGCGCCCCGCGCGCCCGAATCGAGCACGCCTGCGTTCTTGTAGAGCTTCGAGACGAATTCCTTCGCGGTCTGCTCGTTGCCGCCCGGCTTGTGCTGGGCGTACGCCCATGCGGCCAGGTAGTTCCAGCGCGCGCCGCCCGAGGTCTTCGGGTTCGGCGTGACGATCGAGATGCCCGGCTTGGTCAGGTCGTCCCAGTCCTTGATCCCCTTCGGATTGCCCTTGCGCACGAGGAACACGATCGTCGACGTGTATGGCGACGCGTTGTCGGGCAGGCGCTTCTGCCAATCCTTGTTCACCAGCCCCTTGTTCGCGAGCGCGTCGATGTCGTACGCGAGCGCCAGCGTGACGACGTCGGCCTGCAGCCCGTCGAGCACCGAGCGCGCCTGCGCGCCCGAACCGCCGTGCGACTGCTTGAAGTTGACCGTTTCGCCCGTCTTCGCCTTCCACTCCTTGCCGAACGCCTGGTTGAAATCCTGATACAGCTCGCGCGTCGGGTCGTACGACACGTTCAGGAAGGTCGTATCGGCCTGCGCATGCGTCGCGACGCCCAGCGCCGCCGCCGCGCCCAGCGCGAGTGTTGCGATCAGGCGACCCACTCCGCCCACCAGCCCCGTATTGCGCTTCGCCATCCTTGGTTCTCCAGTGTTGTCGGTATTGCGATGTCGGGCCAGTCTATCGAACGGGTTACATGATTAAAAATAATCGTTCCTTATTTTTTAATACTCAAAAGTGCTAACGCAGACGGGATGGACGGTTGCGGCGGACAAACCGGCGTCAGGACGTCGCGAAATTACGCCGGAACCGGCGCGATCGCGTCGAACCTCAAGTAACACTTGAAATTCCCCAAGTACTGTATAAAAATACAGCTCACTGTCTATCCATACAGTTCAGCCATGACCAAACTCACCGCCCGTCAGCAGCAAGTGTTCGACTTGATCCGTCGCGCGATCGAGCGCTCCGGATTCCCGCCCACCCGTGCCGAGATCGCGGCCGAGCTGGGCTTCAGTTCGCCGAATGCCGCCGAGGAGCACCTGCGCGCGCTGGCGCGCAAGGGCGTGATCGAGCTGGCGGCCGGCGCGTCGCGCGGCATCCGGCTGCTCGGCCTCGACGACGCCCCGCATCAGTTCACGCTGCCGCACGCCGGCCTGATGCAACTGTCGCTGCCGCTCGTCGGCCGCGTCGCGGCCGGTAGCCCGATCCTCGCGCAGGAGCACATCTCGCAGCACTACGCGTGCGATCCCGCGCTGTTCACCAGCAAGCCCGACTATCTGCTGAAGGTGCGCGGCCTGTCGATGCGCGACGCCGGCATTCTCGACGGCGACCTCCTCGCCGTGCAGAAGCGCACGGAAGCGAAGGACGGCCAGATCATCGTCGCGCGTCTGGGCGACGACGTCACGGTCAAGCGCCTGATGCGCCGGCCCGGCGGCCTCGAGCTGATCGCGGAGAACCCGGATTACGAAAACATCTTCGTCAAGGCCGGCAGCGCGGATTTCGCGCTGGAAGGCATCGCCGTCGGGCTGATCCGCTCGGGCGAACTCTGACATTCCGTCTCGCTAGGAGAACATCATGGAACGCCTTTCCCGCCTGCTGCCTTTCCGTCAATTCGGTCGCCTGCGTCATCTGCGCGGCCGCACGCCCTGCGCACCGCTGTCCGCGGCGGCGCCTGTGCAAGAAGAAATCGCAGTCGAACGGCAGGCGTCCCTGCTGCCGTCAGCGCTCCCCGCGTTCGCGCGGGTGTCGCTGAACGCCGGTCTTAACCATGCGGAACCCGCGCGCCGCGCGCCGGTGCGCGTCTATCACGGCCGCTCGCGCCTGATCATGGTGGGCACGATCGATGCCGTGTGCCGGATGATCGATCGCTGCATCGCGGAGGAACGATCGGCCACGCCGGGCGGTCTCTGATTGCGGAACCTTCCCGCACCGGAGGCAACGTGACTGAATCGTCGCGCCGCGCTTGGCGAATCAAGCCGCTGCTGATCGTCGCGCTGGTCGTCGCCCTCATTGCGGCGCTCGGCTATGCGTACGCGTCACCGTATGTCGCGCTCGGTCGCCTGAAATCGGCGATCGATGCGCGCGATGCGCAGGCGATCAGCGAGTATGTCGATTTTCCGTCGCTGCGCATCAGCCTGAAGCAGCAGGTCACGGAAGAGTTGATGCGCCGGATCGACGCCGTGAAGAAGAACAATCCGTTAGCGGTGATTGGCGCGCTGATCGGGTCGGCGCTGATCGGCCCGCTGGTCGATGCGTACGCGACCCCGGAAGGCGTCGCCGCGTTGATGAGCGGATTGCCGCCGCGCGGCAATCCCGGCGAGCGCCCGCCCGAGTGGTCGAATCAGCCGCCAGCAGGCAATGCGTCCGGCAACCCGCCTGCCGCACCGCCCGTCAATCCGGCGCCGGCAAGTGCTGCGGTACCGGGCGGCAACGCGGCCGCTTCGGCCGCATCGTCGCCGGCACCTGCGCCCGCCGCACCAGCCAGCCCGAGCGAAGCAACGCAAGCGCCGCGCCAGCAGCAAACCAGCGCGGGCTACCGGAATATCGATGAATTCGTCGTCACATATCAGCGCAGCGCCGACGGCACGCGCTATGCGGCGATCTTCCACCGCTTCGGGCTGTTCTCGTGGAAATTGTCCGGAATCGACCTGCACGCATAACAGGCCGCGCTCGGTGCGCGCGCTGCCAATGCAGCGCGACGCCTGACCGGCCCGCATCGCCGGTCGGGCTGTCAGGGTCATCCAGCCTTTAGGTCATTGGCTGCTCGCCGTGGCCGCTTCACGTTCGCGCGCGATTTCGGCCTTCTGCTCTTCCGCCGACGAGCACGCGACCAGAATGCTGCAGTTCACACGATCGAGCAGTTGCGTATTGCCCGACCCCATCCACCATCTCGACAATCCGCTGCGGCACCGGTGGCCGACGACGACGAGGTCGACCTTCAGCTCCGACGCGAGATTCGCGATTTCGTCGATCGGATAACCGAATGCGAAATGGCCTTCGGCCTGGACGCCGCGCTCGCGCAGCCAGTTCACGCCTTCCTGCAGGATTTCGCGCGCGGTTTCCTCGAAGCGGCCGCATGCGACGTCGGTCAGCAAACCCGCGCTTTGCGCGATGCTCGAACGCATGTCCACGACCGACAGCAAGTGCGTTTCGGCCTTCAGGTCCATTGCGAGATTGGCGCCGTAACGCAGCGCCTTGCGCCCTTCGAGCGTGCCGTCGTAACACAGCAAAATCTTGTTGTAGCTAGCCATGAAGCCTCCCTATCGCGACAACGAGCCTACGCATTCATCATGGTGCGCCGCAATTCAGGACGCAAGGGATGGAAAACGCTGATTCGCCCCGCTCGGCGCGTGCGCGATGATGCAGTGCACGATCGGTGCGTGCTTGCCTCGCACCGTGCGCGCATGCCCTCAAGCGATGCAGCGATGCACTAGAATGGCCCCGTTCCACGTCCGGCGGGCCAGCTCGCGCCGGCGTCGTATGCTTCGGCCATGCCCATGTGACACGCCTTCGCGCGATCCGTTCGCACACGGGCCGCGGGCCGGACAGCGGAACGCACCCGCTTACAACGACAACACGCCCATGTCCGTCGCACCAATCGATTTCCGCAACGTCGAAAAGCGCTATGGCGACAAGCTCGTCGTCAATGGCCTGTCCTTCAACGTGAAGGCCGGCGAATGCTATGGTCTGCTCGGGCCGAATGGCGCCGGCAAGACCACGACGCTGAAGATGCTGCTCGGCCTCGCGCATCCCGACGCAGGCACGATCGCGCTGTGCGGCGAACCAGTTCCATCGCGTGCGCGACATGCACGCCGGCGAGTCGGGGTCGTCCCGCAGTTCGACAACCTCGACCCCGACTTCACCGTCCGTGAAAACCTGCTCGTGTTCAGCCGCTATTTCGGGATGTCCGCGCAGGCCGCACGCGCGCTCGTGCCGCCGCTGCTCGAATTCGCGAAGCTGGAAAACAAGGCCGATGCAAAAGTCGGCGAACTGTCGGGCGGCATGAAACGCCGCCTCACGCTCGCCCGCGCGCTCGTCAACGATCCCGACGTGCTGGTGCTCGACGAGCCGACGACGGGCCTCGATCCGCAGGCGCGCCACCTGATGTGGGAGCGGCTGCGCTCGCTGCTCGCGCGCGGCAAGACGATCCTGATCACCACGCATTTCATGGAAGAAGCCGAGCGCCTGTGCGATCGGCTGTGCGTGATCGAGGAAGGCCGCAAGATCGCCGAAGGTGCGCCGCATGCACTGATCGAATCGGAGATCGGCTGCGACGTGATCGAGATCTACGGGCCGGATCCGGCCGCGCTGCGCGACGAGTTGTCGGCATTCGCGAAGCACACCGAGATCAGCGGCGAGACGCTGTTCTGCTACGTGACCGACCCCGAACCGGTCAGCGCACGCCTCACGGGCCGCCCGGGGTTGCGCTATCTGCATCGCCCGGCCAATCTGGAGGATGTGTTCCTGCGGCTCACGGGCCGCGAGATGCAGGACTGATCGACCATGGACGTCCGCAACTATTCCGCCACCACGCCATCGGCCCCGCCGCGCGCGTCGCGCTTCGCGATCGCAATGCCGGCGAACGCAAGCAACTGGGTCGCCGTCTGGCGGCGCAACTATCTCGTGTGGCGCAAGCTCGCGCTCGCGTCGATGTTCGGCAATCTCGCCGATCCGATGATCTATCTGTTCGGGCTGGGTTTCGGGCTCGGCCTGATGCTCGGCCATGTCGACGGCGTGTCGTATATCGCGTTCCTCGCGGCCGGCACGGTCGGCTCGAGCGTGATGATGTCCGCGAGCTTCGAATCGATGTATTCGGGTTTCTCGCGGATGCACGTGCAGCGCACGTGGGAAGCGATCATGCATACGCCGCTCGCGCTCGGCGACATCGTGCTCGGCGAGATCGTCTGGGCGGCCAGCAAGGCGATGCTGTCGGGGAGCGCGATCATGCTCGTCGCGGGCGTGCTCGGCTACGCGGCGTTTCCGTCGATGCTCGCGGTGCTGCCCGTGATCGCGCTGGCCGGCCTCGCGTTCGCCAGCCTCGCGATGATCGTCACGGCGCTCGCGCCATCCTACGATTTCTTCATGTTCTACCAGACGCTCGTGCTGACGCCGATGCTGCTGCTGTCGGGCGTGTTCTTCCCGATCACGCAGTTGCCGCCGCTCGCGCGGCACGCGGCGCAGGCGCTGCCGCTCGCGAATGCGGTCGAGCTGATCCGGCCTGCGATGCTCGGTCGGCCGGCGACCGACATCGCGTTGCACGTCGTGGTGCTCGCCGGCTACGCAGTCGGCGGGTTCCTGCTGTCCGCGTGGCTGTTCCGGCGGCGGATGATGCGCTGACGGCCGGCGCGTCGGGCACCAGGCGTCGGGCACCAGGCGCCGGGCACCGGCTTCATGCGACGACGTTACTCGTCATCGTCGCTCCACGGAATTTCGACGTCGGTCAGGAACGCGACGGTCGCGAGCGGGCCGCCTTCCTGGCGGCCGAGCTTGCCGTCCGCGCGATGCCATTCGACGCGGAACTGCGTGCCCGGATCGTCGGCCACCAGATAGACCGTGCGCAGTTCTTCCTTGTCGGCTTCGTTCACCGGGCCGTCGAACGACACCAGCATCTTCTGCGGCCACAGGCCGTTGACCGGATCGTAGATGCGATCGCCTTGCGGAATGTCGATGCTGGCCTCGACGCCGATCGTTGCGGATGCCTCGATGATCATCGTGCCGAGTGCGTGCAACACGGCAGTCGCCCGCGCGGAATTGGCCTGGCGGATCGCGAGATCGCCGCGCGTCAGCGCCTTTTCGAGTCGAGGATGGATCTTCGGTTGGGTCATGCGTTTTCCTGTTTGCTTCTTGTAAAGGGCGCCGCACGCGTGAAGCGGCGGCGCCGGATGAATACGAATGCGACGCGTGCGCCGGGCCGGCGTGTCGCCCGCGTTGTCAGAACCCGAACGCGATCGCGAGCAAGCCGCTCACGATCCCGAATACGACGACGAGCGTCGCGACGATCGCCAGCATGTAGGGCTTGAACGAACGCGCGAGCATCGCGAGCGACGGCACGCTGATCGGCGGCAGCGTCATCAGCAGCGCGGCGGCCGGACCGACGCCCATGCCGAGCGACAGCATCGCCTGGATGATCGGCACCTCGCCGGCCGTCGGGATCACGAACAGCATGCCCGCGACCGCGAACGCGACGATCCAGCCGAGATGATTGCCGATGTCCGGGCCGATGTGCGGAAACAGCCACGCGCGCGCGGCGCCGAGCAGCAGCACGAGCACGATGTATTCGGGCACGAGCCGCACGGCCATGCGCGCGAGCAGTTTCATCCAGCGGACGAACGGATTGCCGGCAGCGGCCTGTTCGGCCGCCAGCGCGGCGAGCTGCGCATCGTCGATGCCGCGGTCTTCGGGGCGCGCGATGCGGTTCAGCAGATAGCCGATCCCGAACACCATCGCGATGCCGAGCACGACGCGCAGCGCGCTCCAGTGCCAGCCGAGCACGAAGCCCATGAATACCAGTGCGGCCGGATTCAGCACCGTATTGCCGAGCCAGAACGCGACCGCGCCGCCCGGCGATGCATGGCGCGCACGCAGGCCCGCGACGACCGGCGCCGCGCAGCACGTGCACATCATCCCGGGCAGCGACAGCAGCCCGCCCGCGGCGACGCTGCCGAAGCCCGTGCGGCCGAGCACGCGCGCCACCCAATGCGCGGGCAGCAGCGCCTGCACGGCCGAGCCGAGCAGCAGGCCGAGCACCATCGCCTGCCAGATCGCCTTGCCGTATGCCCATGCGTAGTCGAGCGCCGCCTTCAGCGACGGCTCGGGTGCGGCCGCCGACGTGCCCATCAGGATCGACTGGCCGATCGAATGGTGCTCGGCGGCAACGAACGCCTTGTTGTAGTACGGGAACCATTTTACGTAGAACAGTCCCGCGACCGCGATCAGCAGGAAGGTCATCCAGCCGAGGGCCGGGTTCGGTTGGGTGCGTGTGGTCGTCATCGTGTGGTGATCGTCGATTGGTTTTTGTCGGTTTCGGATGTCGTGCCGCCGGCAAGCGCGGCCGATGCGGGCAATCCGGCCTGCGCGAGTTCGGCCAGCAGCGTGCGCGCCTGAGCGCGTACGTCGTCCGCGTTGGGCCGGAACGTGAACGTCAGCGCGCGGTTCGGCTTGTTGTACGTCGCGCGGTAAGTGCGCGCATAGGCGGGATCGTAATGCCTGTCGATCAGTTCGGTGAACAGATCGGCCCGCGCGCCGGCATCGATCAGCGCCTTCCAGCGCATCACCTCTTCGCGGCTGTGCAGGCCGATCAGCCGATGAAGCTGCGCCTTGAATGCGTCCGGTTCGTCGAACAGGTGCGCGTAATCGTCGAGCAGGAACGCGATTCGCTCGTCGTGCGCCGCTTCGACCTGCACCCACGGCCCCGCGTGAAACGCTTCGATCAGCGCGATCGGCAACTGCACGAGCCCGATCCTGCGGCTTTCCGACTCGACGAATACTGGCCATTGGGGGTTGAAACGCCCGAGCGTCTCGACGAGCCCGGAATCGAACCCCTTTTGCGTGGGCTGCGGCTTGCCCGGCAGCGCGCCGAGCAGGGAGCCGCGATGGCACGCGAGTGCTTCGAGATCGAGCGTCTGCGCGCCCACGTCGCGCAGCGCGTTCAGCAGGCGTGTCTTGCCGCAGCCCGTATGGCCGACGAGCGCGATGTAGCGAAAGCGCGTCGGCAGCGAGTCGAGCGTCGCGCACACCGACCGGCGGTATGCCTTGTAGCCGCCGTCGAGCTGGCGCGCCTTCCAGCCGATCAGGTTGAACCAGGTCGTCATCGAGCCCGAACGCTTGCCGCCGCGCCAGCAGTAGATCAGCGGTCGCCAGTTGCGCGGCCGGTCGGCGAACGTCGTGTCGAGATGGCGTGCGATGTTGCGCGCGACGATCGCCGCGCCGACGCGCGTCGCCTCGTACGGCGACACCTGCCGGTACATCGTGCCGACGAGCACGCGCTCTTCGTTGCTGAGCACGGGCGCGTTCAGCGCGCCGGGGATATGGTCCTCGGCGAACTCGAGCGGCGTGCGCACGTCGATGATCTCGTCGAACTCGCCGGCGCGATCGAGGGTGACAATCAGGTTCTTCAATTTGGCGTCGAACAGGGGCGATGCGGCTCGGGGAGCCGCATGGGCACGGAAGGCGGATTGACGATTATCTCACGGGCCGGCGTCCCGGGCCTCGTGCGGCAGTCGGCGACGACGACGCGGCCTGCATCGCGTCGATCAGATGGTCGCGGAACGCGCGCACCGACGCGGGCAGATCGCGCCCGGCCATCGTCTGCACCTGGATGCTGCGTTCGCGCAGTTGCGGGTTCGTCACCGGCACGACGACGAAGCCGTCCGCATCGGCGCGATCGCGCACCGACAACAGCCCCGTGAACATCACCGCACCCGTGCGGCGCGCGTAACCGTACATCGCCGCAGTGTTGTTACTGGTCAGTTCGGGCTCGAGCAGCAGCCCGTCGAGCGCGCACGCGATGTCGATCAACTGGCGCACCGTCGTGCCGGCCTCGGGCAGCACGTGCGCGTGCCGCGCGACATCGGCTAGCGACACCGCATCGCGCGCCGCGAGCGGGTGATCGTGCCGGACCAGCGCAAAGACCGGCGCGCGCTCGGTGTGGTCGACGCGCACGCCTTTCTCCGGCGCGAGGCTGAACGTCAATGCGATGTCCGCATCGCCGTCGCGCACGCGCCGGGTCGCGTCCGCCGGCGATACGACCCATACGGTGAAATCGACGCCCGGGTGGCGCGCCTTGAAGCTCGCGAGCACGCCGGGCAGGAAATCGATCGCGAACCCTTCCGAGCACGCGATCTTCAGCAGGCTGCCGTGCAGCGCGTCGAGCCCGCCGATGTCCTTCATCACGTGCTCGGCCTCCAGCAGGCTGCGCTGCGCGAACGCCAGCAACCGCTCCCCCGCCTCCGACAACGCCATCCCGCGCGGCCGCCGCTCGAACAGCGGCGCGCCGAGCTCGCTCTCCAGCTTCGCGATCTGGCGACTGATCGCCGACACGGCCACGTGGAGCCGCGCGGACGCGTCGCTGATCGAGCCGGTACGCGCCACCTCGACGAAATACCGCAACCCCAGGCCATGCAGGAAAGCCGCCATCGTTCTGTCTCCGCGCCGCGTCCGGCCGCGCTGCTTTGCCTTTTCGGCAAAGAAAGGTTCGAAATTCGATCATTGTGACAAAAAAAGCGGCTTTCTAGAATCGATCGCACTTCACGTTGCCTGCGCGGCCCGCGCACGGCGAACCCGACCGAGGAGACACGATTTGAGCCGTACCGCCGCCATCCAGCATGCGCTGAACCAGTTCGAATCCGGCGCGTTCTTCACGACCCTGAGCCGCCGCGTCGGCCTGCGCACCGAAAGCCAGGAATGCGGCAGCGGCGCCGCGCTGCGCGCCTATCTGACCGACGAGATCGCGCCCGAGGCCGCCCGCCTCGGTTTCACGTCGCGGATCGTCGACAACCCGGTCGACGGCGGCGGCCCGTTCCTGCTCGCGTCGCGCCACGAAGACGACGCGCTGCCGACCGTGCTGATCTACGGCCACGGCGACGTCGTGCGCGGCTACGACGCGCAGTGGCGCGCGCCGCTGTCGCCGTGGACGCTGACGGCCGACGGCGACCGCTGGTATGGGCGCGGCAGCGCCGACAACAAGGGCCAGCACACGATCAACCTCGCCGCGCTGGCGAGCGTGCTCGATGCGCGCGGCGGCCGGCTCGGCTTCAACGCGAAGCTGCTGATCGAGATGGGCGAGGAAACCGGGTCGCCGGGGCTCGACGCGCTGTGCCGCCAGGAGCGCGACGCGCTCGCGGCCGACGTGCTGATCGCGTCGGACGGCCCGCGCATCGCCGCCGCGCGCCCGACGGTCTTCCTCGGCTCGCGCGGCGCGGTCAACTTCAAGCTGAGCCTGCGCGCCCGCGACGGTGCGCATCATTCCGGCAACTGGGGCGGACTGCTGCGCAATCCGGCAATCGTGCTCGCGCATGCGCTCGCGAGCCTCGTCGACGCGCGCGGCGCGATTCGCGTCGCGGGGCTGCGCCCGCCGCCGATCCCGGCCGCGGTGCGCGACGCGCTCGCTGATCTTTCCGTCGGCGGCGGCCCCGGCGACCCGGCGCTCGACGCCGACTGGGGCGAGCCCGGCCTGTCCGCGGCCGAGCGCGTGTTCGGCTGGAACACGTTCGAGATCCTCGCGTTCAAGGCCGGCAATCCGGAGCATCCCGTCAACGCGATCCCGCCCGCCGCGTATGCGCACTGCCAGTTGCGCTTCGTCGTCGGCACCGACTGGGAAGCACTGCATGCGCACCTGCGCGCGCACCTCGATGCGCACGGCTTCGCCGATATCGAGATCGACGTCGAGCGCGGCGCACCGGCGACGCGCGTGCCGCCGGACGATCCGTGGGTGCGCTGGGCCGTCGCGTCGCTCGCGCGCACCACCGGCAAGAAGCCCGCGATCCTGCCGAATCTCGGCGGCACGCTGCCGAACGAGGTGTTCGCCGACACGCTCGGGCTGCCGACGCTGTGGGTGCCGCACTCTTACCCGGCGTGCGCGCAGCACGCGCCCGACGAGCATCTGCTCGCGAGCGTCGTCAGCGAGGGGCTGCAGATGATGGCCGGCCTCTTCTGGGATCTCGGCGACGACGCGCCGCCCGTTCGCCGCGCGGCATCCGCCGCGGCCGGCGCCGCCCTGTAACGCGCTTCGCCCCTTTCACGGGATCTGCACACACGATGAATACGACCACCCTCACCGCGCAGGACGCCGCGCGCCCGAGCGCCGCGAAAATCCGCCGCATCATCTTCGCCGCGTCGATCGGCAACGCGCTCGAATGGTTCGACCTGATCGTCTACGGCTTCTTCGCGGTGACGATCGCCAAGCTGTTCTTCCCCGCCACGAGCGAAGCGACGTCGCTGATGCTGACGCTCGGCACGTTCGGGCTGTCCTACCTGATCCGGCCGATCGGCGGCTTCGTGCTCGGCGCGTATGCCGACCGCGCGGGCCGCAAGGCGTCGCTGCTATTGTCGATCGCGATGATGATGGCCGGCACGCTGCTGATCGCGCTGATGCCGACCTATACGTCGATCGGCATTCTCGCGCCGCTCGGGATCATGCTGTCGCGGCTGATGCAGGGCTTTTCCGCGGGCGGCGAATTCGCGAGTTCGACCGCATTTCTCGTCGAACACGCGCCGCAGCGGCGCGGTTTCATGTCGAGCTGGCAGTTCGCGAGCCAGGGCCTCGCGACGTTGCTCGCGTCGGGCTTCGGCGCGCTGCTGACGGCCACGCTGACTTCCGCGCAACTCGAAAGCTGGGGCTGGCGCGTGCCGTTCCTGTTCGGGCTCGCGATCGGCCCGGTCGGGCTGTATATCCGCCGCTACGTCGACGAAGGCGTCGAGTTCAAGACGCAGGCGCGCTCCGAGGCGCCGGTTCGCGAGCTGTTCGCGGACCAGAAGGTGCGGCTGCTGCTGTCGATCGGCGCGCTCGTGATCTCGACCGCGGTCAACTACATGATCCTGTACATGCCGACCTACGCGATCAAGCAGCTCGGGCTGCCGGCATCGACGGGCTTCGCGGCGACGCTCGCGACCGGTTTCGTGCTGACGCTCGTCACGCCGGTCGTCGGCCATCTGTCCGACCGCACTGGGCGGATCCGCATGATGGCGGTCGCGGCCGTGCTGATGCTGCTGACCGTGTGGCCGACGTTCGCGTGGCTCACGCGCCATGCGTCGTTCGCGACGATGCTCGCCGCACTGATCTGGATCGGCGCGCTGAAGGCGATGTACTGCGGCGCGCTGCCGGCGCTGATGGCCGAACTGTTCCCGTCGCAAACACGCGCCACCGGGCTCGCGGTCAGCTACAACACCGGCGTCACGCTGTTCGGCGGCTTCGCGCCGTTCGTCATCACCTGGCTGATCAGCACGACCGGCAACCGGCTGTCGCCGGCGCTCTATCTGATGGGATGCGCGCTGCTGAGCCTCGCCGCGTTGTTCGTCGCGCGCACGCGGCTGAAGATGCGCTGACGCGAGAAACGACGGCGCGGCGCGGCGCCGCCGCAACCGCCCGACTCGGCCCGTCGCGGCATCGCTGCCGCGCGGGCCGCGTGCCGTTTACGGCGCCGGGTTCGGCTGCCGTTCGTGCAATGCGTCGATCTCGGCGAGGATCTCGTCGGACAGCGCCACGTCGATGCTGCCGATGTTCTCCTTCAACTGCTCGAGCGACGTCGCGCCGACCAGGTTGCTGCGCACGAACGGGCGGCTGTTGACGAACGCGAGCGCCAGTTGCGCGGGCGACAGCCCGTGACGCCGCGCGAGCGCGACGTAACGCGACGTCGCCTCGACGGCCTGCGGCTTGCTGTAGCGCTGGAAACGCTCGAACAGCGTGATGCGCGCACCGGCCGGACGCGCGCCGTTCTCGTACTTGCCGGACAGCCAGCCGAACGCAAGCGGCGAATACGCGAGCAGGCCGACGCCGTCGCGATGCGTGAATTCCGACAGCCCGTTCTCGAACGTGCGGTTCAGCAGGCTGTACGGATTCTGGATGCTCGCGATGCGCGGCAGCCCGAGCTTTTCGGCCGCGCGCAGGAACTGCGCGACACCCCACGGCGTTTCGTTCGACACGCCGATCGCGCGCACCTTGCCGGCCTTCACGAATTCCGCGAGCACGCCGAGCGTTTCCTCGATCGGCACCGTGTATGTGTCGTCGACCCACGGATACGCGGGCCGGCCAAACGTGGTCGTACTGCGATCGGGCCAGTGCAACTGGTAGAGATCGACATAGTCGGTCTGCAGGCGCTTGAGGCTGCCGTCGAGCGCTTCGGTCAGGTTCTTGCGGTCGAACTGGTTGCCCTCGCCGCGAATATGGCGCGGATTGTGCGGCTGCCGCGCCGGCCCCGCGATCTTTGTCGCGAGCACGATACGGTCGCGCTGCGCGCGATGCTGCGCGATCCAGGTGCCGATGTATTGCTCGGTGCGGCCCTGCGTGTCGGGCTTCGGCGGCACCGGATACATCTCCGCGGCGTCGATCAGCGTCACGCCCTGCCCGAGCGCGTAGTCGATCTGCTCGTGCGCGTCGCGCTCCGAATTCTGCTCGCCCCACGTCATCGTGCCGAGACCGATCAGGCTGACCTCGAGACCCGAATCGCCGAGTGTGCGGTATTCCATGCTGTTCCTGTCGCGTCGGTGGAAAGCAGGAAAGCTATCACATTGACGCAACTGCTTCAGGCAGGCGCGGCGCACGCTTACAGGCGGCCTCCAGCGCTGCCCCGCGCGTTCACGCGCCCGCCCGGATGCGGCCGCGCTCCGTCACTGCGGTCGCTGGATGAAGCAGGTCGCCGACGCATGCGCGACGATCTTGTCGTCCGGCGTCTTCAGCGTGCCCTCCGCGACGCCCAGCGAGCGCGACAGGTGAATCACGCGTCCTTCCGCGATCAGGTCGACGTCGCGCGGCACGGGCCGCAGCATCTTCACGTGCAGATCGACGGTGCCGTAACCGACGCCCGCGTCGAGCATCGAATGTACCGCGCACCCGGTGACCGAATCGAGCACCGTCGCGGCGAACCCGCCGTGCACGCCGCCCAGCGGGTTCAGGTGCCGGCCGTCCGCGCGCGCCGAAAACTTCACGTAACCGAGCTCGACGTCGAGCGGGCGCATCGGAATCGTCTCGGAAATCGACGCAAGGGGCGCGTCTCCGGACGCGGCGGCACGCAGCAGATCGAGGCCAGACAGGGAAAGCGGGTTCATCGGGTTGTCTCCGGGTTGAAAGCGCGTCGCCGCGCGAGTAAGTTCTAAATTGGAACTCATTATTGTCAACGAGGCGGGCCGTTGTCAACGCGGCTGCGCCCGTTGCGACCGAAGGCGGGTTCTATAATCGAACCCGCTATTTCGCTGAACCGCCGCAAGACTGCCGCAACGGGCACGAGACTCGACAATGAAATGGGATGACATCGGCACGCTGAACTGTTCGGTCGCGCGCACGCTCGCCGTGCTCGGCGACCGCTGGACCATGCTGATCCTGCGCAACGCATTCCTCGGCTGCCGCCGCTTCGACGCGTTCCAGGCCCAGCTTGGCCTGACGCGCCACGTGCTGGCCGAACGGCTCGCGCGGCTCGTCGACGAAGGCGTGCTCGTCAAGCGCGCGTATCAGGAACGCCCGCCGCGCTTCGAATACCGGCTGACGGAAAAGGGCCTCGACCTCTACCCGGCCCTGCTCGCGCTGATGGCGTGGGGCGATCGCTGGAAGGACGACGGCCAGGGGCCGCCGGTGCAATTACGCCACCGGGCCTGCGGGCAACTGATGCACGCGGTCACCGTATGCTCGGCGTGCGGCGAACCGCTCGACGCACGCGACGTGCAGCCCGAGCCGGGGCCCGGATGGATCGCGTCCGACGGGACCGAGGCGTCCGCATCCACGGATTGACGATACGTCGCGCACGGATGTCGTTCCGACGCGCCTGCTAGACATACGCTTGGGCCACAGGCCGCATCGAGTCGCAGTCCGCCCGCCGGCGCACGCATCGTTCGCACGCCGGTGCGCCGCAACGGCAAACGCAATCGCCTGCCATCGCCGGCACTATCGCTGTGCGTTGATCGCCCGCTCGCCCGCACCGGCTGCATAACGCAACTTTGCGTCACCCTGTCCACCCCTGCCGATCACTGCGCACGCCCTCGTTTCGCATCCGCGCGTGACCCGGCCGGCATGCGTGCGTTACACTCACGGCCCGCTGTCTCGAAATTATTCGCTGTCCAAGATGTTGTCGCGCAATCGCCTCGCCGCCGCCTGTCTCGCCGCTTCCCTGCTCGCCACACCCTTCGCCGCCTTCGGCAAGACGCAAAGCGAATCGCTGCTCCAGCAAGCGATCGACCTCGTGTCGCGATGGCTGCCGGCCCCCACTCACGAAGCCCCCGCGACCCAGGTCGTCGAATCGGCATTCTCGCCCGACGGCGGCGCCGAGGCGCTCGTGCTGAAAGCGATCGGGGCGGCGCGCAGCTCGATCCGGGTCGCCGCGTACTCGTTTACGTCGCCGCCCGTCGCGCGCGCGCTGCTTGCCGCCAAGCGCCGCGGCGTCAACGTCGCGGTGGTCGTCGACGACAAGGGCAATCGCGCGAAGAGCAGCAAGCAGGCATTGAACCTGCTCGTCAACGCCGGCATCCCGACGCGCACGATCGATGCCTATGCGATCCATCACGACAAGTACCTCGTGATCGACGCCGAGCACGTCGAAACGGGTTCGTTCAACTACAGTGCGTCGGCGGCCAGCCGCAATTCCGAGAACGTCGTCGTGGTCTGGAACAACCCGCAACTCGCGTCACGCTACCTCACGCACTGGCAAAGCCGCTTCGACCAGGGCACGCCGTATCGCTCCAGCTACTGACGCCGACACACGCTTTCTCGTGGCGCTCGCCCCTCGCATTTCTGCCGCCGCGTTGCAGATGATCGGCGAGCATGGCGCGATGTTCAATTCGGCCGAATGGCCAGCACGCGGCGTCGCGAAGCGCCCTTCACGCGCGACGCGCCGCGTTCAATGGATTTCCGGCGCCCGCCCGGTCGCGACGCGCGCAGGCGCGCTCGCGACACAACGGCTCGCGTGCCCGTCCGCGCCGCTGGCCGAATTCGCCGACAGCCCGTGGTCGCCCATCGGCAGCACGCTGCGCACGCACGCGGTGCTGAACATCAGCGTGTTCTGAACCAGCGGGTAAAGGAGATACAGCGCAAACGCGAGATAGCCCGCGTACAGAATTCGAACCATGGTGCGATCGGATGAGATGAGATGAACGATTGGACTCGTCCTGTTTACGGCAGGGCGACGCGCGCCCTTGAGGCATCGCGGGTCCGATTCCGCATCGGGACGGAACGCGGGCCGATGCCCCTCGCTTCTCGCCGCATCTTCACCGACACTCGCGAACCCGATCGCCGCCGCGGCGGGAGTTGCAGCGTGGCGATGCATCGAACCGTGCGCAATACCGTTCGACGAACCATGACCGACCTGACAGTCGGGACACGAGACAAGACTCACGCAAATCGCACCGAAACCGGCCGACGTGGCGGCCCGATCGGACACGTTGCCTACGATCCCGCCCGCCATCGCACCGTCGCCGACCTGCTTGGCTCGGCCGATCGGCGGATGGACTAACACAAGCAGCGCGGCCGGACGGCCCGCGCATGACCGCCGACGAGCCAGGCCGGCGCGGCGCGATCAAGCCGCCGCGCTGCCCGTCGCCGCCGTCGCCGCGCTCGTGCGACGGTGTCGATTCAACTGCCGCAGGGCGGCGCGCTGGCCATGGCGTCCGCGATCTGCTCGGGTGTCAGATCGCGCTGATGCGTCGCCAGCGACCAGCGATGCCCGAACGGATCCTCGACCTGCCCGTAACGATCGCCCCAGAACATGTCGGCCGCCGGAATCGTGACCGTCGCACCGGCCGCGACCGCCCTCTCGATCGCCGCATCAGTGTCCGGCACGTACAGATGCAGGCAGACGGGCGTGCCTTTCAGCGCCTTCGGCCCCAGCGCGCCGTGTTCGGGCATTTCATCGACCAGCATCAGCGTCGAATCGCCAATCGCCAGGCACGCATGCGCGAGCCGGCCGTCGGGCATCGCGAGGCGAAACTGTTCGGTCGCATTGAACGCGCGCTTGTAGAAGTCGATGGCGGCGGTAGCGCCCGCACAAATCAGGTGCGGGGTCAGCGTGCGCATCCCTTCCGGGATCGGCTTGACGGATGTGGCCATGGTGTCGCTCCTTCAGTCGGTTGTCGTATCGAAAATCGGGACGGACGCGCGATGCGCACGCCTCCGATGCTACGACGGACGACTCCCGCGGAAATCGACACGGCGCCCGGGATTTTTCTGTTTGCTCGAGTGACGGGGCGCGCAGGAAGCCGCATCGGGCGTTACCGGCCCGTTCGGTCGGCCGGTTAGTCCGGCAAGCCGAACTGCCGGCGGCAAGCCTCCAGCAACGCGGCCACCGCGTCGAGCGGAAGATCGGCAAACCGGGCGATCGGCAGCATCACGCCGCCCGGCACCTTCGTACGGGAAGAATGTACGGAGAACTGGTAGCCGATGTAACGATTACCGGCGACGCTGACGATCCGGAATTCAGCGACGTCCCGCCACGGCGTGACGGGCTTTTCGCGGGCGGAACCGATCAGCCGGAAGCCCGTCTCGTCGACCTGCAGCGCCAGCTTGCGCCGCGACGAGACGAACAACGCGGCACTGGCGAGCCCCAGCAACGCGGCCAGCGCCGCTAGCGGCCAGAGCGTCGGGGCGGCCACGTAACCGCACAGGCTCGCCGCGCCCAGCCCCGCACACACGACCGCCCTGCTTTTCAGGCTTCGGCTGTCGACCGCGAGCGTCACCGGCAACGCGCCGGTGACCGTTCCCGCAACGGGATCGACGTGCCAGCCGGAATCCGTCGTTTCGCGTTCGTCGTTCATTGCACGCCGCCTCGTGTCGACGGCCGCCCGTCCATCGACGCGGGCGACATGTCGGGATTCCGATTCCGTTTGCACGCATCACGCGCCATCGCGCCGACGCCGGTCAATTGCATACGTTGACGGTACCGTTGGTCGTGCATTGACCGACGGCCGCGTGACTCTGCCCGGCCAGACGAGGCGCGACGCCGATGCCGCGAATCGGCGCGGCCGGCGGCGACGATGCGGGAACGGTCGTCGACGCGGTTTCGGGCGACGGGTGCACGGGCGTCGGCCCGGACGCGGTCTGGCAGGCGGCAAGCGCCAGACAAAGCGCGAATGCCAGCGGAAAAATGGCGAATCTGGACATGGTCGTGGGCGCGTTCGCGCGATTCGGTTGGGGAAACGGCTCGCGGTCAGATCTGCGGCAGATCGCGCAACGTGCGCGACTCGCTCGTTGCATCGATGTCGAGCTCGATGCCTTCCGACGCATCGCGATACAGCACGCGTTTCAGCCTGGGCCCGATTGCGGTGGTGTCCGAGGCCGAGAAGATCGCGCGGACATCGTTACCGGACGCAAGCGCGCGCGCCACGTCCGCCACCGGTGCCTCGCGGGGCGTCGCCGCCCACGAGCGATCGGCCGGGTTCACGGCCGCCCAGCGCACGTGCGTCACGCGCGCGCTGAGCGGATCGATTCGGACACCATTCACCGCGAACGTCGACATCGGCATCTCCCTTGAATTTTTGCGGCCGGCCGCATGCATGCGGCGCGCTGCGAACAGCCCGGATCCCGCGGGCGCGGCGCACACGGCCCGCGATCGGGTGCGCGGCTCCGGCCAACGCGATTTTCGATGATACATTGGGACGCTTTGCAACCGTCAACAGACAATCGTGTACGGGAGAAACACATGAGCGACGCCTGGGGAACCTTCCCTGCCAGAATGGGCGACCATCAGGCTTTCATCAGCTTCAATCACGGCTTTGCGGAAATCGCCGAAGGCGATCCGCGCACGTCGCTGCTCAGCGTGCGCGTCCCCTTTGCACATCCGTCGCCCGAAGGTCTGCCGACCGGCGACGAATTCGCCGATCTCGCGAAGATCGAGGATCTGCTCGACGCCGCGATCGTCGCGAAAGGCGGCGTGCAGGTCGGCCGCATCACCGTCGACGGCAACCGGGATTTTCTTTTCTACGTGCCGTTCGACGAAGAGGCGGCCGCGGAGATCGTCGACTCGCTGGCCGACCAGACGACCTATGCGCTTCAGTATGCCCATCAGGACGACCCGGACAAGACGACATACTGGCAGACGCTCTACCCGACCGACGACGACTGGCAGATCATGCGCGACATGCGCACGCTGGATGCGCTGCGGCAGCAAGGCGACGCGCCGGACGTGAGCCGGCGCGTGATGCACTGGGCGTACTTCCCCGACCCGAGCGACGCGCACCAGTTCGCGGACTGGGCCGAAGCGAAAGGCTATCCGGTCGAATCGGTCGCGCCGACCGAGGACGGCAAGTCGGCGGTGCGGTTTTCGCACGAAGGCACGATGGCGCTCGCCGACATCACGCGCCACACGGTCGCGCTCAATCGCGAGGTGCGCGCGCTCGGCGGCAACTATGACGGATGGGAAACCAGCGTCGAACAGGCGGGCTGAGCGGAGCGCGATGCCCGTGACGCGCGATGTGACGTGACGCAAAAAACATCCCGGCAGCGCTGTGACGCGCCGCCGGGACAAGGCATCGCCGGCAAGGACCGGCGATGGGCCTGAGGGTTCGCTCAGGCACGAGGAAAGCAATTCGTCCGGATCGGGCGAACGGATGTCGGGGGCGAACGTGTGCCGTCGCGCAGCCCGCCGAACGCCTGTCCGATTCCGCCGACGCAATCTTCCGGCGTCGGGGGGGCAAAAAGCCCCCGCTCCTGCACGAGCGAGCGGGGAAACGGTTGACCGGGCCGGGGAAGAACGGTCAACCGGTCAAATTGTGATCGCGGGCTGCGCGACGGTCTGTGCGGCAACTCACCCTTTAGTGACAACGCGACGGCAACCGGCATGCGCGCGTGCCGGCGAATACCATCGTGATTCAAGCGCGAGGAACCGGCCGACCGCGTTCGGTTTTTCATTCCAGCCTTTTATTTCTTTTTAATTCAAATCTCGTTTTCAGACCCGCGGCAGTTTCCGGTAAGTCGCGGATATTGTCAAAGCAGGATTATTCTATTTTTTTGCGCAATGCGATTTCCATCTCATTTTTATGTGCGGAATTTCTTGCGCGCAATGATCTACGTCACGAAAACACGCGTTCGTCGCTACAACGCACCACTGGAAAACCAGTCGACCGTCCTATCGATCCAGTCGAGATTGCCGGCGATTTCAATAGCGGCGCCGCCGACGATTTCGCCTGTCGACAGATCTGCCGCCACCACGCCGGTTGCCACCGCGCGCGCCTTCGCAATCTCGGCCGAGGCAACGGACCTCGGATCGGCCAGCCGCGCCAGCCAGTCGACGATATTGGCGCGCGCGTCCGCCTCATCGGCGAAGTCGTTCCGCTCGAGAAAACGATCGAACACGATCCACCCGAGCGTCTTGCTGCGTACCTCGGACTCGAGTTGCCTGTCGACAACGGCGGTACGGCCGGACTCCGTGATGTCGAGCGTTGCCGTGAAGCGGTAATCGAGATGGTCGATCTCGAGTTTCGACGACTTGGCCTCTCCGTTCAATGTGCCCTCTCAGTTTTCGTGATGCCCGGTGCGTGACGCATGCTTCGCCACACAGTATGAATCTTGCGAGAATTTCGCGCAGCGCTTCATTCTCGCTGGCCGTATCGCGATATTGTTGCGGCCCGTCGATATGGGCCGTCAACGGATGGCCGCCCCCATTCCTTTTGCAGATTGAGCCGCAAGTCGCTCTGTTTTCCTATTTTTGGTCTCGACCTGCTGCGCAGCCGTCCGCGCTGCTAAACTCGGATCACAAAGACCGCTTGCGCTACCAGAGGAAATAATGACGCTCGCTCACGCACGACAAAGCGGCGTAGATGTCTGGATCGTCCAGCTTCCCGGGCACGTTCCCTATGCCTACACGCACCTCAAGCGGGTATTCTCGTCCGACGACTCTCGCCATCGGGTCGTGACGATCGACCTGAGGAAACTGCTCGCCTGCGCCGACCGAGACACCACCGACTATGTGTTGCCGTCGGTCCAGTACTGGGCCCCTGGAAAAGCCGCGGGCATTCGCGAATTCCTCGATCCGGGCCAGGACCGGATTCCGGACATGCCGTTCATCACGTTTCGCGAGACGAGAACGCGAACGTTGCTCGGCATTCCCGGCCTGTCGAAAATCGGCGTCGCATCGTTCCGTAACGGCCAGCATCGCGCGCGCTATCTCGCCTATGCCGGCGCGACGATCTTGCCCGTCGAAATTCACGAGACCGAAGCCGATTTGCTTGTGCGGTATTGCGGCGAGTGAGGGCAAAGTCCGTTCGGCTTTCACCCGGCGCTTCCCTAGCAGCCAGGCGCAATTGCACTCGCTTGCCGCCGCTCGCATCGATGCCGGCCGGCGTTCAAGCGTGGATTGCGTAAATCCGGTCGGTGACTTGCGTCTGGCCGATGCGACACGTTTCGACACCGGCCAATTGCCAGCCGTTGTGTTCGTAGAACCCGATCGCACGCACGTTGCCCTCGAGTACCTGCAGATGGACCTTGTCCACGCCGATCGAGCGAGCCCATGCGCGAACGGCTTCGATCATGCGCTTGCCCGTGCCGCCGCCGTGATGCGAAGGATGAACGTGCAGGCAGTCGAGCAGCACACCCAGCGCCGGATCGACGGGGCGCTCGGCGCTGACGAAGCCGACGGGCTCGCCGTTCGACTCGGCGATCAGCACGAGACCCCACTCACTCTCGTTGCGATCGAAATAGTTGCGCCACCGGATCGCATGCTCCGTCGGCACCTCATCGGACAGATAGCTGGCCGGAAGGATGTGGCTATAGGCGGTTTGCCAGCTCAGCGTGTGCAGGCGAGCAATGTGGCTCGCGTCGGGCCGCGTCGCGGCGCGCAGTGTGACCCGGGTGTCCGGCATCGATAGCCACTCCTCGTGTAGGTTCTCTTGATCGGCCTGTGTCGTCGCAAAATATACCGCGCTTTGCGGGATGCATTTCGCAGGGCTTGTCGGCGATCGTCGGCGAGCGCCCAAAAAAAATCCCGACACCTTCTCCGGTCGTCGGGATCGAACGGCCCTGCAAAGCATGAGGGCACGAGGAAGGTCCTACATTACACGCATGTAAGACTGTTGCGCTTTGTCGGTTTGCGCCAAGCCCTTGTTCGATTCCGCCAATCAGCCGGTTACGAGCGGCCGTAAACGAAAAAAGCCTGCTCGCGTTTCGCGCGAGCAGGCAAGAAAACGGATCAGCATTCGAGGCACGAGGGCTGTCCAGAGAAGATAACGGCACGGCGCGCGGGAACCTTAGGCGGGAAAGGAAACGGCGCGAGCATGGGTACGAACGTTGTCAGCGCAACGACAAGGAAACGCGATACGAAGCAGGCCCGGGGGCCTCGTCGCCATCTCCGTCATCCACATCGGCGATGCGGGACAAGCGGCCATCCGTCGATACCACGAACGATCGCGCGCCCGATTTCGATACCTGCCCGCGTCGTCTCATTCGAGGTCTCGTATTCGGTAGCGAAGTCATATCGCCGGGACGACTCGATTTATGCAACCGCTCTTTTGACGCGCGCGAGGCCGAAATGGTGCCGTGGTTGATTCGCTGAATACGGGAATGCCACTTCGTTAAAGAAGCCGGGACCAAGACACGCATTAGCTGTGTCCGAACGCCAGAAAGCAAAAAGCCCGGTTCAATGAACCGGGCTTTTTGCTTGAATTTGTTGGGGTGGCTGATGGGACTCGAACCCACGACGACAGGAATCACAATCCTGGACTCTACCAACTGAGCTACAGCCACCACTGATACTGCTTGCTTCGTTTCGCTGTTTTGTTTCAGCAGCGAAGAACAAGATTATACGAACACTTTTGAATCTTGCAAAGCCTTTTTTTCAAAAAATTCTTCGGCTTCGTTCAGATGCGCGCGTGCCTCGTCGAACACGGCCAGATCGCCGCGTGCGAGCTTCTTGTTGTCGGACAGCACGCGACGCCAGCCACGCGCGCCCGGCATGCCGCGATACAGCCCGAGTGCGTGCCGCACGATCGCGCCGAGGTAGGTGCCGCGCTTCAGCTCGGCCGCGCAATACGCGATCAGTTGCGCTTCGGCCGCTTCGCGCGTCGGCACCGCCGCGCTCGATCCGTAGAAGCGCGCATCGACCTCCGCCAGCACGTACGGGTTGTGATACGCCTCGCGGCCGAGCATCACGCCGTCGACGTGCTCCAGATGCTGCGCGACTTCATCGAGCGTCGTGATGCCGCCGTTGATCACGATCTCCAGCGACGGAAAATCGCGCTTCAACCGATACGCATAGTCGTACTTGAGCGGCGGGATCTCGCGATTCTCCTTCGGCGACAGCCCCTTCAGGATCGCGTTGCGGGCATGCACGACGAACGTTTCGCAACCGGCCTCGGCCACCGTGCCGACGAAGTCGCGCACGAACGCGTAGTCCTCGACCGCATCGACGCCGATCCGGTGCTTGACCGTGACCGGCACCGACACCGCATCGCGCATCGCCTTCACGCAGTCGGCGACGAGCTGCGGCTCGTTCATCAGGCATGCACCGAACGCGCCGCGTTGCACGCGCTCGGACGGGCACCCGCAATTCAGGTTGATTTCGTCGTAGCCCCACTGCTCGCCGAGCTTCGCCGCGCGCGCGAGGTCGTCCCGCTCGCTGCCGCCGAGTTGCAGCGCGACCGGCGATTCGCTCGGCGTGAACGCAAGATGCCGCTGAGCATCGCCGAACAGCAGCGCGCCCGTCGTGATCATCTCCGTATACAGCCACGTATTGCGCGTCAGCGTGCGGTGGAACGACCGGCAATGGCGGTCGGTCCAGTCGAGCATTGGCGCGACCGATACACGGCGGGGAGGAAGCGAGGACGGAGCGGACATGGAATTCGGGTACAGGCCAGGCGGCACGGAAACAACCGGGTATTTTACCGCAATCCCGGCCATGCCCGCCCGACACGCGCGCTACCGGTCGCCCAGCTCCGCATCGACCGCCCGGCGTGCCTCGTCGAACACGCGCTCGATCACGTGCCGCTCGGTTAGCAGCATCCCGTCGACCTTGACCAGCCGCCAGTCGATCCGCACGGTATCGCCTCGCAGCACGCGGTAATGCGCATGCTCGCCGTCCCAGACCTGCTCGGTCTTCACCTCGATCTCGAAGCCGCGGTACGGCTCGCTGAAATCGCCGAGGTCGCTGCCTCTCGGTTCCATCGCGCGCTCAATCGTATTCGTCGGACAAAAATGACCGGCCATCGGCCGTCAGGTCGACCCGGTCGGCCGTCGCCTGATAGATCAGCCCGTCGTTCAGCAATGCGTAGATAACGTCATTGAACGAGGCGGGAACCGGCCGGCTGTCGCCGAACTGGTCGATCCATTTCAGCGCCTCGATGGCTTCGGGGGAAAGGATGGGGGTCATGCGTTCGCCTCCGGCATCGGTGTCGTTCCATCCTAGCACTTCGTCCGGCAGTCGAATACCGAGGCAAACGCGCTCCACGAATGCAATGCGGCGCCGACCTTCAGTTCGAGTTCGTCCACCGAACGGGTGGTGATCACCGACGTGACGATGCCGAACGGCGTCTCGACGTCGACTTCGGAGACCACGGACCCGCGAATGATCTCCTTGACCTTGCCCTTGAACTGGTTACGTACGTTGATTGCGGTGATGCTCATCGGGATGATCGCTCCGAAGAAAAAGTCTCAGAACGGGCGGCCGGAGCCGCCCGGCATTAAACGGCCCAGCGGATCTGCCCGACCGGTCGAACCTTGTCTGCTTCATGCTGCGTGTCTTGATCGACCGCGCCGGGGCCGCCGGCGAGCACGCGTTTCAGCACGCGATCCTCGAGTGCCGCGAAGGCCGCCGACGCGCGGGCACGCGGCCGGTCGAGCGGCACCGGCTGGTCGAGCGCCACCCGCCCCTGCTCGATCAGCAGGATGCGGTCGCCGAGCGCGACGGCTTCCTGCACGTCGTGCGTGACGAGCAGCGCGGTGAATCGATGTTCGCGCCACAGGCGCTCGATCAGCGCGTGCATTTCGATGCGGGTCAGCGCATCGAGTGCGCCGAGCGGCTCGTCGAGCAGCAGCAGTTGCGGCCGGTGCACGAGCGCACGGGCCAGTGCGACGCGCTGCCGCTGCCCGCCCGACAGTTGCGCGGGCCAGTCGTTCGCGCGTTCCAGCAGCCCGACTTCGTCGAGCACCGCGCGGGCCCGGTCGCGCGCGCCGCGGCCGAGGCCCAGCATCACGTTCTGCAGCACGGTCTTCCACGGCAGCAGGCGCGCGTCCTGGTACATGATCCGCGTATCGAGCGCGCCGCCGCCGTCGCCGTGCGTCACGAGCGCGCCGCTGCTCGGCTGCTCGAGTCCCGCGACGAGACGCAGCAGCGTCGATTTCCCGCAGCCGCTGCGGCCGACGATCGCGACGAAGCTGCCGCGCGCGATGTTCAGCTCGACGTTGTCGAGCACCGTGCGGGCGCCGAAGCGCTTGCTGACGCCCGACAGCGTGACCGCGTCGTCGGATGCCGGACCGCCCGCGCGCCGCCGCGCGAGCGGCACGACCGATGCGCCGCCGTCACGTTCGAGGATGGCCGCATCGCGCGCATCGCCGTCCGCGACGCGGGCCTGCGCCAGCTCGGCCTCGAGGTCTGCGCCGGCGAGCGGGCCGTAGGCGGCCGCCGAAGTCGTCGCATTCATGCCTTTGCTCCTGATTGATAGGCGGGGTGCCAGCGCAGCGTCACGCGCTCGATCCATTTCGCCAGCACATCGGCCAGCTTGCCGAGCACCGCGTACAGCAGGATGCCGACCACCACCACGTCGGTTTGCAGGAATTCCCGCGCGTTCATCGTCATGTAGCCGATGCCCGACTGCGCGGAGATCGTTTCCGCGACGATCAGCATCACCCACATCAGCCCGAGCGCGAAACGCACGCCGACGAGAATCGACGGCAGCGCGCCCGGCAGGATCACGTCGCGGTACAGCGCGAAGCCGCGCACGCCGTAACTCTTCGCCATCTCGATCAGGTTCGCGTCGACCGAGCGGATCCCGTGATACGTATTGATGTAGACGGGGAAAAACACGCCGAGCGCGACGAGGAACAGCTTCGCCTTCTCGTCGATGCCGAACCACAGGATCACGAGCGGAATCATCGCGAGCGCCGGGATGTTGCGGATCATCTGGATCGTCGAGTCGAGCGCGACCTCGGCGGCCTTCGACAGCCCGGTCGCAAGCCCCAGCGCGAGGCCGACGCCGCCGCCGATCGCGAAGCCGAACAGCGCGCGCCACGTGCTCACTTTCACGTTCGCCCACATTTCGCCCGACGTCACGAGCGACCAGGCCGCGCGCACGACCGCCACCGGCTCGGGCAGCACGCGGGTCGACAGCCAGCCGGTGCGCGCACCGACTTCCCACACCACCAGCAACGCGAGCGGCACGAGCCACGGCGCGACGCCGCGCCATGCGCGGGCGGCCACGGCGACGCCCGTCTTCGACGTTTTCGTTGTCATCGCAAGCCTCCGTCGCTCAGCTCTGGCTCGTCTTCGGCAGATAGTTGTTGCCGACGATCTCGCCGAACGGCCCCGACAACGGACCGGCCGCCTTCTCGACACCCTGGCCCTTGATCAGCGGGAACACGAGTTCCGCGAACCGATACGACTCCTCGAGGTGCGGATAGCCGGACAGGATGAACGTCTCGATACCGAGATCCGCGTATTCGCGCATGCGTTCGGCGACCTGCTCGGGATTGCCGACGAGCGCCGTGCCGGCGCCGCCGCGCACCAGCCCCACGCCGGCCCACAGGTTCGGATAGACCTCGAGCGCCTCGCGGCCGCCGCGCTTGCCGCCGTGCAGCGCGGCCATCCGGCGCTGGCCTTCCGAATCCATGTTCGCGAACGCCTTCTGCGCCCGCGCGATCGTGTCGTCGTCGAGCCGGCTGATCAGCCGCTCGGCGTCGCGCCATGCTTCGTCCTCGGTCTCGCGCACGATCACGTGCAGGCGGATGCCGAACTTGATCTTGCGGCCGCGCGCGTCGGCACGGGCGCGGATGTCGGCGATCTTCTTCGCGACGGCCTCGGGCGGCTCGCCCCAGGTCAGGTAGGTATCGATGTGATCGGCGGCAATCGCGTGAGCGGCCGGCGACGAGCCGCCGAACCACAGCGGCGGATGCGGATGCTGCACCGGCGGATAAAGCGCCTTGCCGCCTTTCGACTGCAGGTGCTTGCCGATGTAGTCGAATCCGCCGTTGTCGTGCGACGCGGTCAGCAGCCCGCGCCAGATGTTCAGGAAATCGTCGGTGATCTCGTAGCGCGTGTCGTGATCGGCGAACAGGCCGTCGCCTTCGAGCTCGGCCGCATCGCCGCCCGTGACGACGTTGATCAGCAGGCGGCCGCCCGACAGACGGTCGAACGTCGCGGCCATCCGCGCGGCCAGCCCCGGCGAAGCGATGCCGGGACGCACGGCGACCAGGAACTTCAGGCGCTGCGTCGCCGGAATCAGGCTCGACGCGACGACCCACGCATCCTCGCAGGAACGGCCGGTCGGCAGCAGCACGCCGTCGTAGCCGAGCGTGTCGGCCGCCACGGCGACCTGCTTGAAGTAATCGTAGTCCGCGGCTCGCGCGCCTTCGGCCGTGCCGAGATAGCGGCTGTCGCCATGCGTGGGGATAAACCAGAACACATTCATCTGCTGCTCCTGCTTGACTGTCACTGCCGAAATTTGAAAAAGACATCGCCCTGCTCGCGTCGCGGATGAGCGACGCATGCATGGTGTGCATTCGAATCGGGATGGCTCGCCGGTCAGGCCGTGCCGCGGACGAGGACGCGATTGCACGGCTGTTTCTGGGAAATCAGTCTAGGGACCGGTACAGGGCTTTGGAACGATTTTTTTGAGCTTAGGTTTTCCGCTTTCGTGATTAGCACGACGCTGGAGCGAATATCGCCGCGGCCGGGCCCTATAATGGCGCACCTATCCGAATAACTCCGCGCGCCCGGCCCCGGCCGTGCGCGCCTGCGGTGCACTCATCGATGCAGAAAGTCATCCTGCCCTTCCTGTCCGGCTTCCTGGCCGCACTGTTCTTCCGCGAGGCCACGCTGGCCCTCCTTCACACGGCCGACCTGATCGCCGCAACCGGCTTCTCGACACAACCGTTCGCGCCGCTCGGCATTCCTGAATTTGTCGCGAATGCGCTGATCAGCGCGTGCTGCGCGATTCCGATGGCGTGGTTGTTGCGCGTGTCGCCGGAACGCGAAGCATCGTGGATCGGCGCACTCGTGTTCGGCGGCATCGTGCTGACGGCCGCTCGCGTGTTCGCGATCGATCCGCTGCGCGGCATCTGGCCGTCGGGCAACATGATGCCCGTGCTCGCGGCCGGCTTCGCGGCCAATGCGGTGTGGGGTTTCGGCGCGCTCGTGTTCATGCGCGCGTTCATGTCGGACGACGCGGGCGACGAATAACGCCGCGGCGCGGGCGACGCGCCCTTCAGGACCGGCCGACTTCCATGAAAAAGGCCGCGTGCATCGTGCGCGCGGCCTTTTCGTTTCCGTGTCGCGCGTCGATCGGCTCGCGCGGGTCAGCCTGATCGACGTCAGTCCTTCAGCTCGCGCAGCGGATGCGCGTCGGGCGCCCACGGGCTGTCGAACATCGCGAGCACGTCGGCGCGCCGGACGTCGGCAGCCGACTTGAAACGCCACACGGGCTGGTGATCCTTGTCGACGATCAGCGCGCGCACGCCTTCGATCACGTCGCCGCGCGCGAAGGTCGAGCGCGTGAGATCGAGATCGCGCCGCAGGCAATCGGCCATCGTCGCGCCGCGCGCGCGTTCGACGACTTCGAGCGACACGGCCATCGACAGCGGCGACAACTGCTCGCGCATCGCGTGGGTCGCCTTCTCGACCCACCCGTCGACCGCCGCGCAATCCTGCTCGGCGTCGAGCGACGCGAGGATCGCGTTGATGTCCGGCTGCGCGAAATGCCGGTCGATCGCGGCACGCGCATCGGCGAGCGCCGACGTGTCGGGCGTCGGCACGACCTTGTGCGCGGCTGCCGCGTGTTTCACGCATGCGACGGCCTGCGCGCCGCTGTCGATGCGCGCGGTACGCAGCGTGTCGAGCAGCGCCGGCAGCGCGGCGTCGGGCAGATAGACGTCGGCGAGTTGCGCGTACAGCGCACCGGCCGCGTCGAGCGTCGCGCCGGTCACCGCGAGATAGCGGCCGATCGCGCCGGGCGTGCGCGCGAGAAACCAGCTCATCCCGACGTCCGGGAACAGGCCGATGCGCGTTTCGGGCATCGCCATCTTCGTCGAGTCGGTCACGACGCGCAGGCCGCCGGTATGCCGCGCCGCCTGCGATATCCCCATGCCGCCGCCCATCACGACGCCGTGCATCAGCGCGATGTACGGCTTCGGATACGTGAAGATCGCATGGTTCAGCGTGTATTCGTCGATGAAGAACGTGTCGACCGCATCGCGGTCGCCGCGCCGCCACGCGTCGTGGAAGAAGCGCACGTCGCCGCCCGCGCAGAATGCGCGCGGATGCGGGCTGTGCACGACGACCGCGACGACGTCGGGATCGTCGCGCCACGCGTCGAGCGCCTGCTGCATCAGCCGGATCATGCCGACCGACAGCGCATTCAGCGCCTTCGGCCGGTTCAGTTCGAGAAAGCCGATGCGGTTCGCGACGTACGCGCACACGTCGGGCTGGGCGGATTCGGCGGAAACGGCGGCGGGAGTGGAATCGGTCATGACGGTCATCCGGCAAACGGCAGTCGCACGCTCAGTGCGCCTGCATCTTCGAGAACAGGTTCAGCACCACGACGCCCGCGATGATCAGCCCGAGACCGATCACCGCCGGCACGTCCGGCACCTGGCGATAGAGCAGCATCGCGACGAGCGTGATCAGCACGATGCCGGCGCCCGACCACACGGCATAGATGATGCCGACGGGCATCGTGCGCAACGTGAGCGACAGGCAGTAGAACGCGACGCCGTAACCGGCGACGACGAGCACCGACGGCCAGAGGCGCGTGAAGCCGTCCGCCGCGCGCAGCGCGGACGTGCCGATCACTTCCGCGACGATCGCGATCGCGAGCCATGCGTAACCGGGCAGTTGCATCGCTCAGCTCCTTGCGAGGGCCAGTACCGCGTAGTCGTGACCGAGTTCCGCGCACAGCGCCTCGACGACGAACTCGTGGTCCGCGCGCTGCGGCAGCCCGGACGCGGTGATCGAGCCGATCACGCCGGCGCCGGCGACGGTCAGCGGAAACGAACCGCCGTGCGACGCATAGTCGGCGGCCGGCAGCCCGTGCTTGTCCGCGAGCGTCGCGCCGGCCTGCTGCATGCGCAGGCCGATCGCGTAAGAACTGCGGCGAAAATGCGCGACGACGTTGCGCTTGCGGCGCACCCAGTCGGCGTTGTCGGGCGTCGCGCCGGCGAGCGCCGCGTAGAACAGCGGCTGGCCGAACGTGACGATGTCGATCGCGATCGCATGGCCGCGCGACGTCGCGAGCGCGTGCATCCGGTTGCCGAGCGCCCACGCGCGGGCCGGGTCGAAATGGGGAAACACGAGCGCCTGTTCCTGCGCGCCGATCGATTGCAGATCGTGAGCGATATCCATGAATCCGTCGATGCAGTAATGAGTATCGGAACGGCGCCGATGCGCTCGCGCAGGGCCGCTGCCGGGATGACGACACAAACCGCTCGATTCTAGCGCACGCGCCTCCCCGTACCGGCCCCACCAGCGCTCGTCACGCGATTGTCAGAAAACACTTGCACGCATTCGGGTAAGACCATATAATTCATTTCTTCGACGGACGCGGGGTGGAGCAGTCTGGCAGCTCGTCGGGCTCATAACCCGAAGGTCGTAGGTTCAAATCCTACCCCCGCAACCA
>NZ_JAGIQE010000059.1:0-2291 GCF_017815075.1 Burkholderia sp. AcTa6-5 | reverse complement strand
GGTGCGACCTGAAAGTCGCTATCACAACTGTCTTGCCAATAGCAACCGGACAAGACCTGCTGTTCTGCCAGCAGTAGCTCACTCGGTCGTGCGTCGCTGGTAACGGCGGGGTGCGGAGCATCGAGGACAACAATCGGGGCCGCGAGGCCTAGCCCGAGCCGCGAGGCGAAGGCGACACCTGCAAGCACCAATGCGGGAGCCGTAAGGGCTTGGGTGGCATGGTTAACGGAAGTGAATTCTCGCAAGCGTCGTGAGCACAGTCCAGCCAAAGGTGCTGTCAGGCTGAGGGCAAAAGCTAAGCGATCGGGTGCATTCAGTCTGTAGTGGGTGCACGCAGAACACAGCGTCGCCGGCGTAAAGGGAAAACCGTCGCCATCTCGTTGCGATAGCGGAACAGGGTAAGCCCATCCCGTCGCCCATACCGGGCAGGCCAACCGCAAGGAAAGCTGGTGGCGGAGTGGGTAAAGGAGGTTGGAGAAAGCGAACGCCTGACTGTAATGGCCGGGATACGGGCTGAAACATCGCTCGACACGAAAGTGGGCAGACTTCCAACTGGTCTCTCATCACGAGATAACTTGAGTAATCTTTGAGGGCGAGAAAGCAAATGAACGGGCAGTCAACGTGTGCACTGGCCGACCAAGGTACGTCGTGGCACAGCATCGACTGGGACACGGCCCACACCACGGTCAAAAGAATGCAGGCGCGTATCGTGAAGGCGACACAGGCTGGTCGCTGGAACAGGGTCAAGGCCCTGCAACGGCTACTGACCACCTCGTTCTACGGCAAAGCGTTAGCCGTTAAACGAGTGACGGAAAACCAAGGCAAACGTACACCGGGCGTCGACAAAGTGCTTTGGTCGACCCCGGATGCCAAATACATGGCGATAGGTTCTCTGACACGGAGCGGCTATCAACCGCTGCCGCTGAAGCGAATCTATATACCCAAAAGTAACGGCAAGCTGCGTCCGCTGAGCATCCCCACGATGCGAGATCGGGCGATGCAGGCCCTGCACCTGCTCGCTCTCGACCCCGTATCCGAAACGATCTCCGACGGGCAATCCTATGGATTCCGAAAAGAGCGATCCACTCATGACGCGATAGCACAATGCTTCATGAACGCCCGATATCACGGCAACCCAAAAGACCGGGGCGCACGGGTCTCGGCACAGTGGATTCTCGAAGCGGACATCCGCGGCTGCTTCGACAACATCGACCACGCGTGGCTCCTAAAGCACGTGCCGACGGACAAGGCCGTGTTGGCGAAATGGCTGAGGGCCGGTTACTTGAAGGACGGCGTATTCGCGAGAACAACCGAAGGGACGCCACAGGGCGGCATCATCAGCCCTGTGCT
Organism: Burkholderia sp. AcTa6-5; assembly: GCF_017815075.1. Classification (NCBI taxonomy): domain Bacteria; kingdom Pseudomonadati; phylum Pseudomonadota; class Betaproteobacteria; order Burkholderiales; family Burkholderiaceae; genus Burkholderia; species Burkholderia sp. AcTa6-5. The sequence goes on along the minus strand of NZ_JAGIQE010000059.1, from coordinate 941 downwards.
CGCCAACTTTGCGCTGAACGGGTTGGACAAGGTTCTATCGTCCGTCTTCAAATACCCGTCACATCGCATAGTCCACAAGGTCAATCTTGTGCGATACGCCGACGACTTCGTCATCACTGGAGTGAGCCGGGAAGTGTTGCAAGACACAGTTACTCCGGCAGTCACCGCGTTTCTTGCAGATCGGGGACTGGAACTCGCTCCGGAGAAGACGAAAATCACCCATCTGACGGAAGGCTATGATTTCCTTGGCCAGAACATCCGGCGATACGGCAAGAAGTTGCTTATCAAACCGGCGCGGAAGAACGTGCAGTCCTTCCTGCAAAAGGTTCGGGACATCATTAGACGGCTATGGTCGGCACCGCAGCATCTGCTGATCGACGCCCTGAATCCTGTGATAACCGGCTGGGCCATGTATCACCGCCACGTCGTTGCTCAGGAGACCTTCTCGAACGTGGACAGCCATATCTGGTACGCAATATGGCAATGGGCCAAGCGACGCCACCCCAAGAAACCTCCGGAATGGGTACGACGACGATACTTCCACCAAATCGGCCTGCGACGATGGGTATTCGCCGCCGCCACCGACCAAGTGGACGATAGCGGTCATCCCCTGCTTCGGACGCTTCGGACAGCGGCAAGCGTGACCATCGAGCGGCATCCAAAAGTCCAGTCGGACGCCAACCCCTACGACCATGAGTGGTACGCCTACTTCGCGCAGCGTGCTGCGATCCGAAGCAGAGTCTCCCGCGCACGTCGCAAGGGGAACGGCCGCAGCTAGTACGCGTGCTGTCATAAAGCAGGTACACATGCCGGTCGGTACGTTGTGCCACCGGGTTAGTTTAACCACTGGCCTTATAGAGGCTTGAGCCGTATGCGGGGAAACTCGCACGTACGGTTCTTAGGGGGCGGCGGCGCAGCAATGCGCCGTCGCTACCCGACTT
>NZ_JAGIQE010000058.1:0-3079 GCF_017815075.1 Burkholderia sp. AcTa6-5 | reverse complement strand
GTAAGCGTCAATCTGAGGCCGTCTTGACGATCAGAACTTGACCTCTGAGAGGCGCTGATTCGCGAGCACGAGATCAAAGGCGGTGGGATCGAAGCTGCCGCCACACCACTCGAGGAAGTGGTCGTGCTCCTCGTGCGTCGGATCGGTGATCGCTCCGAGGAAGTCGGCATATCCTGGCACTCCCCCGACGTCTTCCGGTGGACACGCATTCTGCCCGTCCAGGCACATCGGCCGGCGCATGTCTGGATCAGGCACCAGCGCCTTCTCGACTTTGATCCGATGCTGCCAGTTGTCACCGTAGTCGTAGATATAGGTGAATGACTTCAGCCCGCCGAGCGCCTTCGACAGTGTGACCCGTGCTTCATTGAGCATTGGTGGATCGCTCTGGAATCCAAAGTCATCAGGTTCACCATAGTTGGTTTCGCCGAAGACGAACTCGTGCAGGTGCCCGCCTTCCCAGCCCATGGCCAGTTGCAGCACGACATGCAGCTTGCCCAGCCGGATCGAGCCGGGAACGACGATTCGTCGCCAGATCGCCGGCTTGATGTACTTCAGCTCAACGCGCAGTACGTAATCGGGGACTGGCGCCTTGACCAGGCGCACGGCAGGTTTGCGGGGTTGGACCATCGGATTGATTCTCAGGCGGCTTGCTGTTCGATGTGTGCAGTCGGCATCAGGTGCCACGGCAGCAACTCGTCGATGCGGTTGATGGGATGATCGGCGATGCGCTCAAACACCGTGCGCAGGTAGGCAAACGGCTCGATGCCGTTCAGGCGCGCCGTACCGATCAGGCTATAGATCACCGCCGCGCTTTGGCCACCGCCGTCGGAGCCTGCGAACAGATAATTGCGCCTGCCGAGAACCAGCGGCCTGATCGCGCGCTCCGCCGTATTGTTGTCCACCTCGACGCGCCCGTCTTCGCAATAGCGTGTGAGAGCGTGCCAGTGCCCCAGCGAGTATCTAATCGCCTTCGCCAGCCCCGACTTCGCCGAGACCAGTGACAGCGTGTGTTCGAGCCAGGCCTTCAGCTCAGCGAGCAATGGGGCCGAGCGCTGCTGACGCGCAGACAGGCGCACGTTCGGCGTCTGGCCGCGAACCTCGCGCTCAACAACATACAGCGCCCCGATGCGGTGCAGTGCTTCTTCGGCAATCGGTGAGCTGTCCAGTTTGTATATGTCGTAGAACTTGCGCCGCGCATGGGCCCAGCACCCGGCCTCGATGACCGTGCCGTCACGATACAGCGCGTCATAACCGCTGAAGGCATCTGCCTGCAGGATTCCCGTGTAGCCCGCAAGATGTTCTCGAGGTCGCTCACCTTTGCGATCGGGTGAGTACCTGTACCAGACTGCTGGTGGCGCGCGGCTTCCCGCAGGGCGGTCGTCCCGCACATAGGTCCACAGGCGCGCTGTGCGTGTCTTGCCACGCCCCGGCTCCAGCACAGGCACGGGCGTGTCGTCGGTATGAATCTTGTCTGCGTCGCGCACGTAACGGCCGAGTGCATCAGACAGCGGCTGCAGTAGCGCCGCTGCTTCACGCACCCACGAAGCCAGTGTCGCGCGATCCAGTTCGATGCCGGCGCGGCGATAGATGCCGGCCTGCCGGTACAGCGGCGTATGGTCAGCGTACTTCGCGACGACGACCTGTGCGAGCAGCCCGGCACCCGCCATCGAGCGCGCTATCGGTCGCGAAGGTGCTGGCTCCTGTACCACTGCAGCACAGCGCGGGCAGCTCAGCTTCGGACGTACGTGACGCAGTACCTTGAAGTAGCCGGGTACATAGTCGAGCACCTCCGAGACGTCTTCGCCGAGCGCGCGCATCTGTTTGCCGCATTCCGGGCATCCGCAGCTCGTTGGCGTATGAACAACCGTATCGCGAGGCAAATGGGCAGGGAAGTGCCGCGGTTTGCGGCGCAGCGAATTGAGGTTCGTAGTAGCCGATGTATCCGCAGTCGCGGCATCAGGCACCTTCGCCGGTGCGGCCATATTTGCTTCAGGAACAGGCAGCTCACCGAGCGCGAGCTGCAGCTGGTCCATCAATTCTGTCATGCGCTCCGATGAGCGGCCGTACTGCCATCGCTTCAGCCTCGAGATCTCGGCCAGCAACTGCGCAATGGTCTCGTCACGCGAGGCAACAATGCGCTTGAGGGCGGCGATGTCATCGGGCAGATGGTTGGCAGGCATGCAGCCAGTGTAAATGAAGCCCACGCGCTTGTGGGTTCCCGCACCCGGCGTTACGCGGCGTGCTTCGGCTGCCACGTCCGCTCTGGATGCCGCCAGTCAATCCCCTCGAGCAGCATCGACAGTTGGGCAGCTGACAGATGGACTGTTCCCGAGTCCGCCTGCGGCCACACGAAGCGTCCTCGCTCGAGTCGTTTCGCGTACAGGTTCATGCCGTCGCCGCTCCACCATAAAATCTTGATGAGGTCACCGCGACGCCCACGAAACAGGAAGATGTGCCCCGAGAAGGGATCACGTCCGAGCGCTGACTGCACCAGCGTGGCAAGTCCATCCATGCCACGGCGCATATCGGTAACGCCCGCTGCCAGCCATACGCGGGTACCGCCTGGCGGCGCAATCATGCTGGCATCAGGCAGCGCAGCACGAGGCGCAACTGCACGGGGTCCACCATGCCCGTGACGCGTACACGGGCACCGTTCAGTTCGATCTCGATGCCCGACGCTGCCGATACGCTCTCGCGATGTGGCTCGACAGGCTGTAGAGCGAGCGACGCCAGTTCTGACGTTTCGCCGGTCGGTGCATCAGGTAGCGCTACAGGCAGCAACACCGCTGTGCTGTGCGCCACACCTTCAAACAGGCCCGCCCGCAGTTGCCGACGCCACTTGAACACCATATTGGGATTCAGTCCGTGCGCCTGCGCGAGCTTGGCCACCGAAATACCCGGCTCGCACGCCGCGACGGCAACTTGCCGTCGGTACTCCGGCGTGTAGTTCGGTCGGCCCTTGCGGTTCGACGCTCGCGCATTCCGTGTGTCCAAAGTAGTCCCCATCACTTGAAGTAACGGACATCACTTTGGACACCGGCTGCAGCTCTGTCCATGCGGCCACGAAATGACGCTTACG
>NZ_JAGIQE010000057.1:1930-3549 GCF_017815075.1 Burkholderia sp. AcTa6-5 | reverse complement strand
GAACGCGCGTCGCGCGTCGAGATGCTCGAAACCGCCGCGCAGCGCGCGGTCGACGAATTCGCCGACGAATTCGACAAAATGGCCGAGCTGCGCCGCCGCGCGACCAAGGCGCTCGGCCGCTGCACGCAGAAGGACAACATCCGCTTCGACGGGCTGTCGCGCGTGTCGCACGTGACGGACGCGACCGACTGGCGCGTCGAATACCCGTTCGTCGTGCTGACGCCGGACACCGAAGCCGAGATCGCCGCGCTGATCAAGGCGTGCTTCGAGCTCGGCCTGACCGTGATCCCGCGCGGCGGCGGCACCGGCTACACGGGCGGCGCGGTGCCGCTCACGCCGTTCTCCGCGGTGATCAACACCGAGAAGCTCGAACAGCTCGGCGCGGTCGAGCTGACCGAGCTGCCGGGCGTCGCGCACAAGGTGCCGACGATCTTCTCCGGCGCGGGCGTCGTCACGCGCCGCGTGACCGAGGCGGCCGAAGCGGCCGGCTACGTGTTCGCGGTCGATCCGACCTCGCTCGACGCGTCGTGCATCGGCGGCAACGTCGCGATGAACGCGGGCGGCAAGAAGGCCGTGCTGTGGGGCACCGCGCTGGACAACCTCGCGTGGTGGCGAATGGTCGACCCGGACGGCAACTGGCTCGAAGTCACGCGCCACGAGCACAACCAGGGCAAGATCCACGACATCGCGGTCGCGCGCTTCGAGCTGAAGTGGTTCGACGGCGCATACGCGCCCGGCGAGAAGCTGCTCAAGACCGAGATGCTCGAGATCGAGGGCCGGCGCTTTCGCAAGGAAGGGCTCGGCAAGGACGTGACCGACAAGTTCCTCGCCGGCCTGCCGGGCGTGCAGAAGGAAGGCTGCGACGGGCTCATCACGTCCGCGCGCTGGGTGCTGCACAAGATGCCCGCGCACACGCGCACCGTCTGCCTCGAATTCTTCGGCCAGGCGCGCGAGGCGATCCCGAGCATCGTCGAGATCAAGGACTACCTGTTCGAGACGTCGAAGCAGGGCGGCGCGATCCTCGCGGGCCTCGAGCACCTCGACGAGCGCTACCTGCGCGCGGTCGGCTACGCGACCAAGAGCAAGCGCAACGCGTTCCCGAAGATGGTGCTGATCGGCGACATCGTCGGCGACGACGCCGATGCGGTCGCGCAGGCGACGTCCGAAGTGATCCGGATGGCGAACGGCAAGAGCGGCGAAGGCTTCGTCGCGGTCAGCGCGGAGGCGCGCAAGCGCTTCTGGCTCGACCGCAGCCGCACGGCCGCGATCGCGAAGCACACGAACGCGTTCAAGATCAACGAGGACGTCGTGATCCCGCTGAACCGGATGGGCGAGTACACCGACGGCATCGAGCGGATCAACATCGAGCTGTCGCTGAAGAACAAGCTGCAGCTGGTCGACGCGCTCGAGGCGTTCTTCAAGGGCGGCAACCTGCCGCTCGGCAAGACCGACGACGCGAACGAGATCCCGAGCGCCGAGCTGCTGGAAGACCGCGTGCAGCAGGCGTTGGAGCTGCTCAAGCGCGTGCGTGCGCGCTGGGAATTCGTGCGCGACCGGCTCGACCAGCCGCTGCGCGAGGCGCAGCACTACCTGGTGCAGCTCGGCTACGAGGCGCTCGC
>NZ_JAGIQE010000057.1:0-1830 GCF_017815075.1 Burkholderia sp. AcTa6-5 | reverse complement strand
GTGTTCGTCGCGCTGCACATGCATGCGGGCGACGGCAACGTCCACACCAACATCCCGGTCAACTCCGACAACTACGAGATGCTGCAGGACGCGCACGCGTCGGTGGCCCGCATCATGACGCTGGCGCGTTCGCTCGACGGCGTGATCTCCGGCGAACACGGGATCGGCATCACGAAGCTCGAGTTCCTGACCGACGACGAGATCGCCGAATTCCGCGCGTACAAGCAGCGCGTCGACCCGAACGGCCGTTTCAACAAGGGCAAGCTGCTCGACGGCGCCGATCTGCGCAACGCGTACACGCCCAGCTTCGGGCTGATGGGCTACGAGTCGCTGATCATGCAGCAGTCCGACATCGGCGCGATCGCCGATTCGGTGAAGGACTGCCTGCGCTGCGGCAAGTGCAAGCCGGTGTGCGCGACCCACGTGCCGCGCGCGAACCTGCTGTACAGCCCGCGCAACAAGATCCTCGCGACGTCGCTGCTGGTCGAGGCGTTCCTGTACGAGGAGCAGACGCGCCGCGGCGTGTCGATCAAGCACTGGGACGAGTTCAACGACGTGGCCGACCACTGCACGGTGTGCCACAAGTGCGCGACGCCGTGCCCGGTGAAGATCGACTTCGGCGACGTGACGATGAACATGCGCAACCTGTTGCGCAAGATGGGCAAGAAGAAGTTCAACGCGGGCAACGCGGCGGGGATGTTCTTCCTGAACGCGACCAATCCGCAGACGATCAACCTCGCGCGCGGCGTGATGATGGGGGTGGGCTACAAGGTGCAGCGCTTCGCGAACGACATGCTGAAGAAGGTCGTGACGAAGCAGACGCAGCACCCGCCGGCGACGACCGGCAAGCCGCCGGCGGTCGAGCAGGTGATCCACTTCGTGAACAAGAAGATGCCGGGCAACCTGCCGAAGAAGACGGCGCGGGCGCTGCTGGACATCGAGGACAACAAGATCGTGCCGATCATCCGCAACCCGAAGTCGACGACCGTCGATTCGGAAGCGGTGTTCTACTTCCCGGGCTGCGGCTCCGAACGGCTGTTCTCGCAGGTGGGGCTGGCCACGCAGGCGATGCTGTGGGAAGCGGGCGTGCAGACGGTGCTGCCGCCGGGCTACCTGTGCTGCGGCTATCCGCAGCGCGGCTCGGGGCAGTACGACAAGGCCGAGAAGATCGTCACGGACAACCGCGTGCTGTTCCACCGGGTCGCGAACACGCTGAACTATCTGGACATCAAGACGGTGGTGGTGTCGTGCGGCACGTGCTACGACCAACTGGCGGGGTATGAATTCGACAAAATCTTCCCGGGGTGCCGGATCATCGACATCCACGAGTTCCTGCTCGAGAAGGGGATGAAGCTCGACGGGGTGACGGGCACGCGCTACATGTATCACGACCCGTGCCATACGCCGATCAAGACGATCGACCCGGTGAAGCTCGTCAACGAGCTGATGGGCGCGGAGAAGGACGGCTACAGGATCGAGAAGAACGATCGCTGCTGCGGGGAGTCGGGCACGCTGGCGGTCACGCGGCCGGACGTGTCGACGCAGGTGCGCTTCCGCAAGGAAGAGGAGATCCGCAAGGGCGCGGCGAAGCTGCGTGCGATTCCGGTGGTGGCGGGCGATGCGCCGGCGCCGGCCGCCGCGGGCGCGAACGGCCCGGACGTGAAGATCCTGACGAGCTGCCCGTCGTGCCTGCAGGGGCTGTCGCGCTACAACGAGGACGCGAACCTCGAGGCCGACTACATCGTGGTGGAAATCGCGCGCCAGGTGCTCGGCGAGAACTGGATGGCCGATTATGTCGCACGGGCCAACCATGGCGGGATCGAGCGCGTG
>NZ_JAGIQE010000056.1:0-3563 GCF_017815075.1 Burkholderia sp. AcTa6-5 | reverse complement strand
TGGATCGTCGAAGGCGGTCTGCAGGCAGGAGATCACGTGATCGTGCAAGGCGTCGACAAGGTGCGCCCGGGCGCGACGGTGAAGACCGTCGCCGCGCAGCTCGCCCCGGCGCCGGATGCCGCATCCGCCACCTCGGCAAGCGCCGCGCCGGCGACTACCGCGGCAACTACCGCGGCCAGTGCCGCAGCGAGTTCGGCCGCCGCGTCGAGCGCGCAATAACAGGGAGTCCGTTTCATGGCCAAGTTCTTTATCGATCGCCCGATCTTCGCGTGGGTGATCGCGATCGTGCTGATGCTGGCCGGCGTCGCATCGATCTTCAAGATGCCGATCGCGCAGTATCCGACGATCGCACCGCCGACGATCCAGATCCAGGCGAACTACCCGGGCGCTTCCGCGAAGACGGTGGAAGACACGGTGACGCAGGTGATCGAGCAGCAGATGAGCGGGCTCGACAACTTCCTTTACATGTCGTCGACGAGCGATGACTCGGGCAACGCGACGATCACGCTGACCTTCTCGCCGGGTACGAATCCGGACGTCGCGCAGGTGCAGGTGCAGAACAAGCTGTCGCTCGCGACGCCGAACCTGCCGCAGGTCGTGCAGCAGCTCGGCATGCAGGTCACGAAGTCGAGCAGCAACTGGCTGATGTGGTTCGCGTTCAACTCCGAGGACGGCCGGATGTCGAAGGAGGACCTGACGAACTACGTGGCCTCGCACGTGCTCGATCCGCTGAGCCGCGTGAACGGCGTCGGCCAGACGCTGCTGCTCGGTTCGCAGTTCTCGATGCGGATCTGGCTCGACCCCGTCAAGCTGACCAACTACAGCCTCACGCCGACCGACGTGACGGCCGCGATCACGCAGCAGAACGTGCAGATCGCGGGCGGCCAGATCGGCGGCACGCCGGCGAAGCCGGGCACCGTGCTGCAGGCGACGATCACCGAATCGACGCTGCTGCGCACGCCCGAGCAGTTCGGCAACATCCTGCTGAAGGTCAACCAGGACGGCTCGCAGGTTCGCTTGAAGGACGTCGGCCGCGCGGCGCTCGGTTCGGAGAACTACACGTTCGACACGAAGTACATGGGGCAACCGACGGCCGGCCTCGGCATCCAGCTCGCGACCGGCGCGAACGCACTGGCGACCGCGAACGCGCTGCGGGCCAAGATCGACGAGCTGTCGAAGTACTTCCCGCATGGCCTCGTCGTGCACTACCCGTACGACACGACGCCGTTCGTGCGCCTGTCGATCGAGGAAGTGGTCAAGACGCTGATCGAGGGCATCGTGCTTGTGTTCCTCGTGATGTACCTGTTCCTGCAGAACCTGCGGGCGACGATCATCCCGACGATCGCGGTGCCGGTCGTGCTGCTCGGCACGTTCGCGATCATGGGTCTCGTCGGCTTCTCGATCAACACGTTGTCGATGTTCGGGCTCGTGCTCGCGATCGGCCTGCTGGTCGACGATGCGATCGTGGTGGTCGAGAACGTCGAGCGCGTGATGGCCGAAGAAGGGCTGTCGCCGAAGGAGGCGACCCGCAAGGCGATGAGCCAGATCACCGGCGCACTCGTCGGCGTCGCGCTCGTGCTGTCGGCGGTGTTCGTGCCGGTGGCGTTCTCGGGCGGCTCGGTCGGCGCGATCTATCGTCAGTTCTCGCTGACGATCGTGTCGGCGATGGTGTTGTCGGTGCTCGTCGCGTTGATCCTGACGCCGGCACTGTGCGCGACGATCCTGAAGCCGATCGAGAAGGGGCATCACGAAGAGAAGAAGGGCTTCTTCGGGTGGTTCAACCGGACGTTCGATCGCAGCCGCGATCGCTATACGAGCGGCGTGAACCATGTGATCAAGCGCTCCGGCCGCTGGCTCGTGATCTACCTGGCCGTGTTCCTCGCGGTCGGCGTGATGTTCGCGCGGCTGCCGAAGTCGTTCCTGCCCGATGAAGACCAGGGCTACATGTTCATGATCGTGCAGACGCCGTCCGGCTCCACGCAGGAAACGACCGGCAAGACGCTCGACAACATCAACACGTACCTGACCACCGCCGAGAAGGAGGTGGTCGACTCGGTGTTCACGGTCAACGGCTTCAGCTTCGCGGGCCGCGGCCAGAATGCGGGCCTCGTGTTCGTGAAGCTGAAACCGTACGAGCAGCGCCAGCGTTCGGACCAGAAGGTGCAGGCGCTGATCGGCCGGACCTTCGCGCACTATTCGACGTATAAGGACGGGATGGTGATTCCGTTCAACCCGCCGTCGATTCCCGAACTCGGTACCGCTGCGGGCTTCGACTTCGAGCTGACGGACAACGCCGGCCTCGGTCACGAAGCGCTGATGGCCGCGCGCGGCCAGTTGCTCGGGATGGCAGCAAAGGATCCGGCGCTGGCGCTCGTGCGTCCGAACGGCCTGAACGATACGCCGCAGTACAAGGTCGACATCGATCGCGAGAAGGCGAACGCGCTCGGCGTGACGGCCGCGGCGATCGACCAGACGTTTTCGATCGCGTGGGCGTCGCAGTACGTGAACAACTTCCTCGATACCGACGGCCGGATCAAGAAGGTGTACGTACAGTCGGACGCGCCGTTCCGGATGACGCCCGAAGACATGAACATCTGGTACGTGCGCAACAGCGCGGGCGGGATGGTGCCGTTCAGCGCGTTCTCGACCGGCCACTGGATCTACGGGTCGCCGAAGCTCGAGCGTTACAACGGCGTGTCGTCGATCGAGATCCAGGGGCAGGCCGCGGAAGGCAAGTCGACGGGGCAGGCGATGGCCGCGATGGAAGCGCTCGCGAGCAAGCTGCCGGAAGGCATCGGCTATTCGTGGACGGGGCTGTCGTTCCAGGAAATCCAGTCCGGCTCGCAGGCGCCGATCCTGTACGCGATCTCGATTCTCGTCGTGTTCCTGTGTCTCGCGGCGCTGTATGAAAGCTGGTCGATCCCGTTCTCGGTGATCATGGTCGTGCCGCTCGGTGTGGTCGGCGCACTGCTCGCGACGATGCTGCGCGGCCTCGAGAACGACGTGTTCTTCCAGGTCGGCCTGCTGACCACCGTGGGCCTGTCGGCAAAGAACGCGATCCTGATCGTCGAGTTCGCACGCGAACTGCAGGCGGGCGGCAACATGGGGCCGGTGCGCGCGGCGATCGAGGCGGCGCGCCTGCGGCTGCGTCCGATCCTGATGACGTCGCTCGCGTTCATGCTCGGCGTGCTGCCGCTCGCGATCAGCAACGGCGCGGGCTCGGCGAGCCAGCACGCGATCGGCACGGGCGTGATCGGCGGGATGATCACTGCGACGTTCCTCGCCATTTTCATGATCCCGATGTTCTTCGTGCGGGTTCGTGCGATCTTCAGCGGCGAAACGGAAAACGTCGACGACGCATGGCGTCTCGTGCAGGGCGACCTGCAGCGCGGTCGCGACGACGCACACGATTCGAAGGGGCAGTAACGATGCAAAAACATGTTTTGACTGCCACCGCGGCCGCACTGGCTGCCGCGCTGTTTGCCGCGGGCTGCACGATGGCGCCGCATTACACGCGGCCCGATGCACCCGTCGCGCAGGCGTACCCGGCCGGCGGCGTCTAC
>NZ_JAGIQE010000055.1:0-3584 GCF_017815075.1 Burkholderia sp. AcTa6-5 | reverse complement strand
TGGATCGTCGAAGGCGGTCTGCAGGCAGGAGATCACGTGATCGTGCAAGGCGTCGACAAGGTGCGCCCGGGCGCGACCGTGAAGACGGTCCCCGCGCAGCTCGCTCCGGCGGCCGATGCCGCCTCGGGTGCTGCTGCCCCCGCCGCGCCGGCCGCCGCCGGGTCCGGCGCCGCTGCCGCTTCCGGTGCCGCCGCATCGGGCGCCGCGCCGGCGAGTGCTGCCGCTGCCTCGAGCGCGAAATAACAGGGAGCCTGTTTCATGGCAAAGTTTTTTATCGATCGCCCGATCTTCGCGTGGGTGATCGCCATCATCCTGATGCTGGCCGGGGTTGCGGCGATCTTCACGCTGCCGATCTCGCAGTATCCGACGATCGCGCCGCCCTCGATCCAGATCACCGCGAACTACCCGGGCGCTTCCGCGAAGACGGTGGAAGACACGGTGACGCAGGTGATCGAGCAGCAGATGAGCGGTCTCGACAACTTCCTGTACATGTCGTCGACGAGTGACGAGTCGGGCAACGCGACCATCACGCTGACGTTCGCGCCGGGCACCAACGCCGACATCGCGCAGGTCCAGGTGCAGAACAAGCTGTCGCTCGCGACGCCGATTCTGCCGCAGGTCGTGCAGCAGCTCGGCCTGTCGGTGACGAAGTCGAGCAGCAGCTTCCTGCTGGTGCTCGCCTTCAACTCCGAAGACGGCAGCATGAACAAGTACGACCTCGCGAACTTCGTGGCGTCGCACGTGAAGGACCCGATCAGCCGGTTGAACGGCGTCGGCACCGTCACGCTGTTCGGCTCGCAGTACGCGATGCGGATCTGGCTCGACCCGACCCGCCTGACCAACTACGGTCTCACGCCGGTCGACGTGACTTCCGCGATCACCTCGCAGAACGTGCAGGTCGCCGGCGGCCAGCTCGGCGGCACGCCGGCGAAGCCGGGCACCATGCTGCAGGCGACGATCACCGAATCGACGCTGCTGCAGACGCCCGAGCAGTTCGGCAACATCCTGCTGAAGGTCAACCAGGACGGCTCGCGGGTTCGCCTGAAGGACGTCGCGCAGATCAGCCTCGGCGGCGAAAACTACAGCTTCGACACGAAGTACAACGGTCAGCCGACCGCGGCGCTCGGTATCCAGCTCGCGACGAACTCGAACGCGCTGGCGACCGCGAAGGCCGTGCGCGCGAAGATCGACGAGCTGGCGCCGTATTTCCCGCACGGTCTCGTCGTCAAGTATCCGTACGACACGACGCCGTTCGTGAAGCTGTCGATCGAGGAAGTGGTCAAGACGCTGCTCGAAGGTATCGTGCTCGTGTTCCTCGTGATGTATCTGTTCCTGCAGAACCTGCGGGCGACGATCATCCCGACGATCGCGGTGCCGGTCGTGCTGCTCGGCACGTTCGCGGTCATGTCGCTGGTGGGCTTCTCGATCAACACGCTGTCGATGTTCGGCCTCGTGCTCGCGATCGGCCTGCTGGTCGACGATGCGATCGTGGTGGTGGAGAACGTCGAGCGCGTGATGGCGGAAGAGGGCTTGTCGCCGAAGGAGGCGACCCGCAAGGCGATGGGCCAGATCACCGGCGCGCTGGTCGGCATCGCGCTCGTGCTGTCGGCGGTGTTCGTGCCGGTGGCGTTCTCGGGCGGTTCGGTCGGCGCGATCTATCGCCAGTTCTCGCTGACGATCGTGACGGCGATGGTGCTGTCGGTGCTGGTCGCGTTGATTCTGACGCCGGCGCTGTGCGCGACGATCCTGAAGCCGATCCCGCAAGGGCATCACGAAGAGAAGAAGGGTTTCTTCGGCTGGTTCAACCGCACGTTCAACAATAGCCGCGACAAGTATCACGTCGGCGTGCACCACGTGATCAAGCGCTCGGGCCGCTGGCTCGTCATCTATCTGGCCGTGATCGTCGCGGTCGGCCTGCTGTTCGTGCGCCTGCCGAAGTCGTTCCTGCCCGATGAAGACCAGGGCCTGATGTTCGTGATCGTGCAGACGCCGTCGGGTTCGACGCAGGAAACGACCGCGAAGACGCTCGCGAACATTTCCGACTACCTGCTGAAGGACGAGAAGGAAATCGTCGAATCGGCGTTCACGGTCAACGGCTTCAGCTTCGCGGGCCGCGGCCAGAACTCGGGTCTCGTGTTCGTGCGCCTGAAGGACTACTCGCAGCGTCAGCATGCGAACCAGAAGGTGCAGGCGCTGATCGGCCGGATGTTCGGGCGCTACGCGAGCTACAAGGACGCGACGGTGATTCCGTTCAATCCGCCGTCGATTCCCGAACTCGGCACGGCTGCCGGCTTCGACTTCGAGCTGACGGACAACGCCGGTCTCGGCCACGATGCGCTGATGGCCGCGCGTAACCAGCTGCTCGGGATGGCCTCGCAGGATTCGACGCTGCAGGGTGTGCGCCCGAACGGCCTGAACGACACGCCGCAGTACAAGGTCGACATCGATCGCGAGAAGGCGAATGCGCTCGGCGTGACGGCGGATGCGATCGACCAGACGTTCTCGATCGCATGGGCGTCGAAGTACGTGAACAACTTCCTGGATACCGACGGCCGGATCAAGAAGGTGTACGTGCAGGGAGACGCACCGTTCCGGATGACGCCGGAAGACATGAACGTCTGGTACGTGCGCAACGGCTCGGGCGGGATGGTGCCGTTCGGCGCGTTCGCGACCGGCCACTGGACGTACGGTTCGCCGAAGCTCGAGCGTTACAACGGCGTGTCGGCGATGGAAATCCAGGGTCAGGCCGCACCGGGCAAGTCGACCGGCCAGGCAATGGCCGCGATGGAAGGGCTCGCGAAGAAGCTGCCGGTCGGCATCGGCTATTCGTGGACCGGCCTGTCGCTCCAGGAAATCCAGTCGGGCTCGCAGGCGCCGATCCTGTACGCGATCTCGATCCTCGTCGTGTTCCTGTGTCTCGCGGCGCTGTATGAAAGCTGGTCGATCCCGTTCTCGGTGATCATGGTGGTGCCGCTCGGCGTGATTGGCGCACTGCTCGCGGCGACGATGCGCGGCCTCGAGAACGATGTGTACTTCCAGGTCGGCCTGCTGACTACCGTGGGCTTGTCCGCGAAGAACGCGATCCTGATCGTGGAGTTCGCGCGCGAGTTGCAGCAGACGGAGAAGATGGGGCCGGTCGAGGCCGCGCTCGAAGCGGCGCGCCAGCGGCTGCGCCCGATCCTGATGACGTCGCTGGCGTTCATTCTCGGCGTGATGCCGCTCGCGATCAGCAACGGCGCGGGCTCGGGGAGCCAGCATGCGATTGGCACGGGCGTGATCGGCGGGATGATCACGGCGACGTTCCTCGCGATCTTCCTGATCCCGATGTTCTTCGTGAAGGTCCGCGCGATCTTCAGCGGCGAGCGGGAAGATGCCGACGAGGCGCTGCGTCTGGCTCAGGAGCACGCGAAGCACGAAGAGAAGCCGGGCAACGGCGACGAAGGCAACAAGGGACAGTGATGATGCAAAAACACGCTTTGACTGCAATCGCGGTCGCGCTCTTCGCCACGGGCTGCACGATGGCGCCGCATTACACGCGGCCCGATGCACCCGTCGCGCAGGCGTACCCGGCCGGCGGCGTCTAC